>NZ_CP024923.1:4307500-4607500 GCF_002796605.1 Sphingomonas psychrotolerans
ACACCGGCTGGCCGAGCATCGCCGCCTCGGCCTCGATCCCGCCGACGCCCCAACCGAGCACGCCGAGACCGTTGACCATCGTGGTGTGGCTGTCGGTGCCGACCAGGGTATCGGGATAGGCGATCATGCTGCCGTCGGGCGCGACCGACGACCAGATCGACTGCGAGATATATTCGAGATTGACCTGGTGGCAGATCCCGGTGCCGGGGGGGACGACCTTGAAATTGTCGAGCGCCTTCGAGCCCCATTTGAGGAACTCGTAGCGCTCGTTGTTGCGCTCATATTCGAGCTCGACATTCTGGCCGAACGATTGCGGGGTGCCGAATTCGTCGACCATCACCGAGTGATCGATGACGAGATGAACGGGGACCTGCGGATTGATCTTGGCCGGATCGCCGCCGAGCTTGGTGATCGCATCGCGCATCGCGGCGAGATCGACCACGCAGGGCACGCCGGTGAAATCCTGCATCAGCACGCGGGCGGGGCGATACTGGATCTCGCGGTTCGAGCGCGCGTCCTTCTGCCAGTCGACGATCGCCTGGGCATCGTCCTTCGTCACGGTCTTGCCGTCCTCGAAGCGCAGCATGTTCTCGAGCAGCACCTTCATCGAGAAGGGCAGGCGGCCGATGTCGCCGAGCTTCTTCGCCGCCTTGGGGAGCGAATAGAAGCTGTAGGTCTGGCTGCCGACGGTGAGCGTGTCGCGAGTGCCGAGCGTATCGTTGCCGATGGCGGTCATGGGGCGCGGGGTCCTTTCTATGTCCGGCCCGGGCGCTCGGGGGACGCAAGTCCGAAGGACCGCGCGGGCGCGCCGGTAGGGTGCTGCGAATGCGAGATTCGAAGGGGCCTTAGCGCGGGAGAGAGGGGAGGGGAAGGGTGTGGGGATTTAGCCTTTACCGGCGGGCCTTGTCGGCCGCGGCGCCCGCGCGGTCATGAGTTTCAGCTCTACGAGGCGATTCTTCGCGGGAACAGAAATGACGATGTCAGGAATGCGGTCCAGGTTGCGGAAGCATAACGGTACCCGCATCAATCGGGCCACTATTGCACTCTCCTGACGAGAAGGAATATTCCCTTCCTTTGCGCGATAGAGCTGATCAAAACACGAAAGAAGAATAAAATGGAACCCGGGAACCTCCCTTAGTAACTTTGTTGATCCTTCAGACATAAGCTCCCTAAAAGCGTATGGAGTATCAACCCATGATTTACTATCACCATTCCAATCCGCGTCTCTTAAATCCAAAGATCTAATAATAGAGGAAAATGCGGAAATGTAATAAGATGACACCTTACTTGATCTTGCCAGAGCGCTGTAACAGGCTGATACTATTTGATCAAATATCCGAATTTCACCTTGGCATGTTTGTTGTATATCGTCATCATAGGATGATATTTCAAACGGGGTATATTTAAAATCCTCTATAGGGTGTGCTGATATATTCTTTCCGTTTATGTCTATAAAAAAAGATTTTACCACATTTTCAGAGCGAAATATTCGTAATCTATCTTTCTCTGCATTTAGTTTATTGATTAGTTCCTCTCGCGATGGCCCTGGGGAGGCGGTCCGTAGATTTTCTTCAATATCTGAAAACCGAATAACATTCGTGTCTATAGTACAGCCGACACCTTTGAAATTGAGTTCTCTTTGATAGGCTTCCGGCGCTTTACCGAGGAATGTGTAAGAAATTAGCTTGCCAAAAAATTTCGCAGTTTTCTTTTTTTCTCGTATATTAACGCCGATATCTCCGGGAAGAAAAGAGCACCGAAAAAACTTACCGTCCTGAAACATTTGATTACGCATCTTCCGAATGAACGGAAGAGCGAGTTCATAGTCTGCGCATGAGAAAAAGGCGCCATCACTGAAGGCGTAACAATCGCCGTCAAACTCATCGAATGCATCTATTATCGCGGAATGAAAGCTGTCCAGGCTTTCAAGCAGGCTTTGGGAGCTGTGCCTCGCCGCATCCCGACTACCCAGCAAGTCAATGTAGCCGCACCATCCCATCACAGACCCCCTTCAAGAAGGTTCACTGCATCTGAATTGACATCAAGGTACACGGCATGCAGGTGCCCGGACGATATGAGTGCGCTAAGCATCTTATACCTTGAGCGGAATGTCCTGACAGGAACATATCGAAAAGTATTAATGCGTGCGTAACGACCAAATAGGGAAAATATCTTTCGTTTCATGGAGGGGCTTTTTCGTGCCTTTGCACTGCTGCGCAATATCAGCAGCGCGTAGCGCCCGTCAGGTAGTTCAGCCAACTTGGACTCGATGCGCTTCAGCGAAAGCTGTCCTCCCAGCAGCGGCAAATCACCCAAGGCGCGCGTTGTCGCATGGGTTCTCGCTGACGGAGGTCTAAATCGGTTTTCAACCCAGTCCGCAAACTCACGCCATCCCGCAAAGGCTGCGGCTGCCCGCCCCGCTACATCAGAGTCTTGCACGACCGTCAGCGACGAGATGGTCGCATAGCCGGCTCGCTTGGTGACTTCTCGCAACCACGAGCGCTCAATGCGCTCCTTAGCGAACTGGGCCTTAAGTCTGTAGAGCCCGGCGTGCCCCCTCGCTTCAATCGCCCGCGCTACGGCGCCCGATTGTGCGAATAAATTGCCAAGTGTGACGTCAATTATAACGTCCTCGATCATTCGTGCCGCTTTGTCCCGCGTTACAACGAACCGTGCTTTCGCAGGTCCTATTTTCGAATCGATCGTATTGGGGCCAACATCATCCCCCTCCAATATGAGCACAAGCAGTTTAGATTCAGAGAATGCGCTTTTAAGTAGCGACGAGCTGATCTGTGATCTGGAAAAGATAATTCTAACGTGCGGATAGCTATTTTCCCCGAACAACGTTTCAGCCATTCGCTGCTCAGACCGTCCGGACAAGGATCTTGGCTTTAAGGTGATTCGGATCGTGGGAAGGGTGATATTTTGTGAGCGCTCGATACTTTGGATAACATCCGCGGCTCGATTTTCTATCTGTTGCGCCACAGCGCTAGGATATAGAGCGTGCATATTATCTACTAGCAGATAGCCTTGTCTGTCCATCATCGTCCCCCTTCGATGGAGGGGCAGGCTACGGCGCCAAACGCATAATCTGCAAGTTCTAATTGAGAATTGTGTGGATAACTGCGTTGATAAAGCGGGTTGTCTCGATCGCTGTTGTCGAAATTGGCTCCGTCCATGTTTATCGATACTTCGGCCGGAGCATGTTGTCGGTGCGGCTCGGCTGGCGTCGACTCATATCTTCAATGGGATACGAAGCCGCATTCATGAAGAGTTGGGATCGGAGTGAAAACCGGGTCGCGTCATCGTCGAAGGCGTCTTGGTTCGATGTGCGATCACCAAGCCTAATGCTTTTGTTGACCTGACCCGGTGGCCTACGCACCGGTGAAAGCGTCAAGCGGCCGATCGCCGAACGGCGTGCGAGAACGGCGACGCGGCAGCCTGCACACCGGCGGATTCCGACCCTGGAGTGCTGCGGCTTCCGCCCGGGGCCTGAAGCGAAAGGACCGAAGGCCGCGTTTCGCTTGTAATTGCGATTAAATCGCATTAGCGGGCGCGCATCGGATGCCGGATCGTGGTTCGGCAGTCGCGTTTGCATCCATCTACCGCAGCCTCGCAGCACTGGCCGTGCCGGGTGGCGATCGGGTGCGTCGGCGCGGCGGACGATGAAATGCATCGATGGAAGTCGAAAAGGGGGAAATATGCGCCGTTCATTTCGCTTGCTGCTGACAGGCTCGGCATGGCTGTTCGTTCCGGCACTGGCCCATGCGCAGGACGCGCCGCAGAGCGACCCGGCGCCGGACGCGGCCCCGGACGCGGACGGAGCAGAGGACGCCGACATCGTCGTCACGGGCTATGGCCGGAGCAACGAGCCCACCACGGCGACCGGGCTTCCCCTCACGCCGATCGAAACGCCGCAGACCATCAGCGTCATCACCCGGCAGCAGATCACCGACCAGGCGCTGACGTCGATCAACGACGCGCTCGATTTCGCCGTGGGCATTTCCAAGAAAGACATCGATCGCGGGCGCAGCGCGATTTCCGCGCGCGGCTTCGAGGTCCAGAATTTCCAGCTCGACGGGGCGCCGTTCGCCAACGGCAATGTCGGCTTTGGCGAGACCAGCACCGCGCTGTACGAGCGCGTCGATCTGGTGCGCGGCGCGGCGGGGCTGATGCACGGCGCGGGCGATCCATCGGCAGTGGTCAACCTGATCCGCAAGCATGCGGATGCCGGAAAATTCGCCGGCTATGTCAGCCTCGAAGCGGCTTCATGGGATCGCTTCGCCGCGACGGTGGATGTCCAGTCGCCGCTCAATGCCGCGGGAACGGTGCGGATGCGCGCCGTCGCCCAGGCATATCGGCAGGACGGCTTCGTCGATCGCGAGAAAAAGCAGGGTCTGGTGCTGTACGGCGTGATCGATGCCGATCTGGGCGAGCGCACGAGGTTGTCGTTCGGCGCGAGCTATCAGCGCGACGACCGCGACGGCGTGATGTGGGCGCAGCTGCCTTATTGGTATACCGACGGCACGCGGACCGACTGGCCGCGATCCAAGACCACCGGCACCGACTGGGGACATTGGAACACCACCGAGATATCCGCCTTCGCCACGCTGACTCACGATCTGGGTGGCGGATGGAACGTGCGCGGCGACCTCGGCTATCACAAGGGCCTCGAAGATTCGAAGCTGCTGTGGCTCGACGGCACGCCGGACCGGGTGACCGGGCTGGGAGTGAACAGCTATGGCTATTGGTACAAGGCCGATCCCGAGCAGTGGCACGGCAGCATTCAGGCCAACGGCACCTTCTCGCTGCTCGGCGGCACCCATGATTTGTCCTTCGGCGCGATGGCGAGCCATCTCGACGGCGGCTGGACCAATCGCGACCCCGTCGCGATCGATCCCGTCGGCGACTTCAATCGCTGGGACGGCGCGCTCGCCGAACCCGAATGGGGCGAGCGCTATGTGCTGTCGGGCATGGGCAACACCACCCAGACCGCGCTGTACGGCACGACCCGGATCAGCCTGATCGGCGGGCTCAAGGTCATCGGCGGCGGACGCGTGAGCAGCTTCAAGCGCAACGAGGATGCCGATGCCTTTGGCGGGGCCGGCTATCGCCTGAACTACAAGGGCGTATTCACGCCCTATGCCGGGCTGGTCTATGACATCACCGGCAATCTGTCGGCCTATGCGAGCTACACCAATATCTTCAAGCCGCAGGGCAATGTGCGCGATCGTGCGGGCCGGCTGCTCGATCCGCTGGAAGGCAAGAGCTACGAGGCGGGCCTGAAGGCACTGTTGCTCGACGGCCAGCTCCTCGCGACGGCGGCGGTGTATCGCATCGAGCAGGACAATCTCGCGGTTCCCGATCCCGGCCAGTTCGTGCCCGGCACCGCCAACCCGGCCTGGCGCGGGGCGATGGGGACCGTGGCCAAGGGCTATGAGCTGGAAATCGTCGGCAAGATCACGCCGCAGTGGAATGTCAGCGCCGGCTGGAGCCATTACAGCGCGAAGGATGCCGACGATGTGGACGTGCTCAGCCATCAGCCGCGCCGGGTGTTCAATTTCGCCACCGCCTATGACTTTGCCAATACACTCGACGGGCTGACCATCGGCGGCGCGCTCAAATGGGAGAGCCAGCCGCCGGTCACCGCGGAAAACCCCGGCACCGGAATCGTCGAGAATATCGGCCAGCCCGATTATGCCATCGTCAACATCATGGCGCGCTACGATCTCAGCAAGCAGCTGTCGCTGCAGGTCAATGTCGACAATCTGTTCGACCAGACCTTCTTCAGCGGCAACAGCTGGTTCCCCGGCTTCGTATATGGCGAGCCGAGAAATGGACGCGTGACGCTGAAATACGCGTTCTGAGCGGATGCGCCGGGGGGCGCCTGACCGGGGGTCGGCGCGCTACCCCTGCCGCGCCGCACCAAGAAATGTTCCTATTTGGTTCTTTCAATGTAGGAAATAAAGGCATATATGGTTGGCGTCTTTCTCACAGGGGAGGTGCATCCATGTCCATGCCGCCGGATTGGGCGCTTCGGCCCGCCGCAAGGCCGTTCGCGCGCTGGAGTGCCGATACCGAACAGGCGTTCCTGCTCGCGCTGCGGCTGACCGGTCGGGTGCGCGAGGCGGCAGCGGCGATCGGGCGCTCGGCGTCGGTGGCGTATAAACGGCGCAGGCGCGATGCCGGGTTCGCGGCGCGCTGGGACGCCGTGGTCGCCGAGCAGCAGGCGGCGTGGATCGCCGAGCAGGGCAAGGCCGTGCGGGCGCTGGCCGAGGAGCCTTTGGGCGACCATCGGCTGCGGCGCGACGGCTGGAACGACGCGCGGCGCAAGCTGTTCCTGCGGGCACTCTCCGAGACCGGATCGGTGCGCGACGCCTGTGCGCGGGCGCGGATCTCGTCGACTTCGGCCTATCAGCTGCGCGAGAAATGCAAGCAGTTCGCGGCGGATTGGGAGGCGGCGCTCGATACCCAGGCAGTGACGATCGAGCAGGCGGCCTATGAGCGCGCGGTGCTGGGCTGGGAGGAACCGATCGTGCACGGCGGGCAAGTGATCGGCCAGCGCTGGCGCTATTCGGAATCGCTGCTGCGCGCGCTCGTGCTGCACGAGCAGCGCGCGGCCGGGGCGGGACCCCGCGAGCGGGCGGGCGCGCCGGGGTTCAGGCGGCGGGCGACGCGCGAGGAGACAAACGCCGTGCTCCTCAAGGGGATCGCCGCGGCGAAGAAGCGACTGGAGAGGGAGGCGGCGACGGCTTCTGATGCGCTCAGAATGCCGCCGTCAGATTGACCGACGCGTATTTGGTCCACTTGCCCGGCGGCGGGTTGGGCGCATCCCGCAGGAAGCGGCCCTTGGCGAGCAGCACCGCGTCGAGCTCGAGCTTGAGCGCTTTGGTCAGCTGGTGGCGCAGCCGGGCGTCGATCTGGGTGCCGGCGAACGACCCCGAGCGGCCGGCGGGGTCGCGGACGCCGGTCGTCGAGAAGCTGTCCTCGGCGGCGGCGAGCCAGATCGGGCGGAGCGTCGTCATCCAGTCGGTGTTTTTGTCGGGAGTCGCCTCGATCCGCAGGCCAGGGCTGATGAAATTGGCGCGGCCGAAGGCGTTGTAGAGACCCGAGGGGCCGAGATCGGCGCGGCGCATGCCGAACAGGGTGTCGAAGCGGGTGTTGTGCCCGCCGGGGCGATCGCCGCTGGCATGGTCATATTCGATCGCGATGCGCGGCTTCCAGCCGCTCGCGAAGGTGTAGCCGGCTTCGGCATGGGCGAACCAGGCGGCGACCTGCTGGCGCGGGGCGGAGGCCGACAGACCGGTGGAGACGCGGCCGCGCTGGACGATGCCCTCGATTTCAAAATCGGCGCGGCCGGGGGCGGGATCGCCGATCAGGCGCAGCGATGCGGTGTTCAGCGAACGGTCGCGGGTCGGGCGGCCGGGGCGGTCACGCTCGGCGAGGTGGAAGAACGACGCTTCGAGCGTGGCGGGGCCGATCGTCCGCGCACGGCTGACAAGGCCGCCCCACAGGACGAGATCGAAGCCTTCGCGGTCGGGCGCGACCTTGTTGTCGCGCAGGTCGGCCGGGGCGTCGGGGCGGCGCTGCTGGGGCAGCGTGTAGACCAGCGAGGCCTTCCAGCCGCCCTGCCAGCCGAGATCGGCGCGGAGACCCGTATAGCCGTTGGTGGTGTTGCGATAATCGTCGGCAGCGACGAGCCGGCGCGAACCGAGATTGAGCAGGAAGCGGCCGGCCTGGAGCGAAAAGTTGCTGCCCGCGCCGAGCGGGTCCTTTGCGCGGAATTCGACAAAGGCCTGGACGAGCTCGGCGGTGTTGACTTCGCTGGTGGTGATCGGCGTGCCGTCGTCGCCGCCATAGACGCGGCTGTCCCACAATTCGGCGACGAGACGGACCGGCCCATGCTTATATTCGGCGAGCAGAATGGTGCGCAGATTGACGAGATCGTCGGCGGTGTTGAACCCGGCGCGGGCCTGACCGTCGATCGCTTCGTAGCGCAGCCGCGCGGTTCCCGAGAGCGACAGGTCTTGCGCCGCCGCGGGCGCGGCGATCCCGCTCGCGCCGAGCGCGACGCACAGCAGCGCGAAGCGGGCGGGGGCGACAGGATTCACGGGCATGACGGCGTCCTCATGGAATGTTCGGGACGCGATGCTTCGGCTGTCGCCTCGTGGGGAGACCGCGGCCCCCATGCGGCCCAACTCCGCCAATTGCGCCGCGATTGTCAATGCCGGCGGCGGGACATAGGCTAAGCGGGGCAATCGGGGGAGCGGGTTTGCGGCACGGTCTGGGGATGCTGGTGGTGGCGCTGGCGCTGCTGGGGAGCGCGGGTGCCGCGGCGCAGGAATTGCCGGCCGCGGCGCCGACGGCCTTGCCCGAATGCCGGCGAGTGGGGGAGGCGGCGTTCCTGCGGATCGATCCCGCGGCGGCGGCCCTGCTCGGCGAGATCGGGCTCGATCGTGCGGCGGTGTTCGAACGGATGGCCGAGACTGCGATCCCCGAGACGATGGGCTGCTGGGCGATGCCGGTGGGCAATTTCGACAGCCAATTGGTGTCGGTGGGGATGAGCCAGTGGAATTACGGCACCGGCAGCCTGCAGCCGGTGCTGACGGCGTGGAAGCAGCGGCTGGGGGGCAGCTTCGGGCGGACGCGCAAGGCGCTGGCGCCGGTGTACGGAAAGCTGCTGTTCTCGCGCGATTGCATGAAAGTGCCGGTGAAGGACAAATGCCGCAAGGGCATCCTCGCGGCGCACGGGCCGGACGGGAAGCTGAACCCGGTGATGCTCGGCGAGCTCACCGCGATCTTCGAGAGCGACGCGATGCTGCAGGTGCAGACCGACGCCTATGTCGCGTTGCTGCTGGCCGTGCGCGAGGATCTGCTGCGGGTGTTTCGCGGCCAGAAGATCACGATGCGCAAAGTGCGCTGGGCAGTGGACACCAAGGTCCAGCAGGGCTTCTTTCCCGCCGACGAGGATCTGGCGCGGCTGCGCGGCAAGCTGGCGGCGATGTCCGAAAGCGAGCGCGGCGAGCGGCTGCGGGCGATCTTCGACTGGTATGCAGGGCTCAGCCGAAGCGTGGACCAGGACGGCGTGGGGCGCGACTGGGCGTGGAACGTCGCGCAGTGGCGATGCATGCTCGACAAGGGCCGGATCGATCCCGAGCAATATGAATTGCTCCATCTGACCTTTCTCAGGAGCCGCACCGCAGTGGGGAATAGCGGGCGCTGGCAGGCGCTGACCTTCTCGCGGCGGGCGAAGATCGCGCTCGGCATCGGCAGCGTGAGCGGGAAGCGCGACGGGGACTGTATCGGCGGGGCCTGACCCCCTTGGAACCGGCGCGGCGACGGTCCATTAGAGGGGGACGGACAGTTCAGGGAGTGACGAGATGAAGCGCGTGGCGATGGGGGCGATTGCGGTCGCGGCAATGCTGGGCGGATGCGCGACGCCCGAGCAGAATGCGCGCTACATGGCGGGGCATTACCGCGCGCAGGCGGACATCGTGAACCCGGCGGGCGAGAAGATCGGCACCGCAGTGGCCGAGGAAGTCGATGGCGCGATCCGGGTGATCGTCGAAGCCGGCAATCTGCCCGAGGGGCCGCACGGCACCCATATCCACGCGATCGGCAAATGCACCGCGCCCGACTTCGCCAGCGCCGGGCCGCACTGGAACCCGACCACCCACCAGCACGGCAAGGAGAACCCCGCGGGCCCGCATGCCGGCGACATGCCCAATCTCGATGTCGCCGCGGGCGGGCGCGACCGGACGATCTTCACCTTGCCCGGCGGCACCTATCAGCAATTGCTCGACGAGGACGGCGCGGCGATCGTGATCCACGCGAATGCCGACGACTACAAGACCGATCCCTCGGGCAATTCGGGCGGGCGTATCGCCTGCGGCGTCTTCCAGGCGATGTGAGCGGGCAGCCGCGCGCGCTGGCCGGGATTGCTGGAAGCGACGGAGGGGGAGCGTTCATCAGCCGTCGTGCATCCTCCCCTCCGTCTGCTTCGTATGCCCACCCCCCCGGGCGGGGGAGGATTGAGGGGTGAGTGGCGCGTCAGCCTGCAGCCGCCAACGCCCACGCAAAGAGCAGCGTCGTCGCTGCGCCCAGCGCGCTCCTGACGTTGTGCAGGTTTCCCCATTGCACCAGCATCGCACGGCTTTCGGCACCGGCCTCACTTTCCGGCATCGCCATCAGGCGCTTGTTGACCGGCATGATGAGGAACAGCGTGAACGGCCAATTGGCGAGCAACAGGACGCTTCCGGCAAGCCATCGCCAATCCGCCGAAAGATAAGCGACGATCAGTCCCGCGACGCCGCCGAGGACCGACAGCCCGGACTGAACAGGTAACGCTCGCCTGTAGCTGGGTTGCCACTGCGCAAGCAGGGGGCCGTCTGCCAATCCGAGCCGCGCAGGATGTTCGACGAGGCTGATGTAGAGTGCCGCGCCTGCGAACAGCGTAGCGAAAACGAGTGCCGCTATCGAGAGTTGAAACATCGAAATTCCTCGGCATTGGCCGGGAAGGCGCGATACCCGTGTCAGCGCCTTCCCAAACACGTTGGGTTGACGCCGCGGCTGGGAAGAACCCGATGAACGGGCGCAGGAGCTACCGACCTGCAACTCTATTTTCGGCATCTGGAAAATGGTCGGTGCCGACGACAATTGCAAGCCGTCGGATGCCCGCACCTGGGCGCTCGCCTTTCGACAGCATCCGATACCTGCCGGCCGGCTTTTGGCTCGTTGCGCCGATCGTTGCATCCGAATGGCAAGAATGGTGGGTAGATGCCGGTCGGATTTCAGGCGCTTATCAGGCGATAGCGGACATCGAACTGACTGGTTCGAAGCCAAGAGCTTTCCTGTGCTCGGCGATGAGAACGTCTGTCGTGCGTCGGAACTCGTCCGGGTCGGCGAGACTGTTGTTAACGCGCGCCACAGCGAGGCGCACGCGCGCGTCTCGAATCGAATTGAAGAGGCCCGCCGCATCGGCGGTCCCACCGGACAGGCCAGCCGCCATCCCTGCGTGATAGGCGGACCAGCTGCCCCGGGCTTGTTCGGGTAGCTCGCGCTCTTTTACAGCAAGCACCGCCGCGGCAGCTTCGATAGAGTTGAAGGTTCGCTCCAGTTCGACCGACTTTTCGGCAGCTGCCTCGGCAAAGCGCGTAGCTTCAAACTGGAATTGGGCGTCAGATGTGTATTCGACGAATGGCTCGACACGTCCGCCATGGTCGAAGCTCAAATGATCCTGTTCGATCCATAGCCAATGTGCGGCGACGTTCAGGTGGCTGCCCTTAGCCCAACTGCTCGGCTGGAACTCGACCACGCTCAGCCACCAGCCGTGATCTTTGATCCAGATACGCGACCGGCCCTTACGATTAAAACCAGTCGGCCCGAGTATCTCCTTGGCGGCAGCTGCGATCAGCTTGTCATGCGGGTTCGGCATGGAGGCACATTATGCTCCGGCCTCCGAACGAACAACGTCCGCTACCGGGGGCGTCACAGACACGTTCGGGCGTCTGGGTTTGTGTCCTGAGAATCCGCTTTCGGTGACTCGAAGGGGGAACGGTCTTATGAGTAGAGTGCGAGCGTTCGCGGCGACCAAAGGTGGCTTTCATGTTTGCACTAATTCTGGTTGGGTCGCTGCTTGCTTCCTCTCAGGTCAAGCCGTCCTCGCAGGCGGAAGTGCGGGACATCTGCAGCTTGCAAAATTTCTCACAGGTCGCCTTCGGCAACTGCCTCAAAGCGTATGTCGGGGAGAGCGCCACCCGTCTCGCCACGGCCGAGAGGGATGCGGTGGCGCGGATCGAGAACTGGGATGAAGATGTTCGCTATCGGGCACAGGCTCGGGGCGCCCTGGCGACGTCGAATGCCGAGTTCCTGCGCTTTCGTGCCCGCGAATGCGGCTTCGCGTCCGCGCTGGCCGGCGGGTCGATCGGGACAGCGCGGGAGCATTGGCAACTCGCTTGCGTCTATGAGCTCAATATCAGCCGAGCCGCGTCGCTTGACGGCTTCGTCGCCGGCCTCCCGCAACGCGGTTCCTGATCACACGATGCAATACCTTGCGTTCGGTTCGGACGGGGATATTTCCCTCCAGGATTTCCGTGACATGGCATGCTCCACGGCATCTACGAAGCAGCTTTCAAGGTATTTTCTGATCAAAGCAGGACTGGATCAACCCGACGATCTGGACCATCCAACGGTGGGCCTTTTTTTCCGCTCATCTGCGACATGGCGATTAGTTCGGTGCGGGGTCACGCTACCCATCGACCACTACCTTCGGCCACAATGATCTTATAGGTGGAATCTTATGCAGGATGATCTCGTATTTAAGACCGGGATGGCAAAAAGAACTTTGGGATGGTTTGTTTGCTTAGGTGCGGCGGGCGCATTGGTGGCTATGATATATACTATTTACACACATCCCGAAAATCAAACTTCAGAAGAACTTTGGTCAGGAGTCGCTATTGGCGTTTTCCTTATCGGCCTCATGGTCTTCGGGATCGCTATGCAATATGTACGTTGGAGCATCGAGGGCGAAAATATCGTCTACCACCGTCTCTTTAAAAGAAAATCTATTCCTATCTCTGATTTGGCAGGATTTGGGCAAATTATTATCAGTGTTATGGTCATTCCTTTCCAGCACCTGGATCTATACGATCACAAACTGAACCACATCGCGCGACTCCCGGTCAGTCTCAAGGATTGGCCAAAAGCGGAAGCATGGTTCGCCGAGCGTTTGCGCTATGTCGTCAATGATGGAAGCCACATACTGCCCAAACTGAGGTTTGCCGATACTCCAAAAAACTAATTGCTTGCGGTCCGACGTCCAAGATTTTCTAGCAGTGTAACGGCGGAGCGATTTTTCGACGGTCGCTCGGAGCGCATGTCATCGACTAACACGTGCCGATCCTGCAGCGACGACTCTTTGGTGTCGCAAGTTAGCTGACTGACGGCAGGTTACAGGCCTGTAGACCGGCCGGCGGAACGGCCGACTTCGGGACGTCTGCAGACCTGCAGCTTTGGGCAGGAGTGCGTGACAGCTGGCGTTGCGGGCCAGCCAGCCGGATGGCCGACAGGGGGCGGGCCGACATCAACCAGCGCGCGGCTTTGCCGCCTCCACCCTCATTCGGGATCGTTCGGGGATTTACCGCGCCGCAAGCGCCGGCAACGCGCCTCTATCGCATCATTCAGGCGCCTGGTGGGCGCCGGAACAAGTCCGTGACCGCCGTGGCCTGGCTTTCAGTAGATGGAAAGGTCGCGAGCGTTGCGTCGACCAGCGCACGCGAGGCGCCGTCGATATTGGTTCGCTCGACTTGCTTGTGGGATGCCTTCTCGAACAACCGCACCCTGCCATCCTGGCGCGAGATCTCGACTTTCATGTGTACCTCCCAGGCCGCCGGAGTCCCGCGCCAGAGGTTGCGGCCCCCTCGACCCGCGGGAAGTTGCCCGGAAGGATAGGGGTAGTCCTCGCCCGCCGCGCTGCTCCGCGCAGCGGGCCGGGACATGAACTCCATATTGGTGCCAAGATCACGCAGGACCTTGCCACTCAACCGAAGCTTCACGACCATGTCAGGTGTCTGATCTCGACCGGCGACGCGATAGCCCTTTTTCTGCAGGTGCGCCGTTACGAACCTGGCGATCCGCTTGAATTCCCAATTAGTGAACCGGCCTTCCGCCGCAACGACGGAGAAGGTTCGAGGCGCCTCGGCCCCGACGCGCCCGCTGACGGCTGCCGTGGCGCCGAGAGGCGAAACACTTCCTGCCGTGGCCAGAATTGCGATTCCGATTGCCGCGCAAAATCGCATGTCAGCTCTCCTCGCATAGCTTTGGCCGCCCGATCGGAGCGGAGTCTTGCCCGCGACGCACGATGACACGGACGACGTCTCACCTCAAGGAGGATGCCAGGATGCTCGCCAAGGTCTTGCAGCACCGCGTTCCAGAGTTCTAGACTGTCGGAGTTGCCTCCATCGCTCCCGTCGGGCGTAGCCGCTGTCCTTGCCGCATCTATTGGGGCAATGCGGATCGGTCTGGAGAGAGCAATGTCGAATCCATCAAACGCGTGGGATGGCGAACTGGTCCGCAAATGGCTGGAGCGCCGGTTCGAGGCTGCGAGGCTGGATCAGGCCGCGGCGGACCGGCGCGGCTATGAAGCGCAGGACGATTATGACAAGGCCGCGGCCGAGGAATGGGTTTGCCGTGCGCTGAAAGCCGCGGGCTGCACGAACGATCAGGAAGCGCTCGCCAGGCGCCTCAAGGAACTGATCGGCCAGGACGAATATCAGGCGACGGGCATCTACGACAATGTGCGGTTCGAACGGCATGTTCGCGGTCACCTCAGGAAACTGGCGAAAATGACCAAGGCGAACGAGGGATTCGAGAAGACGCTGCGCTATCAGTGAACGCAGCGGCCAGCCGAGCGTAAACCCGCGTGACACGATCCTCCGGTCGACGTAGGAGCGTCCAGCCGAAATCAGAGCAGCAGGTTGGTAGTTCCTGCGCCCGCCACGCGGGTTCGATTTGCCGCGGCGTCAACCGACCTGGATCGGCGATGGCGCGCGTGGACACCGACTCTGTTTCGCCCGCCGTCACGATCCCGGTTCTGAAAGTGGAACGGAGAATATACGTGTGGCAAGCTTACGGCTTTTTAATCGGTGCAATCATCGCGGAGGTTTCCGCCAGCTCGTTCGTCAACAAATCCGAATATTTGACCAAGGCGGCGCCCAGCATCATCGCTTGTCTTCTCTACCTGCTCGCACTGGTGCTCTTCAGCCAGGCGCTTCGGTCGATTCCCCTGGGGTTGGGCTACGCCATCTGGTCGGGACTCGGCATCACTCTCGTCTCGCTCGTGAGCGTGTTCTATTTCAAGCAGTCGCTTGACCTTCCGGCGATCGCGGGGCTGGCGCTGATCATTGCGGGCGTCGTTCTCATCAATGGATTTTCCAACTCGCTTCATACGCAGTGACCGAACGGGCGGCTTCCTGATCGGAGGCCGCCCAAGGCCTTGCAGCGACCATGGCGGCCAGTGGGTGCGGCGGGTCCCGGAACAAGCCCCCGCCCGTTGACAACCCCGTGCGGCGATGGGCAAATGGCGTCATGGGGATCGCGATCTCCCCATGAGGCGGCAGGCTGAAGTATCGCGTCCCCAGCCTCCCGAGGACGCATCATGCCGCAATTGAATGCCATAAGCTGCGACAAGCTCTACCGCCTGATCGGAACCGCAAGCGCGCCCGCCTTGATCGACGCGCGCGACGACGCAGCGTTCGCCGCCGACCCGCTGTTGCTGCCGGGCGCCGTCCGCCGTGATCCCGCCGGCATCGTCGACTGGGCGCCGGCGCTGGCCGGCCGCAGCGCAGTCGTGCTTTGTCCGGACGGCGGCGCACACAGTGCCGGCGTCGCCGCTTTGCTGCGGCACGAAGGCTGCGATGCCGAGATACTCGAAGGCGGCCAGGCGGCGTGGCGCGCGGCGGGGCTGCCGCTGGTGCCCGACGCGCTGCTGCCGAAGCGCGATGCAGGCGGACGGACGGTCTGGGTGACTCGCGCCCGGCCCAAGGTCGATCGCATCGCCTGCCCGTGGCTGATCCGCCGTTTCGTCGATCCGCACGCGGTGTTCCTGTTCGTCAATCCCGGCGACGTGCTTTCGGTTGCCGAGCAATTCGGCGCGGCGCCGTTCGATGTCGCGGCACAGGGCGTGCGGTGGAGCCATCGCGGCGAACTTTGCACTTTCGACGTGATGGTCGAGCAACTCGGGTTGGGCGGAATCGCGCCGCTCGCGCATCTGGCGACGATCGTGCGCGGTGCCGATACCGATCGCGTCGACATCGTCCCCGAGGCCGCGGGGCTGCTCGCCGCCTCGCTCGGCCTGTCGCGCATCTATGCCGACGATCTCGAACAGCTCGAAGCGGGGATGCTGCTGTACGACGCTTTCTATCGCTGGTGCCGCGATGCGCGCGGCGAGACCCATGACTGGACCTCGCACCGGCCCCGCGAGGCGCGGGCATGAGCGCGCCGGCAGTGGAGTCGCGCGGCGAATTGTTGCCGCTGGGCGAGGCGGCGCGGACCTGGGCGCGGATCGCGGCATTGTCGTTCGGCGGGCCGGCCGGGCAGATCGCAGTGATGCACCGCATCCTCGTCGAGGAGAAGCGCTGGATCGGCGAGGAGCGATTCCTCCACGCGCTCAATTATTGCATGCTGCTGCCCGGGCCGGAGGCGCAGCAATTGGCGACCTATATCGGCTGGCTGCTCAACCGCACCCGCGGCGGGCTGGTGGCGGGGGCGTTGTTCGTGCTGCCGGGCTTTCTCGCGATCCTCGGGCTGAGCTTCGTCTATGTGCTGCTGGGACAGATACCGCTGGTTGAAGGGCTGTTCTTCGGGCTCAAATCGGCGGTGCTGGCGGTGGTGCTGCAGGCAGTGGCGCGGATCGGATCGCGGGCGTTGCGCAACCACGCGATGCGCGGGCTGGCGGCGGCGGCGTTCCTCGCGATCTTCGTGTTCGACGCGCCGTTTCCATTGATCGTGCTGGCCGCCGGCGCGATCGGCTATCTCGGCGGGCGCGCCGGGATTGCCGCGTTCCAGGGCGGCGGCGGGCATGGCGGCGGGGGCGGGGAGATCGTCCACGATCGCGACACCTTGCTCGGCGAGGGACTTCCCGACCATGCCCGGCCGGGCGCCGGCTGGACCATCCGGGTGACCGGTATCCTGCTGGTCCTGTGGCTGGCGCCGGTCGCGGCGTTGCTCGTCACCCTCGGCCCGGACCATGTGTTCAGCCGCATCGCGACGTTCTTCAGCCAGCTCGCGGTGGTGACGTTCGGCGGCGCCTATGCGGTTCTGGCCTATGTCGCGCAGGAAGCGGTGGCGACGTTCGGCTGGCTGAAGCCGGGCGAGATGCTCGATGGGCTGGGCATGGCCGAGACCACGCCGGGGCCGCTGATCATGGTGACCCAGTTCGTCGGCTTCCTCGCCGCCATGCGCGAGGCGACCGGGCTGCCGCCGTTGCTCGCCGCGACTTTGGGGGCGATCCTCACCACCTGGGTGACGTTCGTGCCGTGCTTCCTGTGGATCTTCGCGGGGGCGCCGTTCGTCGAGCGGCTGCGCGGCAACCGGGCGCTGTCGGCGGCGCTGGGCGCGATCACCGCGGCAGTGGTGGGCGTGATCCTCAACCTCGCGATCTGGTTCGCGATCCACACGCTCTTCGGCGAGGTCCGGGCGGTGCCGTTCGCGGGCGGCACGCTGGACGTGCCGGTGCCCGCGACGATCGACTGGCCGGCGCTGCTGCTCACGCTCGGCGCGGTGGTGGCAGTGTTCCGGTTCAGGCTGGGAGTGCTGCCGGTGCTCGGCGCCTGCGCCTGCCTCGGCGCGGCCCTCTCCGCTCCGGCGATGGCGACGCGGAGCGGGCTTTCCCTGTCCATCGACGCGAGCGCGCGCATCCGCACTGTCGCTTCGAATTCAGACGGCCAGATGGTGCGTTGCCCATCGCTCTTGCGCCTGGGCGAGCGCGGCCACCCTGCGCCAGCCTAAGGCGACCCTGACATACCCGTCCCGTTGCGACTGCAACGGACAGGTCGGACCGTAAGTCTCCGCCTCGTCCGCTTTGGCGAGACACTCAAGGGATGTCAGCATGTATTGCGCACCGCCAGGAGCATCGTTCTTGGCGCGATGCAAAGATCCGACAAATATTCCGCTGACCCATCGAAACTGCGACATGCGCATATCCCATCTCATTTGGGCGGGAGCACATATTTCTGTCTCTCAGGCGTCAGAATGCCATCAGGATCCAACGATAATAACATAGCGATCTTGGTGGTTCATAGTTCCTGTTTATATTTCCGGTGCTTCGCTTGCCGGTTTGTCCCCCTATGACGGCGATAAGCCCCGGAATGCCTCAGGCAGTCGAACTCCGGAGCAGGCGGCCGGGCGTGTCGACCCGTGTGCCGTGTTCGAAGGCGGGGCGGCCGTTGATCATCACCAGATCGAATCCTTCCGCCCGGGCGAACGGATCGACATAAGTGGAGCGCGCTTTGACCTTGGCGGGATCGAAGACGATCAGATCGGCCCTTGCGCCGACCCGGATCACGCCGCGATCGGCGAGGCGCAGGATCCGGGCGGGAAAGCCGGTGGCCTTGCGGATCGCCTGCTCGATCGGCAGCCTGGCATCGCGCACGACATAGTCCTCGATCAGCTTCGCATAGGTTCCGGTCGCGCGGGGATGGCGCATGCCGGGGCCGCCGTCGGTCGAGATCGCGACGTGGGGGTCGACGAGCAGCACGTCCTGCAGCGTCTTGTCCATGGTGAAGTGCGCGCCCGAGCCGCCCTCGGGCCCCAGCTTGACGAGGAAGTCGGGGAAAGCGAGCCCGGCCTCGGCTGCGGCCTGGGCGACGGTCTTGCCGGCATGAGGCGCGGTGCCGAGCAGCAGCGCCTCGGGACCGCCGCGGCGGATCATCCGCTTTTCCAGATAGTCGCGCAGCTCCTGCCGGCGCCCGGCGAGCACCGCGGCATAATCGCCGGGCGGCAGCGCCCATTCGGGGAACAGGATCGCCACGCCAGTATAGCCGGCGGTATAGGGATAGGCATCGGCAGTGAGATCGATCCCCGCGCGGCGCTTCGCGGCGAGGAAGTCGAGCAGGGCACGGGCGCGCTGCTCGCCTTTGCCGAACACCAGCTTCAGATGCGAGATGTGCGGGCGCGCGGGCAGCGACGATGCGATCAGCTCGTCGATCGAACCTTCGATCTCCGCGTCATTCTCCGAGCGCATATGGCTCATGACGACGCCGTTGCGGCGGCTCACCACCCGGCCGAGATGGGTGAGCTCGCGCGTCTCCGAATAGATTCCGGGGACATATTCGAGACCATAGGACAGACCGAAGGCGCCGGCGCGGAGCTCGGCTTCGAGCTGCGCGGCCATCCGTGCGAGCCCGGCATCGTCGGGATGGCGGACCGCATCGGAGACGTTCGCGGCGCGGCGCAGCGTGCCATGGCTCGACAGCGTCGCCACGTTCACGTCGATGCGCGCGCGATCGACGGCGTTCATCCAGCTGCGCAGATCGAGATCCTTGCCGAGCCTCGGCCCGCTGCCGTCCTGCCCGAGCGTGATCGTGGTGACGCCCATTGCGAGGAAGCTTTCGTACGAATTCTCCAGCGGATCGCCGTGGCTGTGGGTGTCGATGAAGCCGGGCGCGAGGATTCGGCCCTCGCCCGCGACGATCCGGGCGGCGGTTACGCGCTGTTGGGCAGCGGGCGCAGTGATCCGGGCGATCCGGTCGCCGGTGACCAGCACATCGGCGAGCCGCGGTGGCGCGCCCGTGCCGTCCACGAGCAGGACCTCGCGGAACAAGGTGCTTCCGGCCGGTGCCGCGGCGCGGCCGGGCCAGCTCGCCAGCCCGCCGGCCGCCACAGCGCCACCGATCAGCTGCCGCCGCGTCAAATTCCGGGACATGAACCGCTTCCCCCTGGACCGTGATGGTACAGGGCTAGCCCGGCGCCGATTTGCGGGGAACCCGGCCGCTGATCGTGCCGCTATGCCGTGCGGCTATAGCGGCTCGCCCGCGGCCCTGGCGCGCGCCTCGCGGCTGGCCTCGGCGGCGGGGACGAGGCGGAAGGCAGTGATCGCCGCGGCGAGCGCGAGCGGCAGGCTGACGAGCAGCGAGAGGATCCCGGTCGACAGGCTGCCGCTGAGATCGGCGACGCGGCCCGCCAGATACGGACCCAATGCGAGACCGATCAGTGTGGTGCCGATGAAGAAGGCGGCGGTGGCGGTGCCGCGCATCCGGGGAAGGACGAGGTCCTGCGTCGCCGCGGCGGCGGCGCCGAGCGCGCAGCTGGCGAAGACCTGGGTGATCGGGAGCATCGCATAGAACAACGCCTTGTCGGCAGTGGTGAAGGCGATGACGAGGCTGGGCACCGGGGCGAGGCTGCCGAACAGGATCACCATGATCCGCCCCGACGGCCAGCGCCGGCGCAGGCGATCCGCGGCGATCCCGCCGAGAGTCACGCCGAGGAAGCCGCCGAGGATCGCCGGCCCGCCGATCCACAGCCCGGCCTCGCGGCTGGATACGCCGAATTCATGCGCTGCATAGCTGGGGGCGAGCCCCGCCACGGCATAAGCGAGGAAGGCATTGAGGCCGTAAGCGAGAACCACCGCGAGGAAGGCGGGGGTGCCGAGGATCAACTTGAACGTGGGCAGATCGCGGTGGCGCAGCGCCGCCGACCAGCTGTACACCGCATAGACGCCGATGCCGACCGCGAGCCATTGCGGCAGCGGCTCGCCGAGCCGGACCAGCGCATAGATCGCCGCGGCGACCGACGCGAGGACTACGAGGTTGCGCAGCAATGCGTTTGCGCCGTTGCGAGCGGCGCCAATCACGGTGAGCGGCGGGATGATCGTCAACAGATCCTCGAGGAAGCTTTTGAAAGGCGCGGGGTGCCTGGGCGCGACGAGGCCTTCGGACAGCCCGCGCATCGGTTCGCGCAGGGTCAGCACCCAGAGGGCGAGGACGAGGCCGGGCAGGCCGACTGCCATGAACGCCGCCTGCCAGCCGACCAGCCCGAACGGGCCGCCGCCGGGATAGGCCGCATTCCACCAGTCGACGATCGCGCCGCCGAGGAACAAGGAGAAGCCGCCGCCGAAATAGATGCCCGCGGAATAGATGGCGAGCGCAGTGGCGCGCTGGCGCTTGGGGAACCAGTCCGAGATCAGCGAATAGGCCGAGGGGCTCGCGGTCGCCTCGCCGATCCCGACGCCGATGCGCGCAGCGGCGAGCTGGAGGCCGTTGCGCGACAGGCCCGAGATCGCAGTCATCGTCGACCAGAGCGCGAGGCCGATGGTCATCAGCCGCACCCGGTGCCAGCTGTCGGCGAGACGGCCGAGCGGGATGCCGAACAAGGCGTAGAACACGCCGAACGCAGTGCCGTAGAGGAAGCCGATATCGGCGTGGCTGAGCCCGAGATCGCGGCGGATGTGCGGGGCGAGGATGGTCA
The DNA here is from genome assembly GCF_002796605.1 of Sphingomonas psychrotolerans. Taxonomy (NCBI): domain Bacteria; kingdom Pseudomonadati; phylum Pseudomonadota; class Alphaproteobacteria; order Sphingomonadales; family Sphingomonadaceae; genus Sphingomonas; species Sphingomonas psychrotolerans. The sequence continues at coordinate 4,328,462 of NZ_CP024923.1, forward strand.
GGATCTGGCGATCGATGAAGTTCAGGGCATAGACGAGGAACAGGACGATCAGGACGTACCAGGCATAAGGCCCGGCCTTGTGATCGGCTGCGGGCGCGCTGGAACTCGCCATCCACTCTCTCCTGTCCTATGTCGTAGGCACGAGGCTAGCAGAGCATACCGCGTTTACGAAAGAGGGGATTTCCAGTGCGTCCGCCGTCTTTGCTGTTCGTGTGCCTCGGCAATATCTGTCGCTCGCCTTTGGCCGAGGCGGCGTTTCGCTCCGCGGCGGACCGTGCGGGGCTCGTGGCGGTGGCCGATTCCGCCGCGACCGGCGAATGGCAGATCGGCAATCCGCCCGATCCACGCAGTCAGGCCGTGGCGTTGCGCCACGGGATCAACATTTCGGCGAGGCGGGCGCGGCGGGTGCGCGGGGCGGACTTCACCGGCTTCGACTATATCCTGGCGCTCGATCCGCAGAATTTGTTCGATCTGCACGCAATTGCGCCGGGACGCTGCACCGCGCGGATCGAGCTGCTGATGGACCAGGTGCCGGGCTGCGCCGGGCAGGCGGTGCGCGATCCTTATTATGGCGATGCAGCCGATTTCGACGCGGTGTGGGAGCAAGTGACGCGGGCGGCGGATGCGCTGGTGAGGGTGCTCAAGGAGTGAGGCTCGAGGAGTGAGGCTCAAAAGGCCTGCGGCTCATGCTGCCGCGAAGGTCAGCCGGTTCCCGACATAGGTGCGGATGATCTTCGCGGGCATCACCCGCATCGCTTCCTGCACGAACACTTCGCCGGTGCAATGCATCGGCACGATCCAGGCGGGATCGATCGCGGCGAGTTCGGCGACGGTGCGGCGGGCCTCGTCCTCGGTGCGCGGGCGGACCAGGTGGAAGCCGCCGACCACGGCGTGGACCTTGTCGATCCCCGAAAGCTTCTGCGCCTGCCGAACGCTGTTGATCACGCCGCGATGGCTGCACGACGCGATCACGACGAGGCCGAGCCCCTTCACTGCATAGCAAGTCGCGAGTTCATGCTCGCCATCGTCGGGAAGCTGGGCGAGGTCACGCTTGGCGGACCCTAGCCCGGCAGCCGCGCAGCCTTTGCCGGGGCGCATCTGTGTGGGGATCGCGGCGCGCTCGAAGCTGGCGAGCGGGATCGTGCCGGTGGTGAAGGCCTGACCCTGGATGACTTCCGGGTCCGGGGCGATCCGCACCGCGAAACCGGCCCGCGCCAGTGCGGCGCGGTCGAGCGCGCCCATCAGCGGCGGGGGCTTGCCGATCAATGCCAGTCGCTCGCAAAACGCCTCCTCGCCGCCGACGTAGAGCGGAATTTGCCGCCGCGCGTGCGCGCCGAAGAAGCCGGCGAACCCGCCATAGTGATCGAGATGGCCGTGGCTGAGTACCGCGGTATCGAGGTCCGAGAGGTCGATGCCCAGCAAGGCGAGATTGTTGCGGACCGTCTCGGGCGAATAGCCGAAATCGACGAGCACGCGCGCGGTCCTTCCGGCGCGCTGCGAGGTGGCAAGCAGCGAGAGGCCGAACTCCGCCTGCAGCGACCGACGCGACATTACCCGGCCGGCGGGGCCGTGACCGCCGTTGCGGACGAGCTTCAGCCCCGGAAGGTCGAGGTCCGGGAGGAACGGGCCGAAGGTGGCGTTGTCGACCAGCACCTGCAGCTCGAGCGAGTCGACCGACGGGATCGACGGGGTCGCTGCGGCGGACTTGACGGCGGCCGCGGCGAAGCCCGCGATTCCCGCCCCGAGCAATGCCCGCCGGGCGATCGAAAAGGCGTCAGGCGGAAAGGCGTCGGGCGGCGGCGACATCGGCTTCCTTCCGAATCTGCGGGCGTCCGCCAAATTGCCTGCGCAAAGCAGCAGATACAAGCGGCGCGTGGGCAAGACGAGCCGGCGAGGTTCGGTATCCGCAATGGTCGGCCGATCGCGGACGGACTGCCGTGAGAGGGCGTTTCTTCCTCCACGCGTAGCGAGACATGGTTAACATGAACTTCCCGGCGCCTCCGATAAAGTGCGGAAACGCGCGCCGTCCTCTCAGAGAAGTTCCGGCGATTTCGCCATGATCTGTCGGTATATTTGACAGTCCTCGTCCCGGCTCCCTCCGAACTCATCCTATAACGCTGAGCAATAATCCCATCGGGAGCATAGTTAAATGAAACGGGGTACCCTCTTCCTTGCCGCTGCGCCGCTCGCACTCGCGACGCCTGCCTTTGCCGGGACGACGGCGAACGATCCGGCTGTGCCCAAGGTCGAAGCCGAAGCCAAGACCGCGGAGCCGGCGCAGGACGCCAAGAAGCCGCAGCAGGAAGAAGTCTTCTCGACCGGCGTCGCCAAGGGCCGCGACCGTCTCAACAGCGCGACTTCGACCAGCTCGCTCAAGGACGACCAGATCGAGCTCTTCGGCGCCCGCTCGCTCGCCGAGATTCTCCGCAACATCCCGGGCGTCCGCGCAGAGGCCGTGAGCGGCGAAGGCAATGCCAGCTATTCGATCCGCGGCCTGCCGCTGGCGTCGACCGGCTCGAAGTTTCTGCAGTTGCAGGAAGACGGCCTGCCGGTGCTCGAATTCGGCGACATCAATTTCATGTCGCCCGACGTCTTCATGCGCGCCGACCTCAACCTCGCGCAGGTGGAAGCGATCCGGGGCGGATCCGCGTCGACCTTCGCGTCGAACTCGCCCGGCGGCGTGATCAACCTCCTCTCCAAGACCGGCGACGTCGAAGGCGGCGCCATCCAGGCGACCGTCGGCCTCGATTACGGCGAGAAGCGCGTCGACTTCGAATATGGCAGCAAGCTCAGCGATACGCTGCGCTTCCATGTCGGCGGCTTCTATCGCAGCGGCGAAGGCCCGCGCGACATCGGCTATGACGGCTATCGCGGCGGCCAGGTGAAGTTCAACATCACCAAGGAGTTCACCGGCGGCTACGTTCGTTTCTACGGCAAGCTGCTCGACGACCGGACGCCCGGCTATCAGGCCGTGCCGGTGGGCGTGACGGGCACCAACGCCGACCCGAGCTTCGCCAACATCGCGAACTTCGACATCAAGCGGGACTCGCTGCTGTCGCCCTACATCACCAACGTCGTGGCGCTGGACGGCAACAACCGGGTCGTTAGCCACGACGCCCGCGATGGCACCCATCCCACGGTCAAGTCGTTCGGGGTCGAGACGCAGTTCGAGCTCGGCGACTGGACGATCACCGAGAAGTTCCGCTTCGCGGACATCTCCGCGCACCTCACCCAGAGCATTCCGCTCACTCTCGCCCCGGCGGCAGGGCTTGCCTTCCAGTTCGGCGGCCCCGGCGCGCGGCTGAGCTATGCGACCGGCCCGAATGCGGGCCAGGCGATCACCAATCCCGCGTCGCTCAACGGCAACGGGCTGCTCGCCATGGGGCTGTTGATGGACATCCAGGTCGACAGCCTCGACAACATGACCAACGACCTGCGCGCCACCCGCGTGTGGGAGATCGGCGGCGGCAAGCTGACGACGACGGCGGGCTTCTACAAATCGTCGCAGGAGTTCGACGCCAACTGGTCGTTCACGACGATCCTGTCGGACGTGGTCGGTGGCGGCAATGCCGCGCTCGTCAACATCGCCACTGCGGGCGGCGTTCCGATCACGCAGGACGGCTATACCAGCTTCAGCACTGCGGGGACCGCCGGCTATCGCCGCCGCTACGACGTCAACTTCGACGTCAGCGCGCCCTATGCCTCGGTCAACTACCATATCGGCAAGGTCGCGATCGGCGGCAGCGTCCGTTATGACTTCGGCAGTGTCCAGGGTTCGGTGTTCGGCGCCGATCTGGGCGGTGGCCGCGTCGGCATCCGGCCGGTCGACATCAACGGCGACGGCGTGATCTCGTTTCCCGAGAGCCAGACCGCGGTTTTGCCGCTCACCCAGCCCGCGCCGGTCGATTATAATTACAAGTATCTGAGCTATTCGACGGGCATCAACTTCCGCGTCTCGGAGCCATTGGCGGTCTTCGCCCGCTACAGCCGGGGCAGCCGCGCAGCGGCCGACCGGATCCTGTTCACCCCTGCGGTGAGCGCGCTCGACGGAAGCCTGCTCGATCCCGAGGGCGCCTATGACGCGGTCCGCCAGACCGAGTTGGGCGTGAAGTTCCGCAAGGCGGGCGTGACGCTCAACTTCACCGGCTTCCTGGCGAGCACGGGCGAGCGGAACATGCAGGTCAACAGCGCGCCCGACGGTTCGGTGCAGGTCGAGCAGATCGCCCGCAAGTACAGCGCGAAGGGCGTCGAGTTCGAGGGCGGGTTCCAGCACGGTCCGTTCAGTCTCACGGCGGGCGCGACCTACACGATCGCCAAGATCTCCGAGGATGCGGCCCATCCCCAGCTCGTGGACAATATCCCCCGGCACCAGGCGCGGCTCATCTTCCAGGCGACGCCGCAATTCTCGACCGAGCTGTTCACTGTCGGAGCCAATGTCGTGGGCACCACCAGCAGCTTCGCGCAGGATACCAACCAGCTGAAGATGCCCGGCTACACGACGGTCAACGGCTTCGTGCAGTTCCGGCCTGCGGACCGGGTCCAGCTGATGCTGAACGCCAACAACCTGTTCGACACGCTCGGCTTCGCCGAGATCACGCAGGGGTCGATCCCCGCGAGTGGTCAGGTGACGGCGCGCGCCATCAACGGCCGGACGATCTCGGCTTCGGTCCGCTTCGACTTCTGATCCTCAAACAATCCGGGCCGCCGCGTGCGGCCCGGGCTTTCCTTTCTACTGCCCCAGGGGGGGCTGTTTCAACGAGGGCGCCGCGATGCGACGCCCGATAACAAGGGGTTTGACTACCGTGAAAAAGCATCTGTTGTTGTTGTCCGTTGCGCCGTTCGCGCTCGCTACCCCGGCCTTCGCCGAGGACAAGCCGGCCGCACCTGCGCAGCCCCAGACCGAAGCCCAGGCGGAGGCTCCCGAAAAGGAAGTCTTCTCGACCGGCGTCGCCAAGGGCCGTGACATTCTCGACAGTGCGATTTCGACCAGCTCGCTGAAGGAGGCCGAGGTCCAGAAGCTCGGCGCGCGCTCGCTTGCCGAAATCCTGCGCACGCTGCCGGGCATCCGCGTCGAAGCGTCGTCGGGCGACGGCAATTCCAACTACACGATCCGCGGCCTTCCGCTTGCCTCGGGCGGCTCGAAATATCTGCAGATCGAGGAAGACGGCCTGCCGGTGCTCGAATTCGGCGACGTCTTCAACGCCTCGTCCGACAATTTCATCCGCGCCGATCTGAACCTCGCCGCGATCGAGGCGATCCGCGGCGGCTCGGCCTCGACCTTCGCGTCGAATTCGCCGGGTGGCGTGATCAACCTGATCTCGAAGACCGGCGACACCGAGGGCGGGACGATCCAGGCGACCGCCGGGCTCGATTACGGCGAGAAGCGCGTCGACTTCGAATATGGCAGCAAGCTCAGCGACAATCTGCGCTTCCATGTCGGCGGCTTCTATCGCAGCGGCGAAGGCCCGCGCGACATCGGCTATAACGGCTATCGCGGCGGCCAGGTGAAGTTCAACGTCACGCGCTCGTTCGACAACGGTTTCGTCCGTCTCTACGCCAAGCTGCTCGACGATCGCTCGCCGCAATATGTGCCGGCGCCGGTGCTGATCAGCGGCACGAACGACAAGCCCAAGTTCACCAAGATCGCCAATTTCGATCCGAGCAAGGACTCGCTGCTGTCGAGCAACATCGGCACCTTCCTCTCGCTCGATCGCGATAATCAGCCGATCGCCGAGAATTTCCATGACGGCCTGCACGCGATCTCGAAGTCGGTCGGGCTCGAGGCGCAGTTCGAGATCGCCGGCTTCTCGTTCACCGAGCGTGCACGCTATTCGGCGAATTCGGGCGATCTCTTCCGCGCGGTTCCCGGCAGCATCACCACGGCATCGGCGCTCGCCACCACGACCGGCGGCGCCGGCGCGACTTTGCGGTATGCGAGCGGCCCGAACATGGGGCAGGCGATCACCAATCCGGGCGGACTCAACGGCAACGGCCTGCTGGCCAGCGTCTATCTCGCCAAGGTCAAGCTGCACTCGCTCAACAACTTCACCAACGATCTGCGCGCCAATCGCGTGTGGAAGCTGGGCGGCGGCGACCTGACGGTCACTGCCGGCGTCTACAAGGCGATGCAGACGATCGACATGGACTGGCTGTACTCGACGGCGATCCAGGACGTGGTCGGCGGCGGCAATTCGTCGCTGGTCGACGTGGCCAATGCCGGGGGCACCACGCTGACCCAGAACGGCTATTCGGCCTTCGCGATCAGCAATCTCAGCCTGCTCCACCGCGCGTTCAACGTCGATTACGACATCACCGCGCCCTATGGTTCGATCAACTATCGCTTCGGCAAGATCGCGATCGGCGGCAGCGTCCGCTATGACATGGGCAGCGTGAACGGCACCGTATTCGGCGCCGATCTCGGCGGTGGCCGGGTAGGCATCACGTCGTTCGACTTCAACCGTGACGGAGTGATCTCGCAGGCCGAATCGCGCACCGCGATGATGCCGCTGACCCAGCCCTCGCCGGTCAATTACGACTATAAGTATCTCAGCTATTCGGCGGGCATCAATTACCGCATCGCCGAAGAGCTGGCGGTGTTCGCGCGCTACAGCCGCGGCGCCCGCGCCAATGCCGACAAGATCCTGTTCACCTCGGCGATCAACTATAACAGCGGCGACCTGTTCAACCCGGAATCGGCCTATGACACGGTGAAGCAGCTCGAGGGCGGGGTGAAGTTCCGCCAGGCGGGGCTCGCGCTCAACCTCGTCGGCTTCCTCGCCGACTCCGAGGACCAGAACATCCAGTCGGGTTCGGGTCTCGGCACCTCGCGGCTCTATCGTGCCTACGGCGCCGAGTTCGAGGGCAGCTTCCGCCGCGGTCCGTTCAGCCTCAACGCCGGCGCGACCTGGACCAAGGCGAAGATCACCGAGGATCTGCTGAATGCGGCGATCACCGGTCTCGAGCCGCGTCACCAGCCGGAATGGAGCTTCCAGCTGATGCCGCAGATCGACACCAAATGGGCAACGTTCGGCGCCAGCTCGGTCACCATCACCAGCAGCTATGCGCAGGATACCGACCAGCTCAAGATGCCCGGTTTCACGGTGGTGAATGCCTTTGTGCAGTTCCGCCCGACCGAGGGGGTCCAGCTGAGCGTGAACGCCAACAACGTGTTCAACACGCTGGGGTATTTCGAGATCTCGCAAGCCACGATGCCCGCCAACGGCATCGCCTGGGGTCGCGCGGTCAACGGCCGGACCATCTCGAGCTCGCTGCGCTTCTCTTTCTGAGCGCCACGAAAACGGTGGCATTGAAGGCCGCTCCCCCGGGAGCGGCCTATAATGCAAAGTGAAACGAAAAGAGCAGAGTAGCCAACATGCTGAAGTCGATGAAAATCCCGAGGAAGCTGGGTCTGTCATTCCTGACGATCTGCGCGACTGCCGCGATCGTGATGGGGGTGTTCTACACCAACATCTCGTCGATCAGCAGCTCGACCGATGCGAATAATCTCAGCCAGGAAATCCACGCCAAGACCCAGGCGCTGGAAACCTCGCTATTGCGGCAGAACAGCCAGTTTCGCGGGTTCCTCGTGACCGCGGACGAAACGTACCTCAAATCCTATAACGAGGGACGCGACGATTACGACAAGGCCTCGTCCGAGCTCGAGGAAACCCTGACCGAGCCGGCGCAAAAAGCCGCTTTGCTCAAGTCGCGCGAGGAAACGCTCGCGTGGCGCAAGGATTGGGGCGACCGGCTGATCGCCAAGGTCAAGGCCGGCCAGCGCGACGCCGCCGAGGCCGACGTGCGCGCCGCCGGCAAGGCCGTGCTGACCAGCGCCGCGGTGCTGCCGCTGCGCGAGATCAAGGACGCACAGACCAAGCGGATCGAAGAGAATGGCGCCCGCCAGGAGACCGCGATCAAATCCGCTCTGTTCGTGCTCGTGCTCGGCGCGCTCGCATTGATGGGCATCGCAATCGCACTCGCAGTGATGCTGACCCGACTGATTGCCCGTCCCGTATCAGGTCTCACTCGCACGATGGCCGATCTCGCCGCAGGCAAGAACGACATCGCCGTGCCCGACACCGATCGCGGCGACGAACTGGGCGACATGGCCCGCGCGGTTTTGGTGTTCCGCGATGCCGCAGTCGCCAAGCAGACCGCCGAAGCCGCCAATGCCCGCGCCGAAGCCGAACAGAAGATGGTGGTCGAGACCGTCTCGGCGCAGCTCTCCGAACTCGCCAACGGCAACCTCACCGCCGAGATCAGCCGCGACTTCCCGGGCGACTATGCGACGGTGAAGACCAACTTCAACGCCGCGGTCGCCGAGCTGCGCAGCCTGATCGGCACCGTGATGCAGAGCGCCTCGACGATCCGCGACGGATCGAACGAGATCGCCCAGGCTTCCGAGGATCTCGCCCGACGTACCGAAGCCAATGCCGCGAGCCTCGAGGAGACTTCGGCGGCGGTGACCCAGATGGACGGCCGCCTCAAGCAGACCGCCGCGGCCGCCGGCCGCACGGTCCAGCGCGCCGACGGGACGATCGTGACGGTCTCCAACGGCCGCGCGACCGCCGACGAAGCGATGCAGGCGATGACTCGCGTGGCGGATTCGGCCAAAGGCATCGACAGCGTGATCGAGGGTCTCGACAAGATCGCGTTCCAGACGCGGGTTCTCGCGATGAATGCGGCGGTCGAAGCCGGTCGTGCCGGTGAAGCGGGCCGCGGTTTCGCAGTCGTCGCCGATCTCGTCTCTGCATTGGCGATGCGTGCCGAGGAAGAAGCCGGCCGTGCCCGCGATCAGCTGACTGCCACCCAGACCGACATCGTCGCCGCAGTGGAGATGGTTCAGAAGGTTGATACGGCGCTTGCCGACATCTCCGGCGACGTAGGCGAAGTCCACAAGCTGCTCGGCGAGATGGCGAACGACAACCAGGCCCAGTCGACTGCGATCAGCGAGATCAGCATCGCAATCGGGACGATGGACCAGTCGACCCAGCAGAATGCCGCGATGGTCGAGGAAACTTCGGCCGCCGCACGCAACCTCAGCGGTGAAGTCGCCGCTCTGAGCGAGCAGGCGTCGCGGTTCAATGTCGGGTCGTCCGGTGGCAATCGCCAGAGCAAGACGCAGATCCGCTTCGACGGACCGGTCAAGCCGCTGCCCGCTGCCGCGGTGCCCGCGCTGAAACGCGCGAACGGCCACGACGACTGGCAATCGTTCTGAGCAAGTATCGGGCTGCCGCGCTGACCGGCGCGGCAGCCCGAAGCTCGATTATGCGTAACGATTCGCCGGGTCGCATCCGGCGAAGGGAGGACTATGACCGACAACCTTGCGACCCGGGGCGAATTCGCGCGCCAGGCGGACATCGCCCGCGCACTCGGCTCGCCATTCGTTGCTTCGGTCCTCGAAGCCGGCGAACGCCACCTCCGCCGGGCTCCGCGCACCGCGGCGCTGATCGAGACATGGCCGGGGGATCCTTCGGCAGCGGCATTGGCGATGCGGTTCAACGCGGCGATCCACGCGCTCGCGCGTCGCGGCCGGCCGCAGCGGCTCGAAGCGCTCTACAAGCGCCAGCATGACGATTTCGACGGCGCGCTCTGCGCCGCGCTGGTGAGCGAGGACGAATTCATCGCCCACTGGATGCGCCAGCCGACCCAGACCAACGAAGTCAATCGCGCCGCAGCGATCCTCTCGGCGCTGATGGTCGCGGGCGACAGGTTCGGGTTGCCGTTCGAATTGCTCGAACTGGGATCGAGCGCCGGACTCAACCTCAATCTCGCGTATTATGCCTATGATCTGGGCGGCGTGCCGGCAGGCATGCCCGGCTCGTCGGTGCAGATCGAGCCCATTTGGCACGGTGCGGCGCCGCCTGAGGCCAAGGTCGAAGTGCTCGCGGCGCAAGGCGTCGACCTCCATCCGCTCAACGTCGCCGACGAGGCGACGCGCGACCGGCTGTTGTCGTTCGTCTTCGCCGACCAGCCGGCGCGCGCCGAGCGGCTGCAAAATGCAATCACGCTCGCCCAGCGCCATCCGCCGCAGATCGCCCGTGCCGACGCAGTATCGTGGCTGGCCGAGCAGCTCGTGGTGCCGCAGGCGGACGGACGCTGCCGCGCGGTCTTCCATTCGATGGTGCTGCAATATCTGACTGCCGAGGATCGCAAGGCGGCGACCGATCTGATCGCCGCGGCCGGCGCGCGTGCCACGATGGAGCGCCCGCTCGCCTGGGTGAGCTTCGAATGGACGCCGAATCGCAGCGAGGTCCAATTGTGGCTGACGCTCTGGCCGAGCGGCGAGGCGCGGCAGCTCGCCACCTGCCATCCTTATGGCGCGTGGATCGAATGGCACGGAGGGCAGGCGCGGCCGTAAATCGACGCATCGGGCGCGGAGAGCCGGAACCTTGATCTGAATCAAGAGTTTGGTGTTCAGAGTCGGGAAAGCCTTCCGTCCACGCCCGGAAAGACCTTTGTGAACCTTCCTCTTTCGCTCGATCCCGAACGTATCGTCGATGTCGCCGTCGAAGCCGCGCGCCAGGGCGACGAGACGCTTGCCGGGGTGCTCGACCAGATTTCGGCCGCGGTCTACCTGACCGACGCGGACGGCGTGGTTACGCATTTCAATCGCGCCTGCGCCGACTTTGCCGGGCGCCAGCCCGAGGCACGGCAGGATCGCTGGTGCGTGACGTGGCGGCTCTACACCGATGACGGCGTATTTCTGCCGCATGAGCTCTGCCCGATGGCGGTGGCGATCCGCGAGGGGCGCAAGGTGCGCGGCGTGCGGGCGACCGCCGAACGCCCCGATGGCACGCGTGTCGATTTCCTGCCGCACCCGACGCCGATCTTCGATGTCGAGGGGCAGCTGACCGGTGCGGTCAATCTGCTCGTCGACGTCCGCGATGCGCGTTACCATGACTATCTCCGCAGCCAGAGTGCGCGCTGCCGCCGGCTCGCCAGTTCGGTCGGCGACGTGCGCACCGCCGACATCCTCCACGCCATGGCGAGCGACTATGAAGAGCAGGCGCGGCAGGCGGAGCGGCCGAACTAAAGGGTAAAGCGCCCGGACGGCTTCTTCATCCCCGCAGCGGATAGCGCTCGATCGCTTCATAGACGGCGCCTTCGCGGCCGAGAGTGCTTTCGAACAGCAGGAAATGATCGAGGCCGAAAAGCGGGCTGGCGAGGCCGGCGTGGCTCACGAGGAACCGTTCGGTGGTGCCGGCGGAGGCGTTCATCCGGGCGAGGGTGATGTGCGGCAGATAGGCGCGGCGCTCGGGCGCGAGGCCGCAGCGGACCAGCGCCTGATCGACCTTCTTGTGAAGCCCGGTGACTGCGTCGTGCGGGCGGATTCCGGCCCAGAGCGCGCTGGGCCGGCCGCGGCTGTCGAATTGGCCGACGCCATCGAGCGCCACTTCGACCGGCGGAAAATGCACGTTGGCGAGCGCGACGGCGACGTCCTCGGCGATCGGGCGCTCGACTTCGCCGATGAAGCGCAGCGTGAGATGGAGCTGGGAATCGTCCTGCCAGCGCGCGGCGGAGACGCCGCCCATGAGGGCGAGGAGCTGCGCGCGGATCGCAGGGGGCGGGCGGAGGCCGACGAACAGGCGATGCATGGCACGCGCGTTTAACCATGGATCGGCGACGTGGCCCACCGGTTTTGCTTGAAAAAAGCCGCTTCAGGAACGATATTCAGCGGATGCCGGCAAAGCGCCGGGTAAAGGAGTTCATAATGGCGAATTGGTCGGATCCCCGGACTGGCGCGGCCTATGCAGCGACCGACGCGCGCGCCGAAGCGTATGACGTGGGGCTCAGGGCATATATGCTGTCGGTCTATAACTACATGCTCTCGGGCGTGCTGTTGACCGGCATCATCGCGCTCGTGGTGGGCAATACCAGCCTGATCGAGATGATCGTGCAGCCCGCGGCGCGCGGTGGCTATTCACCGACGATGCTCGGCTGGATCGTCATGCTTTCGCCGCTGGCGATCGTATTTGCGATGAGCTTCGGGCAGGCGCGGATGTCCGAGGGCACGCTCAAGACCTTGTTCTTCGTCTATGCGGGCCTGATGGGCGCGTCGCTGTCGACGATCTTCATCACTTATACCTCGACTTCGATCGCCGGGGTGTTCTTCGCCACGGCGGCAGGCTTCGCCGGACTGAGCCTCTATGGCTACACGACCAAGCGTGACCTGTCGGGCCTCGGCACCTTCCTGATCATGGGGCTGGTGGGCCTGATCGTGGCGTCGATCGTCAACCTGTTCCTGCAATCGGGCACGATGAACCTGGTGATCAGCGCAATCGGCGTGCTGATCTTCGCGGGGCTCACCGCCTACGACACGCAGAAGATCAAGAGCATCTACGCGCATGTCGCGGGGACCGAGATGATGGGCAAGGTCGTGATCATGGGGGCGCTGAACCTCTATCTCGACTTCATCAACATGTTCCTGTTCCTGCTCCGCCTGTTCGGCAGCGCGCGCGACTGAGCGACGGCCAGGTTTCGAGAAATACGGCCCGGCGGCATCCCGCCGGGCCGTTTTCTTTTGAGCGCTCCGAACGCGGGAACGCGAATCGCGGCATGATCGTTACAGCAAGGCAACGCTCAGGAGAGTGACCATGACTGCGAACCCGATCGACCCGGCGATGGACAAGATGTCGGTGGCACCGGGAGCCGAGGATGCCGACGCCGGTTCGGCGACCGTCAACGAGCGCCCTGCGCCCGTCGGCTCGGCCGATGCCGGCACCGATCGTTCGATCGTCGAACGGCTCGAACGCAACCCCGAAAGCAAGGAAGCGCGGCTCGACCGGGCGCTCGACGAATCGATGGACGCGTCGGATCCGCCTGCCTCGACCCAGCCTGTGCACAACCATGCGCTGCCCGAAAGCTCGGGCTATGACGAAAAGGCCGAGGAGAAGCTCGCCGCTGGACCTGCGGGGAGCAAGGGTATCATCGGCAAGGTGCTGCACAAGCTCGGCCTCGACTAAGGACGCCAGCTTATGGGCGCATGTCCTGCGTCGGGGTGGCGCGCCAACATCGTTCTCTATGCCGCGCTGGCGGCCAATCTGGGGATCGCCGTCGCCAAGTTCGTGGCGGCGGCGATCTCCGGTTCTTCGTCGATGCTCACCGAAGGGGTGCACAGCCTCGTCGACAGCGGCAATCAGGGGCTGTTGCTCTATGGCCAGCATCGCGCCACGCGACCGCCCGATGCCGAGCACCCGTTCGGCTATGGCCGCGAACTCTATTTCTGGGCGTTCGTCGTCGCCATCCTGATCTTCGGGCTCGGTGCCGGGGTCTCGATCTACGAGGGCTGGCAGCACCTCGCCGCGCCCGAGCCGCTGCGCGATCCGCTGATCAATTACATCGTGCTGGGGGTCGCGGCGGTGCTGGAGGGCAGCTCATGGGTGATCGCGCTTCGGGAATTTGGTGCGGCCAAGGGTGATATGGGCTGGTGGCAGTCAGTGCACGAATCGAAGGACCCGGCGACCTTCATCGTATTGTTCGAGGATTCGGCGGCGCTGGCCGGGCTGGCGGTCGCCGCGATCGGCATATGGGCGAGCCATGCCTGGGGCGATCCGCGGATAGACGGCGCGGCGTCTATCGTGATCGGGTGCATTCTCGCCGCAGTCGCGACCCTGCTCGCGCGCGAGGCCAAGGGATTGCTGATCGGCGAACGCGCCAACCCCGAAGTGGTGGCGTGCGTGCGCCGGATCCTCGATAGCGAGCCGGCGATCGTGCGAGTCAATCACGTACGGACGATCCACACCGCACCCGATCGGATCTTCGTCGCGATCAGCGCGGATTTCGACGACCAACTCAGCATGGGCGCCGGCGAGGCGCTGATCGAGCGGATCGAGCAGGAGTTGAAGACGGCTCTGCCGATGCTGTCGTCGATCTACATCCGGCCCGAAAAGGCCGAGGACGCGATACCGCGATCGCGGTCGGCTGATCGGGAGACTGCGCGCGTCTGCACGCTTCCTACGTAATTCTCCTATATTAAGCACAGGATTTTCAAGGAGAAATTCTGATCGGCCGAGCGGTCCTCTATGATGATCCATAGGAAATCATGGGGTGTGCGTGATCGGGGCCCGGCCTGGAAGACTGTTGCTCAAGGCAGTGATCGTCCCCACCGCGGGGGCGTTGCTGCTGCTTGCCGCAATGGTCGGCGCGGTGTTGCACTTCGCCACCGAAGGATCGGACGCCGTCGCGGCGCAGCGCCAGGCCCGGCTGGTCGAGGTTGCGATGCTCACCGCGGTCACCGGCGTGCGCAAGGACCAGGAGGCGTCGACTTACTGGGACGATGCGGTGCGGCGGGTACACGAGGTGCCGCTCGACCTGCCGTGGATCGACCAGAATCTCGGCATCTGGTTCCACAGCTATTACAAGCATGACGAGACCTATGTGCTCGATGCGCGCGAGCGGCCGGTCTATGCGATGCGGAACGGCCGCCGGGCCGATCCCCGCCAGTTTTCCGGGATCGCCCCCGGCGCGCAGCCCCTCGTCGCGCAGCTCAGGGCGAAGCTGCGGCGCGGCGATCTCGCCGCGGCGAGCAGCGTCGAGCAGACCCCCGGCGCATCGACCATGGCGATGGTCCGCGGCCGCCCGGCGATCGTCAGCGTCAAGCCGATCCTGTCCGAAACCGGTGAGATCACGCAGCGTCCGGGATCGGAGCATCTCCACCTCAGTGTGCGCTATCTCGACGGCAACTTCCTCACCGACCTCGCCGCCGACTATGGCGTGGAGGCGCCCCGGTTCGTCACTATGCCGAGCGCACGCGCCGCTATCCCGCTGTGGAGCGCCGAGCACCGGCTGATCGGCTATATCGAGTGGCAGGCCTTCCGTCCGGGCCATGTCGTGAAGCGCCATATGGCGATCGTGCTGCTGACGGCGCTCGGGTTGATCGGCGCGGTACTGGCGTGGCTGCTCAACCGAAATTTGCGTGCGCGGCTCGAGCTCGAGACCAGCCGGGCGCAGGCGCAGCACCTCGCTTTCCACGATGCCCTGACCGGATTGCCCAACCGTGCGTTGTTCAACGACCGGACCGATCACGCGCTCGCCCGCACGCGGCGGGGCGAGGAAGCCACGCTGCTGCTGCTCGACCTCGACCGCTTCAAGCATGTCAACGACACCTTCGGGCACCAGGCCGGGGATGAGTTGATCCGCGAGTTCGGCAGCCGGCTGACCGCCCTGGTGCGCGAGGTCGACACGATCGCGCGGCTGGGCGGCGACGAATTCGCGATCCTGCTGCCCCAGCTGACCGACAAGGACGCGATTGACGGGCTTTGCCAGCGGATCCTGAGCGCGGTCCACGCGCCGTTCGAAGTGCTCGGCAACCAGGCGTTTGTCGGCGTCAGCATCGGCGTGGTGCAGGCGCCCGCGGAGGGGACCGACCGCGTCGACCTGATGCGCAAGGCCGATATCGCGCTCTACAAGGCCAAGGCCGAGGGGCGCGATTGCTATCGCCATTTCGACCTATCGATGGACGCGACGGTCAAGCTGCGCGGGACGGTGGAGGAAGATTTGCGCTCGGCGCTCGCCACCGGCGAAGGGCTGGCGCTGCATTATCAGCCCCTTGTCGGCACCGACGGCAAGATGGTCGGGGTCGAGGCGCTGCTGCGCTGGGTACACCCCGAGCAGGGGCTGCTGCCGCCGGCGCAGGTGATTCCGATCGCCGAGGAGACCGGGCTGATCATCCCGCTGGGTGAATGGGTGCTGCGCGAATCTTGCGCGGCGGCGAAACGCTGGCCCGATCTGTTCGTCGCACTCAATCTGTCGCCGGTGCAGTTCCGGACCACCGGGTTCGCCGAGCGTGTGCTCGAGATCATTCGCGAAACCGGGGTACGACCCGAACAGCTCGAGCTCGAAGTCACCGAAGGTGTGCTGATCGACGATGATGAATTGGTCCGCGCCGGGCTGGCCCAGCTGCGCGCCGCGGGACTGCGGATCGCTCTCGACGATTTCGGCACCGGTTATTCGTCGCTCAGCTATCTGCGCAAGTTCGAGGTCGACAAGATCAAGATCGACCGCAGCTTCGTCCAGCATCTCGGACACACGGTCGATTCGGCCGCGATCATCCACGCGGTGGTGACTCTCGGCCATGCGATGGGGCTGACGGTGACCGCCGAGGGCGTCGAGACCGGCGACCAGCAGCGCTTCCTCAAGCTTGCCGGCTGCAACCAGATGCAAGGCTATCTGTTCTCGCGCCCGGTCCCCGCCGGGCAGATCACGGCTCTTGTCGCGCAGCGCTGTGCGCTCCGCGCCGCCTGATGCGTCCAACATCGGTCTTGCTCGCGATGGCCCTATTGTGGACGACCGTGCCCCAGGCGGCGGCGCAGGGGATCAGCGGCGAGGCCGAGATCGTCTCCGACTATCGCTATCGCGGGGTATCGCTTTCGAACGGCAGGCCCGCGCTGCAGGCCAGCGCCGAGTTCGAGAGCAATGCGGGCTTCTATCTGGGCGGCTTCGGCTCATGGGCGCCGCATGACGGCGGATCGAACGCGGTGGAGCTCGATGCGAGCGCCGGCTGGCGAGGCACCATAGCGGGGGCGTTGACGGTCGACGGCGGGGTGTCGTGGTATCATTATCCCGGCGTCGCCGACTGCGACTATGCCGAGGCGA
This sequence comes from Sphingomonas psychrotolerans, assembly GCF_002796605.1. NCBI lineage: Bacteria > Pseudomonadati > Pseudomonadota > Alphaproteobacteria > Sphingomonadales > Sphingomonadaceae > Sphingomonas > Sphingomonas psychrotolerans. Next base: position 4,345,058 of record NZ_CP024923.1, read on the forward strand.
TTGCGACGTTCGGCTGGGAACGCGGCGACACCGGCGCACGTGCCGGGATCGCATGGGCGCCGCGGCAGGCCAATCTGATCGACGCGGCGGGGGACGAGGACGACAATCTCTACGGCTTTGCGGCAATCGAGCGGGCGATCCCCGGGACGCCGATCAGCCTGACTCTCGAGGCCGGATATGAATCGGGCGCGTTCGACGGCGCGGCGCGGGGCGGCAAGCTCGACTGGCGTGGTGGTGTCGCCTTGTCGCGCGGCGGCTTCACTGCGTCGGCCAGCTATGTCGGTGCAGTGCGGCCCCGTGCGGCCGCGGGAGAGCGCAGGCGCGAGCACGGGCTGGTGATCGCCTTGGGGCGCAGTTTCTAGCGCGGGTTGCCGCTTTGGGTGCTCAATCGTTCGTAACGCTCCGCCATCACGAGATGAGCGTGGCGCGCCACGGGATGCAGCTGGCGCAGCGCGGCCTCACGCTCGCGCCGGGCACGGATCTGGAAGTAGGTCGAATCGGACATGGCGAATTCCCCAATCGCCTGACCGAGGGTGCCACAAAAATCATCAATTTCAAGGCGATAGTGATTCGCAACAAGGCGCCCGTCTAGCGCGCGGGAGGCATCTTGTTTTGCTGATCACTGCTGCACCGCGCCCGCAGCGAAGCAGCATCCGCTTCGTCGATGGCGCGCAGGAGATCCTCGAATTTCCTGTCGTCCGACACCGGGAAGCAACGCCGGAACCCGCTTCCCAATCGTTCAAGGTCGCGGTTCGTCAATAAACCGACCGCGACGATATGCTCTTGCGCCAATGCCCAAACTCCGGCGAACTCTGGATGCATTAACGAGGGTTAGCCCGGTTTGTGCCAACGGCCTGTCGATTTAGCGCTTCAATATATCGAGCGCGGCGGCGGTCATCGCTTCGGTGGCGGTGGCGATCACCGCTTCGGCCTCGGGCGCCCAGAACGGGCTGTGGAGCGAGGGGAGGGCCTCCTTGCCGGCCTGCGCGGCGTCCCATTTGGCCCTGGGCACCCCGCCGACCCAGAAGATCATGCTCTGGATCGACTTGTCGGCAAGATAGAAACGCCCGAAATCCTCGCCCCCCATCACCGCGGGAGTCTCGACCACGCGATCCTTGCCGAAGCGGCTCGTCCACAGCGACTGGAGACGGCCGGTGAGCGGCTCGGTGTTGAAGGTCGAGGGGGTGCCCTCGTTGCGGATGGTGACCAGCGGCATGCGATCTTCGGGGATGCCCGCGGCGATCGCCTCGCCTTTGGCGATGCGGGCGATGCCGTCGAGCAGCTTCTTGCGGACCTCGGGCGTATAGCTGCGCACCGTAAGCAGCATCGTCACTTCCTTGCCGATGATGTTGTGGGTCGAGCCGCCATGGATGCTGCCGACGGTGACCACTGCCGAATCCTGCGGATCGATCTCGCGGCTGACCAGCGTCTGGAGCGTGGTGACGATGCGCGCGGCGAGGACGATCGGGTCGCGCGTCGTCTGCGGATAGGCGCCGTGGCCGCCGACGCCCGAGACCTTGATGTCGACCGAATCGACATTCGCGAGCGCATAGCCCGAGCGGACGCCGATCGTGCCCGCGGGAAGCGACGCCGCGTCGTGAAAGGCGAGCGCGAACTGGGGCTTGGGGAAGCGGGAAAAGAGGCCGTCCTCGAGCATCATCCGCGCGCCCATGCCGCGCTCCTCGGCGGGCTGGGCGATCATCACCAGCGTGCCCTGCCACTGTGCCTTCATCGCGGCGAGATTGCGCAGTGTGCCGATCCAGCTGGCCATGTGGGTGTCGTGGCCGCAGGCGTGCATCACGCCGGTTTCCTGGCCCTCGTCGGTAGTGGCGCGGACCTTCGAGGCGAAGGGCAGGCCAGTGTCCTCGGTGACCGGCAGCCCGTCCATGTCGGCACGGATCAGCAGGATCGGGCCGGCGCCGTTCTTGAGGATCGCCACAACGCCGGTGCCGCCTACCTTCTCGGTGACTTGGAACCCTGCCTTGCGCGCCTCGGCGGCAAGCTTGGCCGCGGTCTGGACCTCGTGGAGGCTGAGCTCAGGATTGGCGTGAAAGTCGCGATAAAAGTCCATCAGCTGGGGGAGCGAACGCTGCGTCGCGTCGCGGACCGGATCGGCGGCGAGAGCGGGGGCGGCGAGAGTCATGGCGAGGGCTGCCGTGAGGAGGGTGCGCATGGGGCAAGCGTATGCAGGGGTCGGGGTGTTGTCGAGGGGGGTGATTGGGGAGAGGCACCCTCCGTCGTGCTGCGCATGCCACTTCCCCGCTTCGCAAGAGAGGCGTTGTCCGCTAGCCCGCCGGGATCAGCTCCACGACATCCAATACCGATTCGAAGCGCGGGCGCGGGAATACCAGCCGCCAGCGTTTGGGGCCGATGCGCTCGACATAGCCGATCATGTCGCGATCGGCGTCGAGACCGTAGCGTAAGGGGGAGGTCTCGTCGCCGAGGACGAGGGTGCCGAGGAACACCTGGCGCGTGGCGTCATGCGGGAAGATCAGTCCGGTCGGGCGCTGCGAGCCGGTGACCTTGTGCATGCTCTTGACCTCGCCTTCGTCCGCGACGCGACAATCGAACCACGGATAGGCAGTGAAGTCGCGCATCGCAGTGCCCTTGCCGCCCAATTTGAAGGTGCGGCAGCGATAATTGCCCTGCGGCAAGGCTGCGTCGGCGAGCGCGCGATCGGGATCGAACAGCAGGGGCTCCGCGGCGATCGCTTTGGCGTCGGCCTTGCGCGCCAGCGGCAGCGCCTCGTCCCAGGCCTTGCGCCAGTCGCGGATCCGATCGCGGTCGGCGGCGGTGGCGACGCTCTGCCAGCTGACATTGGTGGGCGGGCTCGACGACGTCGCCTCGCGATAGACGCTGCAGCCCCCTAGGCCCGCGGCGAGGGCAATGGCGACAGGCAGCATCCACTTCATATTTTCGACCCCATTTTTATCGGCTTACGCGGCGGTCCAGCCGCCATCCATCGAATAATTGGCGCCGGTGATCTGCGCGGCTTCGTCTCTGCAGAGAAAGAGCGCGAGCGCGGCAACTTGTTCCGGCTGGACGAACTGCTTGGTCGGCTGGGCGTCGAGCAACACGTCGTTGATCACTTGCTCGCGGGTGAGGCCGCGGGTCTTCATCGTATCGGGAATCTGGTTCTCGACCAAGGGAGTCCAGACATAGCCGGGCGAGATGCAGTTGACGGTGATGCCGTGGGTAGCGACCTCGAGCGCGGCGGTCTTGGTCAGGCCGGCAATGCCGTGCTTGGCAGTGACATAGGCCGATTTATTGGGGCTGGCGACGAGGCTGTGCGCGCTCGCCGTGGTGATGATCCGGCCCCATTTGCGCGCCTTCATGCCGGGGATCGCGGCGCGCATCAGGTGGAAAGTCGACGACAGGTTGATCGCGATGATCGCGTCCCATTTCTCGATCGGGAATTCGTCGATCGGCGCGACGTGCTGGATGCCGGCGTTGGAGATCACGATGTCGACGCTGCCGAGCTCCTTCTCGGCGCGGGCGACCATCGCGGCGATCTGGTCGGGCTTCGACATGTCGGCGGGGTCGTACAGTGCTTTTGCCCCGGCCGTCGCTTCGAGCGCGGCGCGTTCGGTCTCGATCGCTTGCGCATCGCCGAAGCCGTTGATCATCACCGCTGCGCCTTCTGCGGCGAGCGCCTTGGCGTAAGAGAGGCCGATGCCGGACGTGGAGCCGGTGACGATCGCGGACTTGCCCTTGAGGAACATGGGTACTCCTAACGGTGCGTGAGGTCGAAGGCGGCGGTCTTGCCGTCGAGGATGTTCTGCGCGACGATCTGCGCGCTCGCCATGGTTTCGGCGATCGCGGCGCGGCCGGCCTGCCAATGCTCGTGCATCGAGCGGGCGGAGAATTCGAAGTCGCGCGATCCGCCTTCCCACGCATTGGCGCGGTAGATCAGGTGGACGAGGCTCAGCGGCTTCTCGTCGGCGAGGGCGCACAGCGCGACGACATCGGGGTCGTCGGCGAGATCGGACGGCAATTTGGCGAGGACGCGGCGGATCGCCTCGCGTTCCTGACGCAGACGGAGGCGCTCGTCCGAGACTTGCCGTGTGCGGCTGGAGAAGCGGATCTCCTTTTCGCGGGCCAGCACGTCGGTGATCGTGCGGGGCAAATCGGCGGCGGCGGGAAAGAGATCGACCTGGAAGACGAGCGTGTTCTCGCTCTGGCGATCGAGGATGTGGGTGAGCGGGGTGTTCGAGACGAGGCCGCCGTCCCAATAATAGCGGCCGTCGATCTCGATCGGGGGGAGGCCGGGCGGGAGCGCGCCCGAGGCCATGATGTGGCGCGCGTCGAGGCGCTCGTCGGCGGTGTCGAAATAGCGGAAATTGCCGCTCGCGAGGTCGACAGCGCCGACCGAGAGGCGGACCGGGCCATGATTGAGCAGATCCCAGTCGATATGCGCGTCGAGCGTCTCGCGCAGAGGTGTGCTGTCGTAGAAGCTGAGCGCGCCCGGGGTGCCGGGCGTGGCGAAGGAGGGCGGGATCGCCCGCGGGCGGAAGAAGCCGGGTACGCCGCCCATCAGCACGGCCGCGGCGGCCCATTCATGGGCGAATTCCCGTGCGCCGTCGCTCAAGGGGATCGAGAAATCTGGAAGCGCGCCGGTGACGCCTTCCCAAAAGGCGCGGATCGCGGCGAGACGAGTCTCGGGCGGGTTGCCGGCGAACAATGCCGCATTCACGGCGCCGATCGAGATGCCGGCGACCCAATCGACTTCGATCCGGGCCTCGCCCAGCGCCTCGATCACGCCGGCCTGGTAGCTGCCGAGCGCGCCGCCGCCCTGGAGCACCAACGCGACACAGTCCGGCAACGGCAGTCCGGCGACGCGGCGGCGCGGGCGGGGGTCGGCGTCGGCCATGCGGGGGCATGTGGCGTATCCGGGAGGCTCCTGCAATCCTCGCCCGCTGCGCGAGGGAGGATTTGAGGGCGTGCAACGCTTGGCGTGCTGGGGCATTGTTGCGGAACCTAACGACGAAGGAATGCCCATGCGGCTCGACGATCTCGATCCCACCGACAATGCGCGCGACTTTGGTTCGGGCGGCGGCGGTGGTGGCGGCGGCTTTGGACTGCTGGGCTTGCTGCCTTTGCTGCTCGGTCGCGGGATGGGGTGCGGCGGGATTGCTCTGCTCGGCGTGGTGGCGCTCGTCTATTTCGCGATATCGGGCGGCGGTGGGCTGCTCGGCGGAGGCGGGACGCAAGTCCAGCAAGGCCAGCAGGGCCAGACGCAGGGCGCGGCCAAGGCATGCGACACGCAGGCCGAATTATTCGCGTGCCGGGTGATGACGAGCACCGAGCAGGTGTGGAGCAAGGTCTTCGCCGACAACGGCCAGCGTTACCAGCCGGCGACGATCAACTTCTTCACCGGATCGGTCCAGTCGGCATGCGGGCAGGCATCGGCCGCGGTCGGGCCGTTCTACTGCCCCGGCGATCAGGGTGTGTTCCTCGACACCGGCTTCTTCGACGAACTCGACAAGCGCTTCGGCGCGAAGGGCGACTTTGCACGTGCCTATGTCATCGGGCACGAAGTGGGGCATCATATCCAGAATCTCGAAGGCACTTCGACCAAGGTCAGCCAGGCGCAGGCCCGCGCTTCGCGGGCGGAAGGCAACAAATTGTCGGTGCTGCTCGAACTGCAGGCCGATTGCTATGCCGGCGTATGGGCGAAACGCAGCGGCCGGCTCGAGCCGGGCGACATCGAGGAGGGCATGACCGCGGCGAATGCCATCGGCGACGACACGCTGCAGCGCCAGGGCCAGGGCGAAGTGGTGCCCGACAGCTTCACCCACGGCAGCTCGGCGCAGCGCAAGCAATGGCTCCAGCGCGGGCTCGACAGCGGCGATCCGGCGCAGTGCGATACGTTCGCAGCGGCGGGGTGACGGAAGCGGATGGGGCGGCTAAGCCCATCCGATGACCGAAGCTGCCGAAGCCCCCGAACGCCCGAAACTTGCTTATCGTCACACGCCCGGCCGCGGGCCGACGGTGGTATTCCTGTGCGGCTACGGGTCGGACATGAACGGCACCAAGGCGCTGGCGCTGCAGCAATGGGCGCAGCGCAGCGGGCGGGCGTTCCTGCGCTTCGATTATGCCGGGTGCGGCGAAAGCGAAGGCGATTTCGAGGACCAGACTCTGGCCTTGTGGCGCGACGATGCGCTGCGGGTCATCGACAAGGTGGTCGATGGGCCGGTGGTGCTGGTCGGCTCGTCAATGGGCGGTTGGGTGATGCTGATGGTCGCCAAAATGCGGGCCGAACTGGTCAAGGGGATGGTCGGGATCGCGGCGGCGCCGGACTTCACCGACTGGGGTTTCAACCAGGCCGACAAGCTCACGATCCTGCAGCATGGGCGGATCGAGCAGCCCAATGATTATGGCGAGGCGCCGACGGTGACGACGCGCGGCTTCTGGGCCTCTGGCGAGGCCAATCGGATGATGATCGGGCCGATCGCCTTCGACGGCCCGGTGCGGCTGCTGCAGGGACAGCGCGACAAGGAAGTGCCGTGGGAGCGCGCGGCGCGGCTTGCCGAGCTGATCCGTTCAGATGCGGTGCAGACGGTGCTGGTCAAGGACGGCGACCACCGGCTCTCGCGCGATTCGGACATCGCGCTGATCCTCCGGGCTGTCGAGGACGTGCTTTCCTTATGTTCTTCTTCCTCCTGAGCCTTCAGGCCGCGACTGCGGCCACGCCCCCGCCGGGGCAGGAACCGCCGCGTTATGCCGAGTGCATGGACCTCGCGACCGGCGACCCGTCGCAAGGCGTGGCCGCGGCGACCAAATGGCGGGTCGAGGGTGGCGGGATGCTCGCGCGGCAATGCCTGGGCGTGGCCTATGCCAATCAGAAGCGCTGGCCCTCGGCGGCGGCGGCGTTCGAGGAAGCGGCGCGCGACGCCGAGAATGCCAAGGACCTGCGGTCGTCGAACTATTGGGCGCAGGCGGGCAATGCGTGGCTCGCCACGGGCGAGCATGTGAAGGCGCGCGCGGCGCTCGATGCGGCGCTGGCGAGCGGGCATTTGCGCGGACTGGCACTCGGCGAGGCGCGGCTCGACCGGGCGCGGGTGCTGGTCGCAGCGGGCGATATGGAGGGTGCGCGCGTCGATCTCGATCGGGCGCTGGCGGATGCGAAGGCCGATCCGCTGGCGTGGCTGCTCTCGGCGACGCTGGCGCGGCGGCAAGGCGATTTGCCGCGCGCGAAGACCGACATCGCCGAGGCGCTGCGGCGCGCGGCGGACGATCCGCAGGTACAGCTCGAAGCGGGGAACATCGCGGCGAGCGGCGGCGACGAAGCGGGCGCGCGGACGGCCTGGGCGCGCGTCGTCGAGCTCGCGCCGGGAAGCCCGATCGCCGAGGCGGCGCGCAAGGCGCTGGCGCAGTTCGGAGCCAGCGAGAAGTAGCGCATCCTCCCCCTCCCGGGGAGGAATGGGTTGGCGGCTCGGAGTGGAGAACCTATCTCGCGGGCGAACGCTATTTCGGAGCCCGCATGCACTATCTCCACACCATGATCCGCGTCACCGATCCTGAGGCGACGGTGCGTTTCTTCGAGCTGTTGGGCTTGCAGGAAGTGCGGCGGATGGAGAGCGAGAAGGGGCGCTTCACCCTGATCTTCCTCGCCGCGCCCGAGGATTCGAACGGTCCGGGCCAGCGCGCCAATGCCGAGGTCGAACTGACGTACAACTGGCCGGAGGACGGCAAAGCGCCCGAAATCTATTCCGGCGGACGCAATTTCGGGCATCTCGCCTACCGGGTCGACGATATCTACGCGACTTGCCGGCGGCTGATGGGCGGCGGCGTGACGATCAACCGGCCGCCGCGCGACGGGCACATGGCGTTCGTGCGTACTCCCGACAATATCTCGATCGAATTGCTCCAGGCCGGCGACCCGCTGGCGCCGGCCGAGCCCTGGGTGTCGATGCCGAATATCGGCGCCTGGTGATCGACCCCGCCGCCCGCTTCCGCGCGCTCACCGGGGCCGCGGTGCCGATCGTGCAGGCGCCGATGGCGGGGGCTGGCGGAGTCGCGCTTGCCGCCGCAGCGATCCGGGGCGGGGCGGTGGGATCGCTACCCTGCGCGATGCTCGATGCCGGACAGATTGCGGCGCAAGCGGCGGAAGTGCGCGCGGCGGCGGGCGGGCCGCTCAATCTCAACTTCTTTTGCCACGAACTGGACGATGCGCCCGACGATGGCGCGTGGCGGACGGCGCTTGCCCCCTTTTACGACCGCGAGGGCGTGACGCCGCCCGAGGCGGCGGCGGGGCTGCGGCGACCGTTCGACGCGGCGCTGTGCGCGGCGGTCGAGGCGGTGCGGCCGGAGATAGTCAGCTTCCATTTCGGACTGCCGGCGCCGGCTTTGCTCGCGCGGGTCAAGGCCGTCGCCAAGGTGTTCGGCAATGCGACGACGGTGGACGAGGCGCGCTTCCTCGCGCGGCAGGGCTGCGATGCGGTGATCGCGCAGGGGAGCGAGGCGGGCGGCCATGCCGGCTGGTTCCTTGAAGGGCACCGGCCGATCGGGACCCTCGCGCTGGTGCGGCGGATCGTTCGCGCAGTCGACGTTCCGGTGATCGCGGCGGGCGGGATCGTCGACGGCGCGGGTGTGGCCGCGGCGCTGGCGCTGGGCGCGAGCGCCGCGCAATCGGGGACTGCCTATCTCGCCACGCCCGAGAGCCTTGCGTCGCCGATGCATCGCAATTTGCTGGGGAGCGAGGCGGAAACAGTGTTCACCAACTTGCTGACCGGACGCGAGGCGCGGGGCTTTCGCAACCGGCTGATCGACGCGCTCGGGCCGCTCTCGCCAATCGTGCCGGCCTTCCCGCACGCGGCAACCGCGCTCGCGCCGCTGCGCGCGGCGGCGGAGGCGGACGGACGGGAGGACTATTCGCCTTTGTGGGCAGGGCAGGGGGCTGCGCTGGCGCGGGCGATGCCGGCCGAAACCCTGACACGGCTGCTCGCCGAGGAGGCGCTTGCCGCGCTTCGTCTCTAAGTGTATTATGTATGCAATACACATGAGGAGACGCGCATGGTTCGCCTGGGTGTGAAGGGATTGGCGGGGCTGCTGTTGCTCGGCGGGTGCGGGGGCAGTGAGCGCTCGGCGATCGCGGTGTCGATCGAAGCCGACGGGTCCGCCAATACGACGGTGCGGTGCGTCGATACGACGAGCGGGACGTGCCATGTCGCGTTCGCCGTGGCGGCCCCGCTGCGCGGCGAGATCCGCAAGGGCGACAGCAAACGCTTCGCCGTGGGACCCGGCACCCCGGTGTGCATCGAGCCCGATCCGGTGGACCTGGCCAAATGCGACCGCAGGGCGATCAAGCAGGGCACCCAGAGGATTTCACGCCGCCGCGTCGTCGACTGAGGCTGGCGCGCAAGCGTTCGGGCGCCTATTTTGCGGGAATGCTCGACATCGTCCGGATCCCTGCGCTCAGCGACAATTACATCTGGCTGGTCCACGATCCCGCATCGGGGGAGACGATGGTGGTCGATCCGGCTGAGGCCGAGCCGGTGCTCGCCGCGGCCGGGCAGCGTGGCTGGCGGATCTCGGCGATCTGGAACACCCATTGGCACCCCGATCACACCGGAGGCAATGCCGGCATCAAGGCCGCGACTGGCTGCACCGTGATCGCCCCGGCCGCCGAGGCGGGGAAGATCCCGACCGCGGACCGGCTGGTCGGCGAAGGCGATTCAGTCCGGCTCGGCGATCATGTCGCGACGGTGATCGAAGTGCCTGCGCACACTGCCGGGCACATCGCCTATCACTTTGCTGAGGACGTGGTGGTGTTCGTCGGGGATACCTTGTTCGCGATGGGCTGTGGCCGGCTGTTCGAGGGAACGCCGGCGCAGATGTTCGCGAACATGCAGCGGCTGGGTGCGCTGCCGCCCGAGACCCGCGTCTATTGCGCGCACGAATATACCCAATCGAACGGGCGATACGCGCTGGTCGCCGAGCCCGACAACCAAGCGATCCGCGCCCGGATGGCGGAAGTGGATCGGCTCCGTGCGGCGGGCGAGGCGACCGTCCCCACGACGATCGCCGCCGAGATCGCCACCAATCCGTTCCTGCGCGCGGGGAGCGTGGAAATCCTGGCGGAGCGGCGCGCGGCGAAGGATGTATTTCGCGGCTGAGAGGTCTATGCTCGCGGGGGCGTGAGGAGTTGTCGATGATGCGCCTTGTCTTGCCCGCTTTGCTGTTGCTTGGCGCCTGCACTACCACCGCCGCCACGGAACAGTCCGACGCGCGCGACCACGCGCGGCTCGAAAAGGCGCTGGCCGGGCTCAGCGCGGGAGAACCGCTGCGCTGCATCCGCCGCGACCAGTTCAACGAGATCCGCACTTTCGAGGGCACGATCCTCTATGTCGCGGGGCGCGGGCGCATTTGGCGCAACGATGTGACGGGCAATTGTCCCGGGCTGCGCCGCGGCGATATCGTGGTCTCGAAGACTTTCGGAAGCCAATATTGCGACGGTGACATCATCGAGACCCGGGCCGCGACCGGCGGGTTCCTCTCGGGAAGCTGCTCGCTGAGCAAGTTCACGCCCTACACGCGCGACGAAGGGAGATAATATGCGACAGGTCTTGATGCTGGGAGCGCTCGCGCTGGCGGGCTGCACGAGCAGCGCGGAACTGCAGACGTCGCGCGAGGCCGAGGCGCAGCGCGACCTGGGCGAGGCGCTGAAGGGGCGCGTCGCCGGCAAGCCGCAAAACTGCCTGTCTTCATCGCAGAGCACGAACGGGCCGCAGATCATCGACGCGCACACGATCCTGTACCGCGACGGCAGGCGGGTGTGGCGCAACGATCTGGCGGGCAATTGTCCGTCGCTCGATCCTGACGACATCCTCGTCGTCGAGCTGCACGGGTCGCAGATCTGCAAGAACGACATGTTCCGGCCAGTCGATCGGGGAAGCCAGATACCGGGCGCATATTGCCGGTTCGGGCAGTTCACGCCTTATGTGAAGGAGTGATCTGACAATCCTCCCCCGCTGAAGCGAGGGAGGATTATTTCCGGTTACAGCACGTAGCGGCTGAGATCGGTGTTGCGGGCGATGGCGGCGAGCTGCTTGTCGACATAGGCGGCGTCGATGACGAGCGTGGTGCCTGCCCGGTCCTCGGCGTCGAAACTGACTTCCTCGAGCAATTTCTCCATCACCGTCTGGAGCCGGCGCGCACCGATATTCTCGAGTTCGCTGTTAACCTCTGCGGCGATTTTTGCGACCGCACGGATACCGTCTTCGGTGAAATCGATCTGGACGCCCTCGGTACCGAGCAGCGCCGCATATTGCTGGACGAGGCTCGCCTTGGTGTCCGAGAGGATGCTCACGAAATCCTCTTCAGTCAGTGCCTTCAGCTCGACGCGGATCGGCAGGCGGCCCTGGAGTTCGGGGAGCAGATCCGACGGCTTGGCGACGTGGAACGCGCCCGAGGCGATGAAGAGGATGTGATCGGTCTTCATCGGCCCGTATTTGGTCGCCACCGTGGTGCCCTCGATCAGCGGCAGCAAGTCGCGCTGGACGCCTTCGCGGCTGACCGATCCGCCGCGCACGTCCGAGACGGCGATCTTGTCGATCTCGTCAAGGAAGACGATGCCGTTGGCTTCGGCATCGGCGAGCGCCTGGCGGCTGACTTCATCCTGATCGAGGCGCTTGTCCGCCTCTTCCTCGACCAATTTGTCCCATGCCGCGCGGACATTGAGCTTGCGCCGCTTGAGTGGCGTGCCGGACAGGCCCTTCATCATCTCGCCGAGATTGATCATCTGCGGGCCGGCGCCGGGGATATCGAACGGCATGGACGGGGCCTGCTCGACCTCGATCTCGATCTCGGTATTGTCGAGCACGCCATCGTGGAAGCGCTGTTTGAACGCCTCGCGCGTGGCGGTCGACGAATCCTTGCCGGTGAGCGCGTCGAGCAGACGGCCCATCGCGGCTTCCTCGGCCTTGTCCTTCACTGCGGCGCGGCGGCGTTCCTTTTCGAGCCTGATCGCTTCCTCGACGAGATCGCGGGCGATCTGCTCGACGTCGCGGCCGACATAGCCGACTTCAGTGAATTTGGTGGCTTCCACCTTCACGAAGGGCGCATCGGCGAGCTTGGCGAGGCGGCGGCTGATCTCGGTCTTGCCGCAGCCGGTGGGCCCGATCATCAGGATGTTCTTCGGCGTGACCTCGTCGCGGAGATCGGCCGAGAGCTGCTGGCGGCGCCAGCGGTTGCGCAGCGCGACGGCGACGGCCTTCTTGGCGTCGTGCTGGCCGATGATGTGCGCGTCGAGCGCGGCGACGATGGCTTTGGGAGTGAGGTTTTCGTTCATTGATCCATTCTCGTCATCCCGGCGGAAACCGGGATCGCGTGCGGCGAGCGAACGCTTAACAACTGGGGGATCCCGGCTTTCGCCGGGAGGACGGCTAATTGGCGCTGTCGAGGCTCTCCACGGTCAGCCGGTCGTTGGTGTAGACGCAGAGTTCGCCGGCGATCTTCATCGCAGCCCGTGCGATCTTCTCGGGGTCGGTCTCGTAGTCGACCAGCGCACGGGCGGCGGCGAGGGCGAAATTGCCGCCGGAGCCGATCGCCGCAACGCCGGCCTCGGGCTCGAGCACGTCGCCATTGCCGGTGACCACCAGCGTGACGTCCTTGTCGGCGACGATCAGCATCGCCTCGAGGTTGCGGAGATATTTGTCGGTGCGCCAGTCCTTGGCGAGTTCGACCGCGGCGCGGAGGAGCTGGCCCTGGTGGCGCTCGAGCTTGGATTCGAGCCGCTCGAACAAGGTAAAGGCGTCGGCGGTGGCGCCGGCGAAGCCCGCGATGACCTTGCCGTCACCCAAGGGGCGGACCTTTCTGGCGTTGGGCTTCATCACGGTATTGCCCGCCGAGACCTGCCCGTCGCCTGCGATGACCACCTTGCCCGATTTGCGCACGGAGAGGATTGTCGTGCCGTGCCACGCGTTGCTGTCTTTGCTCATATGGCGGCGATATGGGGAGCCGTTTCGGCTGCGCAAAGGGTAAGGAGTTCGCGATGCGTTTGATAGTGCGACTGGCATTGGCGATGCTGCTGTGCGCGGGTGCTCCCGCATGGGCGCAGGCGCCGCTCAAGGTGATGAGCTTCAACATCCGCTACGCCAACGACAAGGATGGCGTGAATGCGTGGGACAAACGCCGGGACGTCACGCTGGCAATGCTCGAAAAGGCCGCGCCGGATCTGTTCGGGACGCAGGAATTGCTGAAGGTGCAGGGCGATTATCTCGTCGAGAAGCTCAAGGGTTATAAGTGGTTCGGGATCGATCGCCGCGGCGGGCATGACGACGAGCATATGGGGATCTTCTACCGGACCGACCGGCTCAAATTGGTCGAGTCGGGCCAGTTCTGGCTGTCGGACACGCCCGAGGTGGTGGGGAGCATCACCTGGGGGCACCCGCTGCCGCGGATGGTGACGTGGGGGCTGTTCGAGACGGTCAAGGGAAAGCGGCGTTTCTACGCCTTCAACACGCATCTGCCCTATCGCGCCGAGGACGAGGCGGTGCGTGCCAGGGGCGCGGCGCTGATCGCCAGAAGGGTCGAGGCCATGGCGGGCGACTTGCCGGTGGTGCTCACCGGCGACTTCAACACCGTTCCCGGCAGCGAGGCCTATCGCACGCTGAGCGCGCGGCTGCAGGATGCCTGGACGAGCGCGCCGAAACGCGAAGGGCCAGAGATGACCTTCCACAATTTCACGGGGACGGCGGACAAGAGGATCGACTGGATTTTCACGCGGGGTTTCGTGGCGAAGAAGGTGCGGACGATTACCGATCATCAAGGCGCGGTGCAGACTTCGGACCATTTTCCGGTGATGGCCGAGCTGGGTTGGGTGCGGTAAACGCCCGACATGCTCCACGACGACAATCTCACCGCGGACCGGCCGACCTTCGTCAGCCATCTCGAATGCGCGATGACCGGTGAGCGCTATGCGGCGGATCGGCTGCACGGGCTATCGAGGGTTGGGCGGCCGCTGCTGGTGCGCTATGATCTGGAGGGCGTCCGCGGGGCGCTGACCAAGGACATGCTCGCCACGCGGCCAGCCGATCTGTGGAAATATCGCGAGTTGCTGCCGGTGCGGCATACCGCCAACATCGTCAGCCTCGGCGAGACCGCGACGCCGATCGTGCCGCTCCTCAGGGAGCCCGGTAATGTCTGGGTCAAGGACGAGGGGCGGCTGCCGACGGGTTCGTTCAAGGCGCGCGGGCTGGTGATGGCGATCGCGATGGCGAAGGAATTGGGCGTCACCACGATCGCGATGCCGACCAATGGCAATGCGGGGGCGGCGGCGGCGGCTTATGCTGCCCGGGCAGGGATCGACGCAGTGATCTTCTGTCCGGACGACACTCCCGAGATCAATGTGCGCGAGATCGCGGCGCAGGGTGCGCGGGTCTATCGAGTCAATGGCCTGATCGACGATTGCGGCAAGCTGGTCGGCGCGGGAAAGGAGACGCGCGGCTGGTTCGATCTGTCGACACTCAAGGAACCATATAGGATCGAGGGCAAGAAGACGATGGGGCTCGAGCTCGCCGAGCAATTGGGCTGGGCGCTGCCCGACGCGATCTTCTATCCCACCGGCGGCGGCACCGGGCTGATCGGGATGTGGAAGGCGTTTGACGAGATGGAGGCGCTCGGCTGGATTGGCAGCAAGCGCCCGCGGATGTACGCGGTGCAGGCCGAGGGCTGCGCGCCGATCGTGCGGGCGTTCGAGACGGGCGAGCGGCATGCGACGCGCTGGGAGGACGCACATACCGTCGCGGCGGGGATCCGGGTGCCGCAGGCAGTGGGCGATTTCCTGATCCTCGACGCAGTGCGCGCGAGCAGCGGCAAGGCGCTGGCGGTACCAGACGCGGCTCTGATGCAGGCGGTGGACGATGCCGGAAAGCGCGACGGGCTGCTGCTGTGTCCCGAGGGCGGGGCGACCCTGGCGGCATATCGCGAGGCGCTGGCGGCGGGGCTGGTCGATGCGGAGGAGAAGGCCGTACTGTTCAATTGCGCGACCGGGCTGAAATACCCGCTGGCGGACCAGTCGCGGTTTCTGGATCGGCACCAGGCGGTGGATTGGGATTCGCTTTAGCTGGTCGTCACCCCGGCCTTGTGCCGGGGTCCACCGTGCCGCACTGGCAGTCTTTGCATCTGGAGTGCGTGGTTCTCCTCCTGGTGGACCCCGGCACAAGGCCGGGGTGACGGTGAGGGTTAGCCCAATACCTTCTTCACGAACTTCGCGCCCAGCTGGATGCCGACCGGATCGACGCCGTGGCCAAGGCCCCGTGTGACATGCCCCTCCAGCGGAAAGGCGAGGCGTTCGAGCTCGGCATAAGCGTGGTGGTAGGCGCTGAGCGGGACGATGGTGTCGGCATCGCCATGGATCAGCAGCACCGGTGGTTTGCTGCGGACCTCTCCCGGATCGAGCGACGGACCGGCGATCATTCCCGAATAGCCGAGAATGCCGGCAAGCGCGCGCTCGCGGCGCACGCCGACATGGAGCGCCATCATCGTGCCTTGGCTGAAGCCGACCAGCATCAGCCGGTCCTCGCTCAGTCCGTGCTCTGCGAGCAGGCCATCGAGATACGCGTCGAGCACCGGCGCGGCATGGCGAGCACCCGCGGCGAGCGCGGGGCGGGCGAGGTCGTGTAGCGCCCACCATTGATAGCCGCCGGGCGCGCCGGGGCAGCGTTCGGGCGCGTTGGGCGCGACGAACAATGCGTCGGGGAGCAACTCGCGCCACATCGGCGCGAGCGAGACCAGATCGGCGCCGTTCGAGCCATAGCCGTGGAGCAGCACGACGAGCTGCTTCGCGGCGCCGCCGGACAGGGGCGCGAGGCTGGGGCCGGTGAGTTGCTGCATAGAGGAGTCCTCAGCCTAGCGGGTAGAGCGCGGCGGCGACCCAGCGCAGCTCAGCGCGGAGCACGCCCCAGGCGCGTGCGGCGGCGCGGCTGTCCATCGGCTCCACGCCGATGCCGCGCGCGCCGAACGCCCTCACGAAGGCCGCGGGCGGACGGACCAGCGTCTCGCCGGTGCCGAGCAGGAGGAATTCGGGCTGCGGATCGAGCGCGAGAAGCGGCGCGAGATCGGCCTCGGTCAGCACGGCGAGCGGCGGGGGCGCCCAGCCGTCGGCGCGCCGGGGCGTGATGAGCAGTCCTTCATAGACGCCGTCATCCACCCGGAAGCCGCCGCCCGAAAAGCCGGAGATCACCGGCCCTTCGGCGCTGCGGCGTTCCATTTTCATCCCGGCGTTACGGCAATTCGCGCGAAGTCACGCGCTCGGCGTCGCCGGCCGCCTTCTGGACGAAGCTGTCTGGCTTGAGCCGCAGCCACAGCAGGATCGCCGCCGATACATAGACCGACGAGAAGGTGCCGATGACGATGCCGAGCAGCATCGACGCGGTGAAGCCGAAGATCACTTCGGGCCCGAGTACGAGCAGGATGGTGAGCACGATCCCGATCGACAGGCTGGTGACGACGGTGCGCGACAGTGTCTCGTTGATCGAGAGGTTGAGCAGCGGCACCATCTCCATCTTGCGGTATTTGCGCATATTCTCGCGGATACGATCGTAGACCACGATCGTGTCGTTGAGCGAATAACCGATGATCGTCAGGATCGCCGCGACGACGTTCAGATCGAATTCGAGCTGGGTCACCGCGAAGAAGCCGAGCGTCAGCGCGACGTCGTGGAACAAGGCGAACAGCGCGCCGACGCCGAACTGCCATTCGAAGCTGAACCAGATGTAGAGCGCGATCCCGACCATCGCGACGCCGAGCGCCCAGGCGCCGGTGCGGAACAATTCGTTCGAGACTTTGCTCGAGACGCTCTCCACGCCGGTGACGCGCGCGCCGGGGAAGCCCTTCTCGATCGTGGTGCGCATCTTGGTTGCCGCCGCCTCGGCCGCGGTGTCGCCACCGTCGGGAAGCTCGGTGCGGATGCCGATTTCCTGCGCACTGCCAAACTCCTGGATGGTGACATCCTCGAAGCCTAGCGACGCCATTTTGGAGCGGATCTCGTCGATCGGCACCGCGCGGTCGAAATGGACCCGGACGGTCTGGCCGCCGACGAAGTCGATGCCGAGGTTGAAGCCGCGCACCGCGCACAGCGCGATCGACGCGACGATCAACAGGATCGACAGCACCATCGCGACGTTCCGATATTTCAGGAACGGTATGTTGGTGTTGTCGGGGACGAGCTTGAGCGGGAACATGCTTTCGGCCTCAGATCTGGATGGTCTTGGGGCGATTGCGCTTCAGCCAGTCCGCGACGAGCAGACGAGTGAAGGTGACGCCGGTGAAGACCGAAGTGACGATACCGATCGCGAGCACGACCGCGAAGCCGCGGATCGGACCGGAGCCGATCGCGAACATGATGACCGCCGAGATCACGTTGGTGATGTTGGCGTCGAAGATCGCGCGCGACGCTTCCTTGTAGCCGAACTCGACCGAGGCAAGCGCATTGCGATTGCGGACGCGCTGCTCCTCGCGGATACGCTCGTTGATCAGCACGTTGGCGTCGACCGCGGCGCCGATCGTCAGCACGAAGCCGGCGATGCCGGGCAAGGTCAGCGTGGCGTTGAAGATCGCCATGATGCCGAGGATCATGAACGCGTTCACCACCAGCGCGAGCGTCGTATAGACGCCGAACCGGGCATAGGTGATCAGCATGAAGAAGATCAGCGCCAGAGTGCCGACCACGCCGGCGAGCACGCCCTTGCTGATCGAATCCTTGCCGAGCTCTGCCGAGATGGTGCGCTCCTCGACCACCTTGAGCGTGACCGGCAGCTTGCCCGAGCGCAAGGCGACCGCGAGCTGGTTGGCGCTCTCGACGGTGAAGCCGCCATTGATCCGCGCAGCGCCGCCGAGGATCGGCTCGTTGATGTTCGGTGCGGAGATCACGTTGTTGTCGACGATGATCGCGAACGGCTTGCCGGAATTTTCCTGTGTCACCTTGGCGAAGCGGCGCGAGCCGACGCCGTCGAGCTGGATCGCGACGCCGGGGGTGCCGTCTTGCGGGTCATAGTCCTGCCGCGCGTCGACCAGCATGTCGCCGGTGATCATCGCGTTGCGGAATACGGCGATCTGGCCGCCGCCTTCCTGATAGGAGAGGACCTGGCTGCCCGCGGGCACGTTTCCGGACTGGATCTGCTGCGGCGTGACGCTGGTGTCGACCAGCTTGAACTCGAGCTTGGCGGTCTTGCCGATCAGCTCCTTGAGCGCCTGCGGATCCTTGAGCCCCGGCACTTCGACCACGATGCGGTTCTTGCCCTGGCGGACCACGTTGGGCTCGCGGGTGCCGAACTCGTTGATGCGGCGCGAGACGACTTCGCGCGCGTCGTTCATCGCGGTGTCGATGGCTTCCTCGAGGCCCGCCTGGGTGGGCTTGAGCACGAAGCGGCTCGAATCGACCACCGAAATGTCCCAGACGCGCTGGCCGGTGAGGCCGGCACCGCTACCGGTGACTTCGAGCAGCCGCTCGCGCGCGGCATCGACCTTGGCGGGATCGCGGACCATGAAGGTCAGCTGGCCGTTCTGGACCGATATGTCGCCGATCTCGACGCGCGGATCGCGGCGCATCACCGACCGGACCGATTCGCGCATCGCGTCGAGCCGCGACGCCGCGACGTCCTTGGTGTCCGCTTCGAGCTGCAGATAGGAGCCGCCGGCGAGATCGAGGCCTAGGCTCACCGTCGGCTGGGGAACCCAGCTCGGCCAGGTCCGGCGAACATTGTCGGGAATGAAGCTGGGGATCGACAGTGCGATGCACACGACGATCGTGACGATGACCGCCCAGACTTTCCAGCGGGGAAAATCGAGCATCAGTCGTTCGCGGGCTTGGCGCCGCCCAGCGGGCGCACTTCGGCGAGAGTCGCCTTGATCGCACGGACCTTGACGTTGGTGCCGAGCTCGATCTCGACCTCGGTCTCGTCGACCTTGGTGACCTTGCCGATCAGTCCGCCCGCGGTGATCACGGTGTCGCCCTTCTTCACCCCGCCGACCGCGTCCTGCAGCGCCTTCATGCGCTTTTGCTGCGGACGGATCATCAGGAAGTAGAAGACCACGAAGATGAGGACGAGCGGCAGCATCGTGACGATCGCGCCGGCGGTGCTTCCGCCCTGTGCCGCGGTGCCGGCTGCCTGTGCATATGCTGGGGTGGCGAACATGGGTTTTTGATGCCTGGATTGCGGGGCGCGGAACGGCCCCGTTCAAGCGGGGCGCGCTAACATGCGACACAAAGCCGTGCAACTATTGTCGCTGTGCCTTGCATCCTGCGCCGGACCGGAATAGAGGGCGCACCCTTGGTCGGGGCGTAGCGCAGCCTGGTAGCGCATCACACTGGGGGTGTGGGGGTCGCAGGTTCGAATCCTGTCGCCCCGACCAGTTTTAGTCAGGAGCTACCGGTATTTCGGTTGCTTCCTGAGAGTCGGCTCCAGGCCTCTGGCAATCACGGCGGCTTCGGCGAGGGCGCTTGACGGGCAGCAAACTCGGTGCGGGCGAACACGCTGCCGATTCGGCGTTCTAGCGCTGTCGGTTGTCGAAAAGCTCGCGCGAGTGAACTGCCTTCGCCGCCGGGACTCCATTTACGGCGAGCGGCCGCTGTCCGAGGAGATCGGTAGCTAAGCGCCCATTTGTTACTTGCAGAGCGGCCTGTACGACTCCCAAAACCCGCCATCCGTTCATGTGCAGAATCGCGAGCGCGCGATGTCGTTTTTTGATGGTCAGGTTCTCGGTCCGCCTCAGGAAACAAATCGGCAAAGCGCTCGGTCAGAAGAGGGGATGCAACCGATCCGCTGGCGCGATCTGACGCGCGTCGTAGTGAGATCGGCCAGTTTGCGGCCCACTTCCAGCAGATGTGCTTCGGCGAAGCGAACGTTCATTTGGCAGCATCCACCTCTTGACAGGCGATGACGACCTTGGACTTTCCTATTTGCCTTCGAGGCACGCCAAAAATACTCAGCGGACTTGCAATCCGGTGGTGGCGATCAGCGCATAAGCACCGAATAGACCATGCCCATCTTGCCGTCCTTCATCTGCCCGTCCGTTAGATCCGTAGGGCAATCGCCGGTGTGCCTGGCGACGATCTTCTGGTTGTCGCCCTCGACGCTCAGGTCGAGGACTTCGTCCAGCGTATAGCCGGTCCGGACATCACCGGTCAGCGTACCCCGGGTCGTCACCGGCTTCATACCGGGCACGCCGCACACCGTGACATACCTGTAGCCGTTCGACGTCCTGGTGAAGTTGCGCGCGGTGCAGTCGCCGCCATTGCCGATTTGCTGAAATGCCGAATATCCGCTTTCGGATTTCTCCCCGACGCACAATTTGTCGGTCCATAGTTCGTCGCCATTGGCCGCGACATGGCTGAAGGTCCAGAGGCCAGCCTGGCGTTTCGGCGCGACGATATTGGGGGCGGCATCTCCGCTTGCGCCCGCCGCGGCTTCGGTCGGTCCCGTGGTGGCGGCGGTGTCGTTGGCGGGCGGGGTCACCGGTGACGGCGAGCAGGCAGTGGCGGCGAGGAGCCCCGCAGCGGCAAGAGCGATGCGCATGAGATTGTCTCCGATTCTGAGGGTCAGCAGCCGCCGGCTTTGTTGCTGGTCTTCTCTGCTGTGTAGTAATCAGCATAGGCGTCGCGCGCCGACGGATCGTTCTTGCGCACCAGGCCGCGGAAGCCGCGTCCATCGGGAGTCATCTGGAACAGTCCCGTCCGCCGCGTCGTGTCGCCAGCGGAGTCGGTCTCGACGATGTCGAGCTTCATCACGCGGCCGCTGACCGTTCCGGTCACCCGGCTCTGCTGATATTCGTAGCAGCCGGTCACCTTGTCGCCCTGCTGGTGCAAGCGGATCCAGCCAAGGCCGCTGCCGCCTTCATACTTGCCGGTGAAATCGGGCGTGTCCCCGCTCTGCGTCGTCGCGCGACCATAGCCGTGGAAGCCGGTGAAGCCGGTATAGTCGTCGCCATGATTGCCGAGGATCGTCAGCCGCACCCAGCGCCCGGTCGGGCGTTCCTCCGGCTTGAACGCGAAGGACTGGCCGTTCGCGTTCATCCGCAAATTGCCTGAAAGGACTTTCTCGAACCCGGAATTGGCCGAGCTGTTCGACAGTTCGACGGTAAAGCCCTTCGGCGCCTTCTGGTTGCGGTTCAGCCCCCCGGTATCGAAGGCGATCCGGCTGAGTTCGGTCTCTTCGGCCAATTCGAGCACGAACACCGCGCCGCCGTCGCCGGTCCAGTCGGTGCTCGCCGAATCGTCGATCAGGTTGAACGGGCTCGATTCCATTCGGTTGAGCGGGGAGTTGTCTGGAAATTCGAGGATGTCCGCCCCGGCCCGGTAGCTGAACAAGTCGGTCGCCGCGCCCTGCGCCAGCGCGGGCGCGGCCAGCAACAGTCCTGCGCCGATCATCGGCAATGCTGCGCCCATGTGGGCCTTGCGAAGCGCGGTCATCGACTTTCTCCCACCCTGAAACTGTGGATGGCAAGACGGCGAAAGCGCGCGGAAGCGGACACGCTGCGCAAAAGTTTTTTGCGAAGACGTTTTCGTTGGAGCTTCGCCCCGCGCTCCCATAGCCTCTGCCGGCGCCGGGGGGAGACCAGCATGCATGGGGTGAGCGAGACGGATTGGGCCACAATCCAGGCACTGTTTGAGGATCTGGTCGATTTCCCGCCTGACGAGCAGGAACGCCGGCTCAAGCGCTCAACCCAACCTTCGGCGATCGTCAGCCAGACCGAGGCGCTGCTAGCCGCTGCCCGGGCGGACGGAATCCTCGACATGGCGACGCCCTCGATCGACTTGCCCGGCGGCCCAACCGGTTATCGTTCGCTGGCCGAAGGCCAGATCGTCGGCGGTTTCACCGTGGATCGCCTGATCGGGCGCGGCGGCATGGGCGAAGTCTATCTGGCGCATCGCACGACGGAGGATTTCGAACAGCGTGTCGCACTCAAGATGCTACGCGCCGAAGCCAGCGACCGGGGCGACATGTTCGCCCGCGAACGCCGCTTGCTCGCGCGGCTGGAGCATCCCGGCATCGCCCGCCTGATCGACGCCGGAATTGCCGAGGACGGACGCCCGTTCATGGCGATGGAATATGTGGATGGCGAGCCGATCGATATATGGTGTCGCACCCACAAGGCTGATCTGGACACGCGCCTGACCCTGTTTCGCAATGTCTGCGAAGCGGTCTCCTATGCACATGGCCATCTGGTCATCCACCGCGATATCAAACCGTCGAACATCGTGATCGAGGCCGGCGGCAAGCCGCGCCTGCTCGATTTCGGCATCGCCAAATTGCTCGACGATACGGCCGCGGTGCCGATCGTGACCCAGGCGATGCTGACTCCCGAACATGCCGCCCCGAGCAACTCGATGGCGACGAGGCGTCGGTCGCCACCGACGTCTACGGGCTCGGCATATTGCTGTACGAACTGGTCACCGGCGTCGGCCCCTGGCACCGCGAAGGCGCGTCGGTGCCGGCGATCATCCGGCGTGTGCTCTATGAGGATCCGGCGCTGCCGAGCCGCGCGGCGACGCGCGACGACGCGCCCGTCCCCGCGGCGCGCATCCGCGGCGATCTCGACGCCATCATCCTGAAGGCGATGCGGCGCGAACCCGGCGACCGCTACCGGAGCGCGACCGAACTTGCCGAGGATGTCGCCCGGCATCAGGCGCTCAAGCCCGTCCGCGCACGCGAAGGATCGACGCGCTACGCCGTCGGCCGGTTCGTGCGGCGCTATCGCTGGGCGACCGCGGCCACCGCGGCGGCGCTGCTGGCCTTGCTGGTCGGTGCCGCCGGGATCGCATGGCAGGCGCGCCAGACCGCGATCGAACGCGATCTCGCACTAGCCGAGGCGCGCCGTTCCGAAGCGATCAACCAGATGCTGACGGTGATGGTCCGCGAAACTGCGGAATCGGATGCCGGCGAGAACACCACGCTCAAGCAGATGCTCGACCAGACTGCGGAGCGGCTGGTCGGTTCGGTTGACACCAGCACGCGGTCGGCGGCGCTGATCAACACTTTGTTCGACCTCTATTCGAACATCGAGGATTTGGCGGGCGCGGATTCGCTGATCACCCGCGCGCTCGCGCGCGGCATCGGCAAGGGCGACGAAGTGGCCACCGCGCAGCTCAAGACACGTGCCGCCTCCGCCGCTGCGAGCCTGGGCCGGACGGACGAGATCGCACCGTTGCTCGACGCGGCGGAACCCGTGTTCCGGCGCGACCCCGAACGCTTCGCCAGCGAATTGCTGGACGTGGACCAGGCGCGGGCCCAGCTGCTGCGGCGAACCGGCAAGGTCGAGGAGGCGATCAAATTGCTCGGCGACACGCTTCCCCGCGCCGACCGCATCTACGTCGAGAACCATCGCGACCTGCTGACGATCTACAATAATTTGCTGGTCTATATGCTCGAGGCCAATCAGCTCGACGCGATGCCGGCGGTTTTCGCGCGTGCCGATGCGGTGCTCAAGCGGACCGGGCAGGAAGCCAGCATGCAGGGCCTGGGGATCGCCCAGCTGAAGGGCGTGCGCCAGTTAAAGCTGGATCGGCCCGCGGCAGCGGAACCCGTGTTCGCCGACATCGCCGCGAAGCGACGCGCACGCTTCGGGCGCTCGGCAGGCCTCGCCGTCGACTTGCTCCAGCTCGGCCGCGCGCAGCTCGCGCTCCGCAAATATGCCGAGGCGAGCCATTCGCTGGCCGAGGCGGAGGTAATGTCGATCGAGAAATTGAGCCCGGCCGCGCCGCCCACCATCGTCGTCGGCGCGACCTTGGCCGAAGCGCAGGCCGAAGCCGGCGATCCGGCCGCGGCGATGCGCACGCTCGATCGGATCGAACCGATCGTAAAGGCGATGCCCCCCAACCCCTTCTATCCGATCGTCCTGCGCGCCCGCGCCATTGCCCTGCTCAAGCAAGGGAAGCGCGTCGAGGCGCTCGCGGCGCTGGACCAGGCCGAGAAGCTGTTTCGCGCGCTGGGGCCTGCCGGCGCGAGCTATATCAAGGGATTGCCGGCGTTGCGGGCGCGACTGACGGGTTAGGCCGTCGCCATTTCGTGGTGGATCCACGCACGTGCCTGGACCCACCAGCGCCGGACGGTTCGGTCGCTGACGCCGAGCACGGCCGCGGTTTCGCGTTCGTCCATCCCGGCAAAGAACCGGCAATCGACCACCTGCGCAAGATTGGCGTCGAACTGGGACAGCAGCTTCAGCGCATCGCCGAGACGAACGACATCGGCGTCTTCGGGCACGGCCGCGGCAAGTGAATCGAGCTGCTGGGTAAAGCTGTAGGTCGGCGCATTGCGCTTCGAGGCAAGCCGGGCGCGCGCGGCGTCGATCAATATGTGGCGGATCGCGGTGGCCGCGCAGCCGAGGAATTGCGACTGACTCTCCCAACCCTGGCGCGAGCGCAGCTTCATATAGGCTTCGTTGATCAGCGCCGTCGGCTGCAGCGTCTGCGGCGATCCGGCTCGGAAATGTTCGCGGCGCGCGATCGCGCGAAGTTCGGCGTAGAGGCCTTCGATCAGTTCGTCGGCGACCGGCGATTTGTCGTCCGGCCCGGTGATCCTGTCCATTGCTACGCTGCGCCCACCCCAAGACCCGCTTTTCATGCGGCCAAGGCGCGCGGATGGCAAGCGGGCGCCCGATCAATGGGCGCCCGCCTCGTCTCATTCCCGGTCAGCCAGCGCCTGCCTTACCAGCCGAAGGTCATGCCGGCGCGGCCGCCGGTTGAGCCCTTGACGGTGGAGCCCGCAAATCCGCCGCTCACCCAAATGTGATCGGTCACCCTGGCGACGACGGCACCCGAGAAGCCCTGCTCGCTGCGATAGGTGGCCAGGTTGAACGATACCGCCACCGTCATGTCCGGTGGCATCACGGTGCCGCCGAGCGCCATGGCTGCAGCGATACCACCATTGGCGGCACGGGCCTGTCGCCCGAGCACCCGGCTCTGGTTCTCGAGCACGCTGGTGCGGCTCTCCAGAGCACCGGTTCTGCCCTCCAGCAACGTCGCGCGATTCTCGAGTGCTGTGGCACGCCCGTCGAGGCCGGCGAGTCGAGTCACATCGAGCGTCGAGGTGGCCAGATTGCCCAACGCATCCGTACTGATCAGCGAGAGCGCCCCGGCCTGGGCGACCCGGCTCGCCGACGAGGCGATACCAGCGGCCGTGTAGGTCGACGCCGACGTCCCCAGCGCGACTTGCCCCGCGCGGCTTGCCACCGCGCCATTGCCGATCGCAACCGATCCGTCCCCGGTTGCGCTGCTCGCGTTACCGAGCGCGACGGCTCCCGTGCCGGTCGCGCTGTTGTTCGCACCCAGTGCAATGGCACCGGTTCCGGTCGCGACATTGGGATCGCCGATCGCAACGGCGCCATCACCCGACGCAGTATTTCCCGCGCCGATCGACACGGCCTTGCCGCCCACCGCACGCGCGGCCGAACCGATCGCAACCGATTGTGCACCGCTGGCAAGGCTGCCGCCGCCGACCGCAATCGCTTCGGCACCCGTCGCCTGCGGCAACGCGCCGGTGCTATTGGCGCGGAAGTAAGCGCCGTTGGCCAGCGCTGTATTGGCGGTGGCTTGCGCAAGCGCTGCATTGCCGCCGGCGGTGAACACGGCCGCATCCAGCTGCCCCTTGGTCACTGCATCGTTCGCATTGATGCCATCGGCAACGTTGACGATCCGTTTGGTCGCTGCGGTCGTGTTGAACGTCGCGGCCGCAGCCGCCGAAATACCCACCGACACTGTATCGGTCTCGTCGGCGACGGTACCACTTCCAAGTGCAGTCGATCGCATTGCCATTGCCTGGGCATTGGCGCCAAGTGCCGTGCTGCGTGTCGCGCTGGCCCCGCTGAACAGGCCCAGCGTTACCGATGCGTCGCCGCTTGCGACGCTGCTTGCGCCAACGGCGGTGGCCGACGCGCCAGTCGCGCGCGATTGGCCACCCAGCGCAGTGGCGCTCAAGTTGCTTGCAACCGTTCCCTGACCGACCGCCGTTGAAAGGAAAGCGGTGGCTTGTGCACCATCGCCGACCGCTGCCGCCTGACTATTGGCTGTTGCGTTGTTGCCGAAGGCGCTGCCGCCGGCGGCTGTCGTGTTGCGACCGACCGCCACGCCGCCGGTTGCCGTCGCGCCATTACCGACTGCAGTCGAGAACGCCCCGGTTGCGGTCGTGGCAGCACTGGTCGTGCCACCAATCGCCAGGCCGCCGCCCGTTGTTGTAGCCCCGCCGCCTACGGCGATGCCGCCACCATTTGCGGCCGCCGTAGCGGATGCTCCGTTGCCGATCGCAATCGAATCGCGAGTGGCTGCGTTGGCGGAATAGCCCAGGCTGGTCGCGCCAGACGCGGTGGCCTGTGCCGCCGTGCCGATTGCGGTCGAAAACGTCTGCGTCGCCGCCGAATCATAACCGTATGACGCACTCCTGTCGCCGCTCGCCGTCGATCGTCCGCCCGTAGCGGTCGTGCGATCCCCCGTCGCCACAGCCAGCGCGCCCGTGGCCGTCGAGTAAGCCTGCGTTGCCTGCGATTGCGTGCCGCTGGCGGTGGAGAAACTCCCCGACGCGAGCGACAGGCCGCCGGTCGCGTTGGCACTGCCGCCGGTCGCCCGGGCGCCGCGGCCAAGCGCGGTGCCGAACTCGCCTGCGATCGTATCGGCGCCGATAGCGACCGCTTCGTCACCCTGCGCATCCGCGCGCAATCCGGCCGCGATCGATCCAGTCGTCCGGGCCTTCGCTTCCAGGCCCAGCGCGATGGCTGCCGTCCCCTGCGCGTTGGAGGTCAGCCCCAGCGCGACGGCGCCATCGCCGTTGGCGATATTATCCGCGCCGATCGCGACAGCACCGTTGCCGGTCGCTGTGTTCGGATCGCCGATCGCCACGGCTCCGTTTCCTGTCGCAGTCTGCCCCTGTCCCAAGGCTACGGCGCCAATGCCCGTGGCGGTGCTGCTGGCGGTCTGCACGCTGTTGGCGCCAGTGCCCGATTTGACCGCACCCGCCGAAGCGGCGACCGCGTCGAGCTGCGCCTTGTTCACCGCATCGGTCGCGGCGGTACCGGCCGCGACGTTGACGATCTGACGCTCCGAACCCACGCTACCGATCGACAAGGTGTTGACACGGTCGGCGAGCGACGACGCCCCCAGGGCAATGGCGTTGTTCGCCGTCGACTGTGAGTCCTGGCCGATCGCGGTGCCGAAATTCCCGATCGTCGTGGCACGCCGCCCGAGCGCTAGCCCTCCGCCCGTGGCATTGCTGTCGCCACCGATCGCAATCGATTCCAGCCCGGTAGCGATTGCCGATACCCCCCGATCGCCGTTGATGTTCCCGGCAAAGGCGGACAGGCGCTCATCCGCTGTCGCAGCATCGAGCTGGCCCTTGTTCACAGCATCGGAACTTTGCGTGCCGGCAGCGACGTTGACGATCTGACGCTGCGATGCGGCAGTGCCCACGGATACGGTGTTGGCACGGTCGGCAACGGAGTATGATCCCAACGCGACGCCACCGCTCGCCAGCACTTCGGACGAACTGCCGACCGCCGTCGCGGTTGAAACATTCGCCTTGGAGAATGCGCCAACCGCGACTGAGGTGAAGCCGAACGCCTGAGAGGATGTGCCGATAGCAGCCGTGTATTGCCCAGACGTGCTGGCACCATTGCCGATGGCTATCGCATTGGTGCCCGCGGCAGTGCTTGCCCGACCGATTGCCGTGGAGTCATCGTCGGCACTGGCCTGCCATCCCACCGCAGTCGAACGCGTTGCAGCGGTCGTATCCGCGCCGATGGCTACGCTGCCGTCGCCGGTTATCGACGCATTGTTACCGCACGCCACATCGCGGTCCTTGCCGGCCGCGATGGTTCCGGCGTCGGCGTTCGCCGTGTTCTTGCAGATCACATTCTGAGCTTGAGCCGCCGAAGGCAGCATGGACGCGGCGGCGATCGCAAACGGCGCCGAAGCAGCGAGCAGCATAGTATTACGCATGTCGAATATCCCCATTTGCGGTGGACACGCGACGATTGCGCCAGGCACGCCGTCCCGTGCCCACCGCTGCTTCATCAAGAAATCAGCCGATTGTGATCGGGCATTTGGCTAGACGGGATAATCACGCGAGACCGGACAACGCCGGCGATTAAAATTGCGCATGAGAAATCGATGTCTGCTTGAGATCGGCGGCCATATGTCGGAACGGCCGCAAATGGGCGCGTAGCTGCCGTCAGTGCGGAAGGTCGAAGTTGGGGCCGCTAGTCGATAGGCAGCTTTCGGCTAACGGCTGGCGAAGTCGCCATTCGTTCTGATCAGCCATTCGTGCCTTCGAGTCGAGGTATCGACCGGAATTCATCGCCTACTCTTCCGCCGCAGGCCGGGGTGCTCCGCCACGACGGATATTGGCGCGCCCTGATGAGCGGTCGTCGCGCCGCCAGGTCCATTTGATACCCTCGCCCTCGATGGGAGAGAGGGTCCTGCCTGAGGCAGTGCGAGAATGAGGGTTAGCCCTCCCCAAAAGTTGTGGCTTCAGGCCTCGCCCCCGGTCACATTCTCTCCCATCAAGAGCGGGCTTTGAGGCGGGTCGCACGATTCGAGTCTTCACTTCCACGCAGTCACGCCGCAGTCCGAATATTGAAACGCTACTGCAACGGTCTCGCCGCCAGATCGCAACAGCGCGCACCTATTGGCGCCCTCGCCCGGGGGATCACACCCGGGGGGAGAAATTCAAAATGTCGCACACTTCGCGCCTGCTTCGGGCAACGCTGCCGTTCACCCTCGCCGCATTGGGCGTCGTTCCATCCGCCCACGCGCAGACTGCGGGTGCGGGCACTGATGACGCGGCGCAACCGGCGACCCAGTCCGACATGCAGGCGGATGCGCAGGGCGATGAGATCGTCGTCACCGGATCCTATGCCCGCAGTCTTGCCGCGGCGACCGAGACCAAGCGCCAGGCCGCGTACGGCGTCGATTCGATCAACTCGACCGATATCGGCAAATTCCCCACCCAGAACGTCGCCGAGGCGCTCCAGCTGGTCACCGGTGTCGCGATCACCCGGCCGCGCGGCGAAGGCCTCTATGTCAGCGTGCGCGGGCTCGGGCCGCAGTTCCAGAGCACGATGCTCAACGGCCGCTCGGTCGCGATCAACGACCTGATCGAGAATGGCGGCGCCGCCGGCCGCCAGTTCCGCTTCGAGATGCTGCCGGCCGAGTTCGTCTCGCAGATCGACGTGGTCAAGACGCCGACCTCGGACATGACCGAAGGCGCGCTGGGCGGCAACATCGACGTGCACACCTTCCGCCCGCTCGAGGTCGGCACCAAGACCACGCTCAATCTGCGCGGCACCTACACGACGATGACCGACAAGGTGAAGCCCAACGCCACCGCACTGACCAGCTATAAGTCGGAAGACGGCACCTTCGGCCTGCTCGCCGGCGCGCAATATTGGTCCAAGGCCGTCCGCAATGACCGCTGGTACAATAACGGCTGGATCCTGAACAGGTTCACCGCCCCTGCAGCCGGCGGGCTTCCGGCAGGCTTGTACACCCCCATCCGCACGCGTCCGACGATCGAGACCGAGAAGCGCGAGCGCTATTCGGGGCTGATCTCTGCCCAGTGGAAGCCCTCGGACGAGCTCGAGACCACGCTCGACGTGCTCGGCACGCGGCTCGACGTCGCTTATGACGAGTTCGGCCTCGACATCTATCCCGACGATGCCGGTGGTTCCGGCGTTCCCGGCGTTTCGATCGTCCCCGGATCGGTCAAGCTCGACGGGAACACCGTGGTCGCCGCGACGATCAACAATGTGCGCTTCATGGGCACGCGCGAATACAGCCTCAATCGCCACGACCTGCTCAGCGTCGGACTCAAGCAGAGCTGGAAGCCCGAGGGTTGGGATGTCACAGCCAACGTCAATTGGTCGTACGCGCACAGCTTTCACCCGAGCTACGACGTGGGCACGGTGCGCAGCCGCATTCAGTTCAACGCGCCGCTGACCTACGACGCGACGGGCGGGTATAAGGTGATCCCGACCTTCACCACCACGGTCGACCCGACCAATCCGGCCAACTTCACGCTCTATCCGTTCAACATCGCCCCCAAGAACAGCAAGGACTGGGACTGGTATGCGCGGCTCGATGTCGGCCATCAGATGGACGGCTTCCTGACCAGGATCGCCGCCGGCGGCGAATATCACTGGCGCAAGCGCGATTACCGGCGCCGCGACTTCACCGTGACTCCCGCGGCCGGCACGCAGCTGCTGACCTTCGCGCCAGATGGCTATGAAGCGTTGCCGTTCGACGATTTCCTGAGTGGCGTGTCAGGCAATGGACCGCGCAACTGGATCGTGCCGATAACCAGCGTGTTCTACGACAAATTGTTCACCGATGCGGTGGCCAATGCGCCGCTGTCGGCGGGCGACCGTCGCGCCTCTTATGTGGTGACCGAGAAGACCGCGAGCGGCTATGTCCGCGCCGATTATGCGGTGGGATCGAGCATCACCGGCAATGTTGGCATCCGCTATGTCCACACCGATCAGGTGGCGAGCGGCACGCTGACCCTTGGCACCACGCCAACTCCGGCGAGCTTCCCCAAGACCTTCAACAACTGGCTGCCGAGCTTCAATCTGCGCGCCGAGCTGAGCCCGACGCTCATCGCACGCCTCGCCGCCAGCCGTGTGCTCACCCGGCCCAACGTCACCCAGAGCGCGCCGCAGATCAGCGTCTCGACCGACGCCGCGACCGGAAGCGGCGGCAATCCCGATCTCGTGCCCTTCCTCGCGACGCAGTTCGACGGCTCGCTCGAATGGTATTTCAATCGCAAGGGCTCGCTGACTGCGGCCTTGTTCTACAAGGCGATGGACAATTACATCACTGCGCAGAACATCAACGTCGAGATCCCCGGCCGCGGCACGATCCTGCTGAGCACGCAGGTCAATGGCGGCGACGCGAAGGTTTACGGCGCCGAGGCGGCGTACAACCAGGTGTTCACTTTCCTGCCGAAGCCGCTCGATGGGCTGGGCATCCAGGCATCGTACACCCACACTTCGGTGCAGGCGAACTACACTGCCGGCGCGCGAACGATCGAGGATCAGCTGATCGGGCTGTCGAAGAACAGCTTCAACCTCGTCGGCTTTTACGATTACGGCCCGGTCTCGGCGCGGCTTTCTTATGTGTGGCGCGACAAATATCTGGCGGGCACCGGCAGCACCACGAACACGCCGAGCTATATCGACGCGTTCGGTTCGCTGGACGGGAACCTCTCGTTCCGGGTGACCGACAAGACGACGGTCAGCCTCGAGGCGATCAACATCGCCGGCGCACGGCAGTATAGCTACAGCGACGATCCGATCCGCTATAACGAGATCCATTATTGGGGCCGGACGATCCTGTTCGGCGTGCGGACGGAGTTCTGATGCTCAAGGCGATCCTAGCTGTCGCTGCGCTGGCTTCGGCCGGCGCGGCGGCGGCCCCGCAGACGATGAACGACGTCCAGGTCGTCGGCTCGCACAACAGCTTCAAGGCACGCATCCCCGCCGCGGTAATGGCGAAGCTGCGCGCGATGGACTCGAAATCGGCCGACGGGCTCGATTATTACCATGTGCCGCTTACGAACCAGCTCGATGCCGGCGTGCGCCAGTTCGAGCTCGACATCTTCGCGGATCCCGAGGGCGGCCGCTATGCCGATCCCAAGGGGGAAGCCTGGGCCAAGGCGGCCGGCGAAGTCACCGGCTTCGATCGCGCGGCGATGCTGAAGCCGGGGTTCAAGGTGTTCCACATCCCCGATGTGGATTATCTGAGCACCTGCGCGACTTTGGTCGGGTGTTTGCGCGAAGTCGATCGCTGGTCGCGGGCGCATCCGAACCATCTGCCGATCATGATCACGATCAACGCCGCCGACACGCCTTCGGGCCGGCCGGGGATCACCAGTCCCTTGGCGCTCGACGACAAGGCGCTGCTCGATGCGCTGGACGGCGAGATCCGTTCGGTGCTGCCGGGCAAGCGGCTGATCACGCCCGACGAGGTGCGCGGGAGCGCGCCGACGCTGCGTGACGCGGTGCGGACGCGCGGCTGGCCGACGCTGAAGGCGACGCGGGGACGGATCTACGTGTTGCTCGACGTGCGCGCCGCGGTGTCGAATGCCTATCGCGCGGAGCATCCGTCGTTGGCCGGGCGGGCAATGTTCGGCTGGTATCCCGATGGCGAACCCGAGGCGGCGGTGCAGATCGTCCAGGATCCGCTGTTGGACGGCGAGAAGATCCGCAAGTGGGTCGCCGAGGGCGTGATCGTACGAACCCGCACCGACGCCAATACCGTCGAGGCACGCACCCGCGATTTCGCCAAGGCACGTGCGGCAATGGCGAGTGGGGCGCAGGCGATCAGCACTGATTATTACCCCGGCGCGCCCGATCCGTTGCAGGCCGGCTTCGTCGTGACGCTGCCCGACAAGGCAATGGCACGGTGCAGCCCGGTGCGCGTGGCGGCGGGGTGTTCGCTGCGGCCGTGATTCAGCCGAGGATGCCTGGCAAATCGAGACCCTGCTCGCGGGCGCAATCCAGCGCGATTTCGTAGCCTGCATCGGCGTGACGCATCACGCCGGTGGCGGGGTCGTTCCACAACACGCGTTCGATCCGGCGGGCGGCGTCCCGGGTGCCGTCGCAGACGATCACCATTCCCGAATGCTGCGAGAAGCCCATGCCGACCCCGCCACCGTGATGGAGCGACACCCAGGTCGCGCCGCTGGCGGTGTTGAGCAGGGCGTTGAGCAGCGGCCAGTCCGAGACGGCGTCGGAGCCGTCCTGCATCTTCTCGGTTTCGCGGTTCGGCGAGGCGACCGAACCCGAATCGAGATGGTCGCGGCCGATGACGATCGGGGCCTTGAGTTCACCGCTGGCGACCATTTCGTTGAAGGCGAGGCCGAGGCGGTGGCGGTCCCCCAGGCCCACCCAGCAGATCCGCGCCGGCAGGCCCTGAAAGTGGATGCGGTCGCGCGCCATGTCGAGCCAGTTGTGGAGATGCTGGTTGTCGGGAAGCAATTCCCTCACCTTGGCGTCGGTCTTCCAGATGTCCTCGGGATCGCCCGACAGCGCCACCCAGCGGAACGGACCGATTCCGCGGCAGAAAAGCGGGCGGATATAAGCGGGGACGAAGCCGGGGAAGTCGAATGCGTCGGTGACGCCCTCCTCGAAAGCCATCTGGCGGATGTTGTTGCCGTAATCGACCGTCGGGACGCCTTGTCCGTGGAAGTCGAGCATCGCGCGGACGTGGATCGCCATCGAGGCGCGGGCGGCCTTGTCGAGGCCTTCGGGATCGTCGGCGCGGGCGCGTTCCCATCGGTCGAGGTTCCAGCCTGCGGGTAAATAGCCGTTGCGCGGATCGTGCGCCGAGGTCTGGTCGGTCACGGCATCGGGGCGGATGCCGCGGCGGACCATCTCGGGGTAGATCTCCGCGGCATTGCCGAGCAGGCCGACCGAGACGGCCTTGCCGGCGGCGTGGGCTTCCGTGACGATGGCGAGCGCTTCCTCGATCGTCGCGGCCTGGGCGTCGAGATAGCCGGTCTTGAGCCGCATCTCGATCCGCGAGGGCTGGCATTCGACGGCGATGCACGAGGCGCCGGCCATCGTCGCGGCGAGCGGCTGAGCGCCGCCCATGCCGCCGAGCCCGGCGGTGAGGATCCAGCGGCCTTGCAGGCTGCCGCCGAAATGCTGGCGGCCCATTTCGGCGAAGGTCTCGTAGGTGCCCTGAACGATGCCTTGGCTGCCGATATAGATCCAGCTGCCGGCGGTCATCTGGCCGTACATCATCAGACCCTTGCGATCGAGCGCGTTGAAATGCTCCCAATTGGCCCAGTGCGGTACGAGGTTCGAATTGGCGAGCAGCACCCGGGGCGCGTCGGCATGAGTGCGGAAGATGCCGACCGGCTTGCCCGACTGGATCAGCAGGGTCTGGTCGTCTTCGAGCCGTCGCAAGCTGGCGACGATCGCGTCATAGCTCTCCCAATCGCGCGCGGCGCGGCCGATCCCGCCATAGACGATCAGTTCCTCCGGTCTTTCCGCGACCTCGGGATCCAGATTATTCATCAGCATGCGCAGGGGGGCTTCGGTGAGCCAGCTCTTCGCGCTCAATTCGGTGCCGCGTGCGGCGCGGATGTTGCGGCTGTTGTCGCGGCGGGTGGTCATGTCGTCTTCCAGTCGAGGCAGGCGGCGAGGATGTTCCGGAGATGCGTCGCAAGCGGCGCGGCGCGCGTGGCGTCATACGGCGTCGGCCAGTTGGTCTCGTCGGGCGTGTCTGGCTCGTCGAGATAGCCGCGGCAGGCGAGTTCCATCTGGATCGCGTGCACGCCGGTTTCGGGGCGGCCGTGATGACGGGTGGTGTAGCCGCCGCGGAAGCGGCCGTTGACCACCAGCGAGCGCCCGGTGGCGGCGCAGGCGCGCTCGACCGCCTGTTCGAGCGCGGGATCGCAGGTCACGCCGTTGTTGGTGCCGATGTTGAACTGGGGGAGTTCGCCGTCGAACAGGCGGGGCATGTGGCTGCGGATCGAGTGGCAATCGTAGAGGACGACATGGCCGTGCAGGTCGCGCAGACGGACAAGCTCGGCTGAAATTGCGGTGTGATAGGGCGTCAGCCAGCGATCACGGCGTTCGGCGATCTCCGCCACGCCGGGTTCCTGGCCGGGCACGTAGAGCGACTCGCCGTCGAAGGTGGTGGTCGGGCAAAGCTCGGTGGTGGTCTGACCCGGATAGAGCGACGCGCCGGAGGGGTCGCGGTTCACGTCGATGACGCTGCGCGAGAGGCTGGTGCGGACGATCGTCGCGTCCATATCCTCGGCGAAGACATAGAGCCGGTCGATCCACCAGTCGGCGTCCTTGCGCGCGCGCCATAAGGAGACGAAGCGCGGGGCGAGATCGTCGGGGATATGGGTGCCGGTGTGCGGCATGCCGAGCACTAGCGGCGCGGTCCCGCGGCGGACATGGAGCCAATCCTTAGCCATGCGCGACCGCGGGGACGGGGACGGCATGCGCTTCGGCGATCTCGCGCAGCTTTCCCGAGCGGACGACCTGCGCGGCGGCGGCGATGTCGGGGTGGAAATAGCGGTCGTCGTCGAGATGCGCGACGGCGCCACGGACGTGGCGGTGGACCGCGTGGATCGCGGCGCTGCTCTCGATCGGCGCGTGGAAGTCATAGCCCTGCGCGGCGGCGAGCAATTCGATCCCTATCACGTGGCCGGTATTGTCGGCCATCGCCATCAGCCGGCGGGCGCCGTGTGCGGCCATCGAGACATGGTCTTCCTGATTGGCCGAGGTCGGGATCGAATCGACGCTGGCCGGCCAGGCACGCTGCTTGTTCTCGGAGACCAGAGCGGCGGCGGTGACCTGCGGGATCATGAAGCCCGAATTGAGCCCCGGGCGCGGGGTGAGGAAGGCGGGAAGACCGGACAATGCGGGATCGACCAGCATCGCCAGCCGGCGCTCTGACAGCGAACCGATCTCGCACAAGGCCATTGCGATCATGTCGGCGGCGAAGGCGACGGGCTCGGCGTGAAAATTGCCGCCCGACAGCACTTCGTCGGTGTCGGCGAAGACGAGCGGGTTGTCCGAAACGCTGTTCGCTTCGGTTCCCAAGGTGGTCGCGGCCTGGCGGAGCAGATCGAGCGCGGCGCCCATCACCTGCGGCTGGCAGCGCAGGCAATAGGGGTCCTGGACGCGCTTGTCGTCTTCGCGATGCGAGGCGCGCAAGGGGGAGCCGTGCATCATCGCGCGAAGCATCGCGGCAACCTCGATCTGGCCGCGATGCCCGCGCAGTTCGTGGATACGCGGGTCGAACGGCGTGTCCGAGCCCTTGGCGGCTTCGGTGGAGAGCGCGCCGGCGACGAGCGCGGCCGCGTGCAGCGCCTCTGCCTCGAAGAGGCCGGCGAGCGCATAGGCGCAGGAGAATTGCGTGCCGTTGAGCAGCGCCAGCCCTTCCTTGGGGCCGAGCGCCAGCGGGGCCAGGCCGGCATCGCGCAATGCCTGTTCGGCGGGAAGCCGCCCGGCGGGGGTGTCGATCTCGCCGACGCCGATCATCGCCGCAGTCATGTGCGCGAGCGGCGCGAGGTCGCCCGAGGCGCCGACCGAACCCTGCGCCGGAACCACGGGCAAGAGATCGCGCGCCAGCATCGCTTCGAGCAGGTCGATCGTCGCGAGGCGGACGCCCGAGGCGCCGCGGCCGAGGCTCGCCAGCTTGAGCGCCATCATCAGGCGCAGAACGGGGCGTGGCATCGGATCGCCTACCCCGGCGGCATGCGAGAGGACGAGATTGCGCTGGAGCGTGTCGAGATCGGCCGGTTCGATGCGGATGCTGGCGAGCAGGCCGAAGCCGGTGTTGACGCCGTACACGGCAAGGTCCCCCGCGGCGATCCGCGCGATCGTATCGGCGGCGCGTTGCACGGCTTCGCGGCAGGCGGGATCGAGCCGCGCATCGGCGCCCCGATAGATGCTGCGCCATTGCTCGAGCGGCACTGCACCGGGCACGATCATGTTCGTCCTCCAAAGATGCGGGCATGGAGCGGGTTGAAGCCCATACGGTAGACGAGCTCGGCCGGTTCCTTGATGTCCCAGATCGCGAGATCGCAGCGTTTGCCGGGCTCGAGCGTGCCGATGGTGTCGAGCCGGCCGAGCGCGCGCGCGGCTTCGCGGGTCATGCCGGCGATGCATTCGTCGACGGTGAGGCGGAACAGGGTCGCGGCCATGTTCATCGCGAGCAGGGGCGAGGTGAGCGGCGAGGTGCCGGGATTGCAGTCGGTCGCCACGGCGATCGGAACACCGGCGGTGCGGAGCGCGTCGATCGGGGGGAGGCGCGCCTCGCGCGTGAAATAGAAGGCGCCGGGGAGCAGCACCGCGACCGTGCCCGCGCGCGCCATCGCGTCGATGCCCGCTTCGTCGAGATGTTCGAGATGATCGGCCGAGAGGGCGCCGAATGCGGCGGCGAGTGCGGCGCCGTGGAGATTGGAGAGCTGTTCGGCGTGGAGCTTGACCGGCAGGCCGTGCGCGGCTGCGGCTTCGAAGACCCGGCGTACCTGATCGGTGTTGAAGCCGATCCCTTCGCAAAAGGCGTCGACTGCGTCGGCGAGCCCGGCGACGGCAGGGATCATCTCGTTGCAGACCAGATCGACATAGCCGTCCGGGTCTCCGGCGAATTCCGGGGGCAAAGCATGCGCGCCGAGGAAGGTGGCGGCGATCCCCACCCGACGCGCTTCGCCGAGCGCGCGGGCGGCTTCGAGCATCTTGATTTCGTCCGCCGGCGAGAGGCCGTAGCCGGACTTGATCTCGACCGTGGTGAGGCCCTCGACCAGCATCGCGTCGAGGCGGGGCAGGGCTTCGGCGATCAGCTGCTCCCGGCTGGCGGCGCGAGTCGCGGTCATGGTCGAGACGATGCCGCCGCCGGCGCGGGCGATCGCTTCGTAGCTCGCGCCGGCCAGCCGCAGCTCGAACTCGCGCGCGCGATTGCCGGCATATACGAGGTGCGTGTGGCAATCGATCAGCCCGGGCGTGATCCAGCGCCCGGCGCAATCGTGCACAGTCCCGGCGTCGAAGGCGGGGGCCTCGGCGCGGGGGCCGGCATAGACGATGGACTCGCCGGTGGCGGCGATCAGGCCGTCCTCCATCACGCCGAGACCGGGAAGATCGCCGCGCAGCGTGGCCAGTCTGGCGTTGCTCCACAGCTGCTCGACGCGCACGCCCTGACCTCCTCGAAGCGACTGGAATCGATCCTCTATCATGCCGGCGGAAATGTCTATACATTTATCGGCGACACGATTTGGAAGGGGTGGCGATGCAGTCCTGGTGGTTCGAGGCGGCGCTGCTGGCGGATGGATGGGCGGAGCGCGTTCGCATGACCGTGCAGGACGGCCGGATCGTCACGCTGGCCCCCGATTCGGCGCGCGAAGCGGAGGACGAGCGGCACGGAATCGCTCTGCCCGGCATCGCGAACCTGCACAGTCACGCATTCCAGCGCGGCATGGCGGGGATGGCCGAGCGCCGCGGGCCGGGCGCGGACAGCTTCTGGACCTGGCGCGACACCATGTACCGCTTTGCCAATGCAATCGGGCCCGATGAGATTGAGGCAATCGCCGCGCTCGCATTTATCGAGATGCTCGAGGCGGGCTTCGTGCGGGTGGGCGAATTCCACTATGTCCATCACGACCGCGACGGCACGCCCTTCTCCAATCCGGCGGAGATGGGCGGGCGACTCGCCGCCGCCGCGGCGGAGACCGGGATCGGGCTGACCTTGCTGCCGGTGCTGTACATGACCTCGGGCTTTGGCGGGGTGCCGCCCAGGCCCGAGCAAAGGCGATTCATCCACGATGCCGACGGCTATGCGCGATTGATCGAGGCGTCGCGCGCGGCGGTGGCGGGACTTGCCGACGCCCGGGTCGGGGTTGCGCCGCACAGCTTGCGCGCCGTCACTCCGGAAGGCCTCTACGCCGCACTGGCGGTCGGCGGGCGGGGGCCGGTGCATATCCATATCGCCGAACAGACCGGCGAAGTGGACGATTGCCTGCGCCATAGCGGCGCGGCGCCGGTCGAATGGCTGCTCGCCAATGCGCCGGTGAATGCGCGTTGGTGCCTGGTGCATGCGACGCACGCGACCTCGGCGGAGCTGGACGGGATCGCGCGCAGCGGCGCGGTGGTCGGCCTGTGCCCGATCACCGAAGCCAATCTGGGCGATGGTGTGTTCCCCGCGGCCGAGTTGTCCGCCGCGGGCGGGCGCTTCGGGGTGGGATCGGATTCGAACGTGCTGATCGATCTGGCCCAGGAACTGCGCAGCCTCGAATATTCGCAGCGGCTGACGCATCGGGCGCGCAATCTGCTGTCGAGTGACGACAGCCCTTCGACCGGGCGGACGCTGTTCGACGCCGCGGGGCGGGGTGGGGCACAGGCGCTAGGCGGTGCGGATCATGGTCTTGCGCCCGGCGCGCGTGCCGACTTCGTGACGCTCGATCGGTCGCATCCAACGCTCGCGGACCGGGCTGGAGACGCATTGCTTGATGCCTTTGTATTCGCGAATGGCGGCGGCATGATCGATGGGGTTTGGTGTGGCGGGCGGCAAAAGGTCCGGGGCGGACGGCATGTCGCGCGCGCGGGGGTGGTGCGGCGCTATGCGGCGACGCTCGCGAGGCTCGCCATCCTGTGACCGATGCCCGCCCGCTTTATCAAGTCATCCGCAGCGCGATCGAGAACCGGATCATGTCGGGTGCACTGCGCCCGGGCGACCGCATTCCGTTCGAGCACGAACTGATGGCCGAATATGGCTGCGCGCGGATGACGGTGAACAAGGCGCTGTCGGCATTGGCGAGCGCCGGGCTGATCGCGCGGCAGCGGCGGCGCGGCTCGTTCGTGACGCGGCCGCGGATCCACATGGCGGCGCTGCGGATCCCCGATATCCGCGAGGAGATCGAGAAGCGCGGGCACGTCTATGCCCTGCGGCTGGTGACGCGCAGCGTGCTGGGGGCCGACAGCCCGAGTGCGGCGCCGCTGCGTCTGTCGCACGGCAAGCTGCTGTCGCTGCGCTGCGTGCACCTCGCCGATGCGCGGCCTTATGCGGTGGAGGAGCGGCTGATCAATCTTGCCGCGGTGCCCGACGCCATGGACGCCGACTTCGCGATCGATCCCCCGGGCAGCTGGCTGCTCGCGCATGTTCCCTGGACCGAGGCCGAACACCGCATCACCGCCGCGCCCGCTGGCGATACGGCGATTTTGCTCGAATTGGACACGGACAAGCCCTGTCTCGTGCTTGAGCGCTGGACGTGGCGCGAGGCCGAGACGATCACTTATGTCCGTACCATATTCGACGGCGACAGCTTCGATCTGACGGCGCATTTCGCATCACAGGGTTGAGGCGCCGCTCCCTCTCCCCGCAAGCGGGGAGAGGGCTATTCTTGCCCGTCAGAGCAGCATCAGATCCGAATAGTAATTCGAGACCGTTTGATGATCGGTCTCGCTCCATTCAAACGCATTCACCGGGCTCGCAAACGCTTCCGCGAGCGGGTGGGGGGGGCTTGCGTCGAGAAACAGGAACAGCGCGTCGTCGGCGTCGAACGCCGCGAATCCGGGCATCGGCAGTGGATTGTCCGGGACGAGCGCGGTTCCCGCGCCCGGCGCGGTCGCGCCACCGGTCTGGGTCACGTTGACGTTCGCGGGCGTCGCCACGGGGGTGTTGCCGTTGGCGTTCCATGTCGCGACGGCGTCGTCGTCGAGTCCGGGTCCGCCTTCGACGAAGCCCTGCAGGAAGATGCGCGGATCGGAGGTGCCGTCGAGATCCGAGGTGCGCAGCCGCAGCAGATTGGCCGGGCCGCCGGCGAGAACGTCGTTGTTGATGATGTTGGCATAGACCTGCGCGGTCTCGCCGGCCGTCGAGGAGCCCGCGGTGATGTTGATATCGGCGAGCGCGCCGGGGTTCGAATCGAGCGTATTGTTGTCCAGCGTGAGATCGAGCCGGGCATTGCCGGTGCGTGCCTGCGCGTCCACTGCCGAGCTGCCATTGCCGTTGCCCATCGTGACGCTGTTGTCGCGCGCCTCGACGATGGCGGTACTGCCATTGTCCTGGGTAAGGACCCGGATACCCGAGCCTGACCCGTTGGCTGTGACGACGTTGTCGTTGATCCGCCCTTCGATATCGGCACCGCCAAAGGATGTGACGTTGATCGCGTTGCCGCCGCGGCTCTGGACGGTGTTGCCGATGACGTTGAAGGCGAATTGCGCGGTGCCGCTGGCGTTCAGATCGATGCCGCTGCCGATATCGGCTTCGCTGTCGATCTGGTTGTCGATGATGTCGACGCTGACGATGCTGTCATGGTCGCCGATGATCTGGATCGCCTGGGTTCGCAGCCGCACGAAATCGCTGTCGATGATGTCGATATTGGTGACCGGCGCGCCGGCACCGGTGCTGAAGCTGCGGAATTGGAAACCGCCATCGCCATTGGGGTTGACCGGGCCGCCCGAGTTGGTCGTCTGGCTGTCGCGGAAAGTGACGTTGTTCAGGGCGAGGTTGAGATCGACGTCGGTGTTGACGATGTCTAGGCCGTTGGTTTCGGCGAAGGCGATCTCGGTGTCCGAGATCGACGAATTCCCCGACAGATTGATGAATTCGATGCCGCTTTCGTGGACGGCGTTGCCGGCCTCGGTGATCGAGCTGTCGTCCATCACGAAATCGGCGACGTCGACGCCGACGATACCGGTGTCGGCGACTCCGTTGATGTTGACATTACCGAGCGTCACACCGTCCACGTCGCTAAGGTAGATCGCGGCGTTCGATGCGCTGAGGTCGAGATCGGTCGAGACGCCGTGGACGGTGTTGGCGTTGGTCAGCGTCATGTTGCCCAGTTCGAGCTCGGCGGTGTCGATCGCTTCGATGCCCCGGATGCCGATATTCTGAAGGGTACCGCCCGAGCCGTCGACGGCGCCGGTGCCGGTGATGTGGAGCCCGCCATCGGCGCCGGTGCCGCCCAGGCGGATGCCGTAGCTCCCGCCATTGGCCGAGATGCTCTCGAACGTGAGATCGGCGGCGCCGATCGCTGTGCCGATCACGCTTACTGCAACGCCGCCTGCCGACGTGACGCTGTTGCCGGCGCCGGTGGCGGTCACCGTGCCGCCGCCGCTTGCATTGAGCCCCGCGCCGCTGGTGGTGACGATGTCGAGCCCGCCGCCGAGCGCGAGCGCGCCGGTGTTGCCGACGAAGTTCACCGCAGTGGCGGTCGCGGTCGAGACGGTGCCGCCGCCGGCGAAGGTCGCGGTGAGCGACGTGCCGGTGATGTCGATGCCGCCACCGCTATGCGCACCGGTGATCGTCGTCGTGCCGGTGACGGTGAAGCTGCCGCCGACTCCGGCAAGGTCGATCGCGCCCCCGGCGGACGCCGTCGACGCGGCGCTGTTGAGTGTAACGTTCAGCGTGCCGCCCTGGTCGATGTCGGCGATCTGGCCCGCGCCCGATTTGGCGACGTCGCTGATCACGAGGCTGCCGACGCTGCCGCCACTGTCGGCCAGCCCGGCGCCGGTGGTGTCGCCGATGTCGAGGCCCGACACCTGGTTGTTCTGGGCGAGATCGACGCCGTTGTTGGTGCCGCCGGTGGTGACGATCGTCGGCCGACCGGTGCCCTGTTCGATCGTCTCCGCGCCGATCACCAGATCCTGGCCGCCGCCGACCAGCGTCTGGCCGTCGAGCAGGTTGATGCCGTCGGCTTCGGCATAGGTGCCAGTGCCTTCGCGCAGATAGATGGTGTCGCCGGTACCGGGGCCGTCGGGCGTGCCTTGCGCCGCGTTGAACGCCGCGAGCGACGTGAACGGATCGGCCTGGGTGCCGAGATTAGAGCTGCCGATCGCGGCATTGTCGATGAACCACACCTGCGCGGGTCCGACATTGACCGTCACCGTCGCGGTGTCGGTTTCGCCGTCGGCGTCGGTGAGCGTGTAGGTGAAGCTGTCGCTCCCGGTGAACCCGACGGCGGGCTCGTAGCTGAACGAGCCGTCCGGGTTGACGGTCACCGTGCCGCCATTGGCCGAAGTCGCGTCGAACGCCGTGACCGAGGCTTCGCCGGGGCCGGTGCCGACGCCATTGTCGTCGGTGTCGTTGGCGAGCACGCCGTCATTGGCATCGACGGTGAGCGTGGCATTGCCGGTCACCGCATAGGCATCGTCGACTGCGTCGGGCGGCAGATTGTCGCCTTCGCCGGTGATGGTGACGGTGACGTCCTGCGTGGTGGTGCCGCCATGGCCGTCGGCGACCGTGACGGTGTAGGTCTGGGTCAGCGTCTCGCCTTCGTCGAGGAAGTCGATCGCGCTGTCGTCGACCTCGAAGTCCCAGCCGACAGTGTCGCCGGCCTGATTTACCGGATCGAGGCTGAACGTGCCGAGATAGCCGCCGGCCTGGGGCGCGAAGCTCGCGCTGTGGGTGTCGCTGAGATCCAGATCGTCGAACGCGATCGTGCCGCTATCCTGATGCGTGAAGGCATCCTCGTTGGGATCGCCATTGGGCAGTTCGGTGACCGCGCCGATGGCGTCGGTGCCACCGGCGTCGATGGTCGGCGCATCGTTGGTACCGGTGACGGTGACAGCAATGGTCGAGGCGGAAGTCGCGCCGTGCTCGTCGGTGATCGAATAACTGACGGTCACCAATGTGCTTTCGCCGACCGCGAGGTAATCAAAGTCCGCGCCGGGAGCGAACTGGACCTGATTGGCGACCACCGTCGCGGTGCCCTGGCCGGCGGGCGCCGCAGCGGCCGTGACGGTGAGCACCGCGCCGTCATCGGCATCGGCATCGTTGGCGAGAACGTTGATCAGGACGCTGGCGTTCTCGCCCGTCGCGGCGGTGTCGGGATTGGCGACCGGGCCGTCATTGGTGCCGGTGACGGTGATCGTCACGGTCGAGGCGGACGCGGCGCCGAACTGGTCCTGGATCGTGTAGTTCACCGTCACGCTGGCAGTGGCGCCGACCGCGAGATGGTCGAAGTCGCCGCCGGGAGCGAACTGGACCTGATTGGCGACCACCGATGCAATGCCCTGGCCGGCGGGCGCGGAAGCCGAAGTGACCGTGAGCACCGCGCCATTGTCGACATCGGTGTCGTTGGCGCGGACGTCGATCAGCACGCTGGCATTCTCGCTGGTCGTCGCCGCGTCCGGATGCGCGACCGGCGCGTCGTTGAGGCCGATGATGGTGAAGACCAGATTGGCGGTATCCGAGGCGCTGCCGTCGGACGCGGTGTAGGTGAAGCTGTCCTGCACCACTTGTCCCTGCGCGAGCGTCTGCGCCGTGACGTTGAGCACGTAATTATAGGTGCCGTTGGCGTTGAGGGTCAGCGTGCCATAGGTGCCGTTGAACACGCCGGGAGTGGCGGTCAGTGTGTCGCCTTCGAAGTCGAAATCGTTGTCGAGCACGCTCGCCGCGCCGCTATTGTAGCTGCCGGCATCCTCGGTGAGCGCAACCGCGTCGTTCGATGCGATCGGCGCGTTGTTCCCGGTGAGATCGATGGTGACGTCGGCGAATTGCAGCCGCTCGACCGAGACCAGCAGATCGGCGCCGTCCGCGCCCGAGCCCGGGCCGCCCACGCCGTTATGGACCACGCCGGTGATCGGGCCGAGGCGATAGATGGCGTAATCGGCCAGCGAGCCCGAATAGACTGCAGTGTCGGTGCCCGCGCCGCCATCGATATAATCGAGCCCCGCGCCGCCGGTCAGCGTGTCGTTGCCGTTGCCGCCATAGAGCGTGTCGTTGCCATTGCCGCCCGAGAGCTGGTCGTCATTGTCCTCGCCGGAGAGCTGGTCGTTGCCGTCGCCGCCGTTCAGCACGTCGTTGCCGGTGCCGCCCGAGAGCTGGTCATCGTCGCCGCCGCCGTCCAGCGTATCGTTGCCGCTGCCGCCACGCAGTTCGTCATTGCCGGTGCCGCCGGTCAGCGTGTCGTCATTGGCGTCGCCGTAGAGCGTGTCGCTGCCCGAGCCGCCGCTGATCGTGTCGTTGCCGGTGCCGCCGAAAATATCGTCGTTGCCATCTTCGCCGTAGAGCGTGTCGTTGCCGTCATTGCCCTCGATATGGTCGTTGCCGGTGCCACCATAGATGGTGTCGTTGCCGCCACGGCCAAAGAGACGATCGTTCCCACCGAGACCATAGATGGTATCGTTGCCGTTGGAACCGTTGATGGTGT
The DNA here is from genome assembly GCF_002796605.1 of Sphingomonas psychrotolerans. Taxonomy (NCBI): domain Bacteria; kingdom Pseudomonadati; phylum Pseudomonadota; class Alphaproteobacteria; order Sphingomonadales; family Sphingomonadaceae; genus Sphingomonas; species Sphingomonas psychrotolerans. Next base: position 4,389,655 of record NZ_CP024923.1, read on the forward strand.
TGTTACCATTATTGCCGGTATAGGTGGGCACGTCCGTCTCCTCGTATCGTTCGCGGCGCACGAGCAGTATCTGCCCGCAAGAGCTTGAAAACATGACTGCGACACGCCGCGGAAGCACCGCGCGCGTCATCAGAATTGCAATATTGCCCTAATCCCCGATCGCATTGCATCACCCGACATCTCGGGTGAGACTTTGCCCCGCGCGACTCGATTTTGATTCAGATCAGACCTGCGCGAGGTTACTCTCCGGCGACTTCGAGTCCATAGCAAATGATCTAGATCGGACCGGGAACGAAACATTTGATGTGACGCGCGACGGATGAACCCCCGTCCTGCTTGCAGGGACGGGGGGCGTTTCATGTCGGCCGGCAGCGAGCGTTGCCGGTGAGAGATCGAGTCAGCGCGTCGTCGCTGCGCGTTCGGCGCTGAGGCGCGTGATGAGGATCGCGGCGCGCTTTGCCTGGCGGCGGATGCTGCGCAGGTCGACCGTTTCGCCCGGGGTGTGATCCCCGCTGCTGAGCGTGCCGAGCCCCGCAAGGCTGTCGACATCGGACGCGACGAACGAGATGTCGCCCGCGCCGCGCCTGAGCGGGTCGAGCGGCTGCATCTCGGCGAGGCCGAGATCGCGGTTCACATGGTTGAGCGCGGCGAGCAACGCCTTGTTGCCCGCGGTCGGCGCCATTGCCGGATAGCCCTCGCCGAATGTGATCTTCGCGTCGGTGCCGGGCGCGTGAGCGGCGACAATGCGTTCCATCTTTGCGCGCACCCGCGCGGTCTGCTCTTCGCTGAGCGTGCGGAAATCGCCGAGGGCGATCGCAGTGGCGGGGATGATGTTGGTCTTGCCTGCGGCCGCCGCGGTGCCGCTCGGGTCGATCGACGCGCTGCTGCCTGCGGCGACGACGCCGGCGTTGAACGTCAGATTGGGTTCGGGCAGCTCTTGCCGGAACGCCGCGAGGATCCGGACGAGTTCGTTGACTGCGCCGTCGCCCTGATCGGGGGTGAAGATCAACGACGAGTGGCCGGTCTTGCCCGTGGCGGTCAGCGTCCAGTCGATCGCCGAGCGGCGCGCGATCGATCCCATGTCGTTGCCGTCCTGCGTCACCAGCCCTTCGAAATCGAGTGCGACATCGGCGCGCTTGCCCGCGGCGATCAGGTCGGCGCGGGCGATTGTCAGCGGACTGCCCGAATCCTCCTCGTCGCCGGTCAGCACGATGTCGATATTGGCGCCGTCGAGCGTCCCCGCGGCCTTCATCGCCTGCAGTGCTGCGACGATCACCACCATGCCGCCTTTGTCGTCGCCGACGCCGGGGCCTTCGGCGAAGTCCCCCTTGCGGACGAACTTCTGGAACGGCGAGCCCGGCTCGAAAACCGTGTCGAGATGCCCGATCAGCAGGATGCGCTTGCGTCCCGGATGGCCGCGGTGGACCGCGATGAGGTGGCCCGCGCGGCCGACTGCCGCCATCGGCTTCCATTCCACCGCGAAGCCGAGCGCCTCGAGCTCGGCGCGCATCATCACCCCGACTTTTGTGACGCCATCGAGGTTGAGCGTGCCGCTATTCTGGTCGACCAGCTTGTGGAGCAGCGCCACCGATGCCTCGAACCGCGCGTCCACCGTACGATCCATGACCTTTTCGGCCGGCGACAGCTGCGCCGCCGCAGGCACCGCGGCCAGCATCGCCGCCAGCATCGCCGCCGACGCCATCGCAAGCAGGTGTCTGCGCATCACAGTTTCGCTCCGCCCATCTTCCAGGTCAGCTGGACATAGAAGCTGCGGCCCACCCCGTCGAACCACGAAATGTCGTAATAGGGATAGCCGCTATAGGTCCGGTCCTTGATCGGGTTCTGGTCGAACAGATTGTTGACCGTGCCCGACACGCGCAGCCGATCACTCAGATCATATTGTGCCGACAGATTGAACAGGTAGCTCGCCTTTATATAGGCTTCCTCGGCGTAATTGGGCAGCCTGCTCAGCCGCTGGCCGTTGAGCGTGGTCGAGAAGCGGCCGAGATCCCAGGTCAGGCTGGCGGTGCCCTTGTCGCGCGGGATGTAATAGCCGCTGTCGAACGCCAGTTTGTCGATCTGCGCGTCGCCCGGATATTGGCGGATCGTGTGGTTGAACACATGGGTGTAGCTCGCGGCGAGCGAGAATTGCCCGATCCCGGCCGTCGGCACGCGGAGGTGCATGGCGATGTCGATGCCGTCGGTGGTCTCTTCGGCGATGTTGATCGGGTTGATCGACACCGACTGGATCTCGCCGTCGAGCGCGCCGCCTGCATAACGCTGGACCCGGGCGATGGCATCGACGCAGGTCGGCGCGGTCGGATCGGCTTCGGGGGCGCCGCCGCCCGGGCCGGGCCGGCATGCCGCCTCGTCGCGCAGGATCGTGTCGATCCGCATGTTGAGGACCTGGTTCCTCATCTTCACCCGGAAATAATCCGCCGAGAAATCGAAGTTGCGGGCCGGCTGGAAGACCAGACCGGCATTGAGCGAGGTCGAAGTCTCGGGCCGCAGGCGGCGATTGCCGTTGTGGCGGGCGATGAAATCGACATCGTCATATTGGCAGTCGCCGATCTCCTCGCCCTCCTGCCCGCACAGATAATAATCGGTGCCGCCGGTATGGGTGTTGCCTGGCCCCTTGAAGACATAATGCAGATCCGGCGCGCGAAAGCCGGTGCCATAGGCACCGCGGATCAACAGGCTCTTCATCGGGCGCAGCTGGGCGCCGAGATTATAGGTGAACTTGCCGAAGCCGTTTCCGGCGAAGCTGTAATGATCGTAGCGGCCCGCGCCGCTCAGTTCGAGGAAGGTGAAAGCGGGTACGCGCAGCTCGCCGCCCACGCCCCAATGCTGGCGGGTGCCTTTCCCGTCCGAGTCGATCAGCCCGACATAATATTGGGTGAGCGCGAGCGGATCGGGGTTCATCTCATAGCCTTGATCGCCCACTTCGGCGACCGCCGCGAAGCCCACCGGTCCAGCGGGGAGCTGGAGGAGCTCGGTGGTGTTGATCGTCGCCGAGACATTGTTGACCCAGGTCTTGGGGCGATAGGTCGAGATCGCGGTGATCGAAGCGTATTCGGCCGGAGACAGCGGCTTGTAGAGACGGGCGATGTCGGCGTCGAAGGCGGGATAGTCGTTCTCCTCGCCGATCTGCGGGCCGAGGAAGAAGTCGTTCGCCTTGCCGATCACGACCTGTGGGAAGCCGATCTTCGAGCTGTATTCGGCATGGTTGTAGGCGAGCTCATAGCCCCATTTGCCGCCGCCGAGCCTGCCGCGGATGCCGGGCGTGATGTTGTAGGTGAACGAGCGGTTGCGGGTCATGCCCTTGTCTAGGCCGCCCATCTCCTCGGGAGTGAACAGGCGGTACCAATTGTCGAGCTGATCGCCGCTCCCCGTGGCGTCGGGTGCGAGGTTGGGATTGAAGAAGGTGCCTTCCTCGTTGCCGTCGGGCGCGACATATTGCCAGTCGAGCACGTCGCGGAACAGCTTGAGCTTCGAATAGCTGGCCTGCACGTCGACGAAAAGCTCGGCCTGGTCGCTGAGATGATAGCCCATCGAGCCGTAGAGGCTGGCGGCGCGGCGCTCGCTGATCGTCGTGCCATAGCCGATCGCTTCGTTGCTGCCGCAATAACGGCCGTCGACATATTCGTCGTTGGCGATGTCGTAGCCATATTCCGGACGGCTGCCATGATAGGTGGTGCCGCCGTTGAGGCTGGCGAGCGAGGCGCAGACCGCGGCGCCGGGATCGAGGTAATTGCCTTCCTCGTCGGTGCGCAGAAAGTTGCGGCGTGCGATCGGATAGTCGGTGGTCGGGCTGTCCGCCGACGAATCCTGCAGGCGGCGCTGATAGGCCCAGAGCGGCCGCTGATCGAGCAGTTCCACCCCCACGACGCCGTGGAAGCCGCCGGTTTCCCAGCCGGTGGTGAGCGACAGCCGCTGCGAGCTGCCCCCGCCATGTTCGGTGAAGCCGGCGCGATAGTCGATGCGGGTGCCGTCGGGCTTCGACTTGAGCTGGAAATTTACCACGCCCGAGATCGCGTCGGAGCCGTAGATCGCCGACGCACTGCCGCTCAGCACTTCGACGCGCTCGATCAGCCCGACCGGGATGTTCGAGATGTCGGTGAAGTTGCTGTTGCCGCCATAAGGCAGCGGGAAGTCGGCGATGCGGCGGCCGTTTACCAGCACCAGCGTGTGATTGGGGCCGAGGCCGCGCAAATCGACTTGTTGCGCACCCGGCGTGAAGTCGGCGCCCGAGAAGCTCTGCTGGCTCTGCGTCTCGCCGCCATTCTGGGTGATCGCGCGCAGCACGTCGGGCACACTCTGATAGCCGTTGCGCAGTATGTCTTCGGACGTGATCGTGGTGACCGGTGCCGGGCCCTCGGCCTGGACCCGGGGAATGCGCGAGCCGAGCACGACGATCTCGGCGTTCGCGTCGTCCTGTGCGGCGACATCCTGCGGCGCCCCGTCACTGACGGCGGTCTGCGCCGCCGCCTGTCCCGCCAGCGCGCAAAAGGCCGTACCCGCCAGTGCCGACGCGATAATCCGATGACGCATGCACGATCCCCTTTTTGCTATATTGACATAATGATATCGCTGCGCTGCAAATTGAAACAATAAAAATGCAAAATGTGCGGCTGTTGCGAACGATTTGAAGGGGGCTATGGCCATGAAGACACTGTTGCGGCTGTGGGCGACCTTCGCCACTTTGCTGCTGGCCGCCCCCGCATCGGCACAGGCGCCGGCGGGCTATGCCTATTATGAGATAGGCGATGTCGCCGCGCCGACGCCCGCGCGCACCGCGCAGGCATTGATGCTGATGGGCGGCGGCGAGTGGGATCGAGGCGCCTTCCGCTGGTTTGCCGAGCGTGCGGGGCACGGCCATATCGTCGTGCTGCGCGCATCGGGGGCGGGCGACGCCGGCGAGGAGATCTATCGCGACATAGGCGGCGTATTGTCGGTCCAGACGATCGTGTTCAGCGATCGCGCCGCGGCGAGCGATCCGCGCGTGCTCGCAATATTGGAGCATGCCGACGGGATCTTCCTCGCCGGCGGCGATCAGGCCAATTATGTCCGCTATTGGAAAGGCACGCCGGTCGCCCGGCTGCTGAACGCGCATGTCCGCAAGGGCCGGCCGATCGCCGGCACCAGCGCCGGGCTCGCGATCCTCGGGGGCACCACCTATGGCGCGATGGATGGCGGCAGCATCGACAGCCCGACCGCGCTCGCCGATCCGGCGGGGCCGGCGGTGACCTTGGTGACCGACTTCCTCCACATGCCGCGCCTCGCGCATGTCGTGACCGACACCCATTTCAACGCGCGCGACCGGCTGGGGCGGCTGATCGCCTTCCTCGCCGCGGCTCGGCAGAAGGATGCCAGCGCGATCGGGATCGGGGTGGACGAGGAAAGCGCGCTGTGCGTCGAGGCCGACGGCACCGCGAAGCTGCGGACGCGCAATGGCGGGTTCGCCTGGCTGGTCCAGCCCAGGGGCAAGCCCGCGCTCAAGCCGGGCAGGCCGCTCGACTGGGAGAAGGTCCGGGTCACCGGCATCGGCCCCGACAGCGGCTTCGATCTGACCAGCCTGCGAGTCACGGCGCCGGTCTTTGCCGGCATGGCGCGCGTGGCGGGCGGGCGCCTGTTCGATGCGCCCAAGGCGCCGGCGCTGGCGCGATGACCACGCGCACACCGGAGGAGATCGATCTGCAGCTGCTCGCGTTGCTGCGCGCGGATTCCCGGCGCAACGTGTCCGAGCTCGCCACGGCGCTGGGCGTCTCGCGCACGACTATCTACAGCAGCATCGAGCGGCTCGAGCGGCAGGAGACGATCGTCGGCTACACTGTCCGGCTGGGCGAGGACTATGACCGCCGCCAGGTCCGCGCCCACGTCATGATCAAACTGTACCCCAAGGCGACGCAGGCGACGCAGGACCAATTGGTGACGATGCCCGAAGTCGCCGGCCTCTATGCGATTTCGGGCGAGTACGACCTGATCGCCATCGTCGAGGCGCCGCACGTCAACCGCCTCAACGACCTGCTCGATACCATCGGCGCGATCGAAGGTGTCGAGCGCACGACTTCGTCGGTGATTCTGGCGACCAAGCTGCAGCGTTGAAGGCCGCGGGGCCGTCTACCGCGGCCCACCCGGAAGTAGACCTATGTTGCTTTTCGATGCGCCGCTCCGCATGAGCGGCCGCGTATAGCGGGGGCAAAAGTATGCGCGTCGAACGGCTGAGCCCCGAAAAGCTGTCGGCCGTCATCGGCGAGATTTATGATTGCGTGCTGAACCCCGACGGCTGGGGCGAGGTGATGACACGCATCACCGAGGCGATGGACGCCGCCTATTCGACGATCGCGCTTTCCAGCACCACCGACAATCACGGGCGCTTCGCCGCGCAATCGCCGTGGGACCCGGCCCAGATGCGGGCGCTGCAGGAGGATTATAGCTTCGACGACATCCCCGGCCTGCGTGCGGCGGTGATGGGTGATATGGACGTGCCGGTCGCAACCTTGTCGAGCATGAGCGAAGCCGCGCTCCAGGCGACGCCCTTCTTCCGGAACTGGGCTGGTCCGCAGCAATTGCGCGAGGCGTGCATGGTCAAGTTCGTCCATACGCCCGACCGGATCGGCCTGCTCGGCTGCACCACGCGCGCCAGCCGCGACGTGATCAGCGCCGAGGAGTGTCGATTCCTCGCATTGCTGTCGCCGCATCTCCGCCGGGCGGCGATGATCGGCGACCTTCTCGATCAGGCGCGGGTGAATGCGCATTTGTTTCGGGAGACGCTGAACGGGTTGTCGACGGCTGTCCTGCTGACCGGAGCGGACGGGAGAATTCTCCACGCCAACCAGGCGGCCGAGGCGATGCTGGTCGCGGGCGGGCCGCTCCAGTCGAAATCGGGAATCCTTCAGGCGGGCAATCCGCTTGCCGGGCGCGCATTGCTGGAGGCGATCGCCCGCGCGGCCGACGCCGACGATCGCCTTGGCGAAAGGGGCATCGGCCTGCCCATCTCCGCGCCGGGCGCCGCGCCTGCCGTGGCCTATGTCCTGCCCCTGAGCGAGGGAACCGCCCGCGCCGCCTTCCGCCCGGCTTGCGCCGCGATATTCATATCGACGACCATTTCGGCGTCGCCGCTGCCCGAGGCCGTGCTCACGACCTTGTTCGACCTTACCCAGGCCGAAGCGCGCGTGCTGATCCAGATCGGCGGCGGAAAGAGCTCGGCGGATACGGCGCGGAGCCTGGGCATTACCGAGAACACGCTGAAGACCCATCTTGGCCGTGTCTATGCCAAGACCAATACCCGCAGACAGGCGGAACTGGTGCGCCTGCTCTCGAGCATTCGAACTCCGCTTGGCGCACCCGGGCCAATCGCATCGGCCGCTCTCGGCTAGTTGCCGCGTCGGGCAACTGCGGACGTTTGTTTCCGAAAAAGCGGCATTGTTCGCCTGCGCGCGCAGCGTGGAGCGAAATCTATCGCGTGCTGGCCGACATCACGATGCGCGGACACCCTCTGACGGGCGGTGCAGCGAGCTCGGAGGGCCACCGCGTACCCCTTCCTGCCGCCGCGCTAGTGCAGGGCACGCAGGGCGTCGACATAGCGCCCGCCGACCGGGAGCGAGATGCCGCAATAGAGATGGACGACTGCCCGCCCGCCGGGCTCAGGGTGGACTGCGCGCACCCGGTGCGCGTTGACGATCGTCTGGCGGTGAATGCGGATATAGCCCAGCGGCGCGAAGCGATCGGCGAGTTCGGTGAGCGTTACTCGTACCAGATAAATGCGGCCGGCGGTGACGATCTCGCTGTAATTGCCTGCCGAGCGGATCAGATCGACGTCGGCGGCGCGGACCCGCAGCAGCGGCGCTTCGGGGAGTTCGAGCCATTCTCCGGGGGTGGCCGGCGGCGCCACCGGCCATTCCGGGGCGGGGGCGGGCGCGGGCGCCGCTTCCACCGTCTCCGCGGCGGATCGATTGGCCAGATGCCGGCTCCACGCGAGCAATACCAGGAGCATTGTGGTGCCGAGGATCACCGTGCGGGGCAGAAAGCTGAAAAAGGGCGGCAGCGGAACCGCTCCGGGCGCGCAGGTCGGATAGCCCGATGCCGCAATCGCGAATTGGGATCCGACCACATCGGCTATGATGACCGGACCGAAAGCGAGTGCCACGAGCAGCAGCAGCGGCGACCGTCGCCGGGCCACGAGCAAGTCGTGCAGCGGCTGGCGGCAACCGCAGGTGATGACGAATACGCATGCCCAGACCAGCAGCTTGGCGACCACCGGCTCGGCGGGGTGGCCCGCCGCGAACGGGTTGAGCTGAACGCCGGGTCCGCTCATTTCGTGACCGAGCATAAACCCGAGCAGCGCCAGCAACGCCCCGGCGCCCAGCGGGATTTGTTGCTCCCAGATCGTTGCGCGGATCCTCGCCTGCATGCCAGGTTGATAGCGCGAGCCGGCGCATTCGCCAGAATCATTCGTCACACCCACGGCCAATCGGTCCCAATCTGCTCGCCGCCTGCGCGAACGCGCGGAAATCAGGTTGCGAGAAACCGGCTGAAAGGATTGCGCTCGATGCGTCACCCCGTCTTCCACCGGCTGAGTGCGGTGGCGTTCGTCTTCGGTTCCGCGCCGCCGACCCACGCGCAGACCCTCGCTCCGCCTGACCCCTTCGCTGCTCTCGATCGAGGCCTTCGTCCCGATGTGGCGCCGCCGGCCGGCACGCCGCCGCGCTGGTCACTGGGCGAACGCATGCGCCACTACCGGGTGCCGGGCGTCGCGATTGCGATCCTCAGTAACGGCGTGGTCCAGGCGGCGGGCTTCGGCCTCCGGGAAGCCGGCACACGAGACGCCGTCGACAGAGATACGCTTTTCTCGGTGGGGTCGATCAGCAAATTGGTCACCGCTGCCACGACCTTGCGGCTGGTCGCCCGTGGCCAAGTGGATCTGGACCGCGATGTCGGCGCGTATTTGAAACGGTGGAAGTTGCCACCCTCGGCAGCGGTGCCGGAACCAAAGGTCAGCCTCCGGATGCTCATGACGCATAGCGCCGGGTTCGGCGTGCACGGGTTTGCGGACTATCAGCCAGCCGAGCCGCTGCCGACGCTGCTACAGGTGCTCGACGGCACCGGACCCGCGAAGAACGAAGCCGTTCGGTTCAAGCACGTACCGGGGCTGCGCAGCGATTATTCCGGCGGCGGCGTCACCGTGGAGCAGATGACGATCGAGGACGCGACCGGCCGGCCGCTGGCCGAACTCGCCAAGGCCGAAGTCTTCGCGCCGCTCGGCATGCGGCGCAGCACCTTTGAAAGTCCGCTGTCCCCCGCGCGTAGCAACATCGCCAAAGCGCATGATGCCAAGGGGGCGGTGACGGCGCTCCCGCGTGGCTGGGAGAGCTTCGCGGAGAGCGGTGCATCGGGTCTCTGGACCAGCGCCAGCGACCTGGGGCGGCTTCTCGGCGGCCTGATCAAAAGCTACCAGGGCCGGGCAGACTTCCTGCCGCAATCACTGGCAACAGCCATGATGACACGTGTGTCGCCCGGCGTGTTCGGGCTGGGGCCGCGGCTGGGCGGGAGCGGCACCGGACGCCATTTCTTCCACATGGGGGCGAACCAGAGCTATTTGTCGTTCATCGAAGGCTACCCTGAAACAGGCGAGGGTTTCGTCATCCTGACCAATGGCGGCAATGGCGGTGGTCTCATCGCCGAGATCCGCAATGCGCTGACGGACGCAATAGGGCAGGGCGCGCATGCCGAACTGCGCGGTGTCGTGCTGCGAACCCCGCCCTCACCGGACTTCCGGGGAAAATACCGGCTCGACGCCGCCGTGCCATTGGCGTTGCGCGGCGCACTGACCGACAATTTCGAATACGATTCAGTCGAGATCGACGTGGTTGGCGATGCGGTCCGGATCGTGCTGCCCGGCCAGGAAACGCCGACGCCGCTGATCCCGCTCGGGCCGGCGCAATTCGCGCTGCCGGGTCTCTACACCTTCATCCTCGAGTTTAGCCGCGACGCCTTCGGCACTGTACGCGGCGTGACGATTTCAATGCCGGAGGCGGCTTCGATGGCTTATTATGCCCGGGAATGAAGCTGCCGGCCGGCCGAATAGCAGCGCGCCGCGCGACGGATCGCGCGGCGCGCGCTTGTTCAGTTACCCTTTGACAGCGCGAGGTGCACGCTTCGGCTTCGCGACAGGCTCGGGAGCCGCAGCGGCTCGGGCCTGCCGGCCCTTTGCTCCGAGGCCGATCTTGTGCGCCATTGCGCGACGCGCGGCCGAATAGCTCTCAGCGACCATCGGATAATCGGGCTTGAGGTTGTAACGACGCTTATAGTCCTCCGGCGTGAGGCCGTGCGTCCCGAGATGCCGGCGTAGCGTCTTGTACGGCTTGCCATCGATCAGCGAGATGATGTGATCCTTGGACGCCAACGATTTGCGCACCGAAACCGCGGGCGTGAAATCCTCCTGCGCGGCCGTATCTGCGCTACCGCCGGCCGATCCAGAAGATCCGTTCGCCAGCTCGGTTACGGTGGCGTGCATGTTGCGCAGAAAGGCAGGTACGTCTTCGGCCGAGGCGCGATTGTTCTGATTGCCCAGCCACGCAATGGTAAGCTCGGTAGCAAGCTCGACAGCGTTCTGTGTGTTGTCCTCCGACATGGCGACTCCTTATGTTCTCGAGGCGGGGATTCGTGTGTGCTCTGTCCTTGAGCACGCCGCTCCATAACGGCTTTTGCGCACCTGTCTAATGTTCAGGCTGATCGTCCGGTACTAGGCATGCCTCATTTGCAGTGTTGCGGCTGCTTCGATCATGATCCCGAAGGCTAAAGCCGATTATTCATCGCCCCGCTCGAGCAGGCGCGGCATCGAGGAGCAATGACCAGGGCGCCGGCAGATAGTCGAGCGACATATAGAAGTAGAAGGCGCATGACCCGTCACGGCGATAGCTCGCGCCCTTGACGACGCCGAAGGCAGTGGTGCCGCTGAAAACGGGTCCGCCGCTGTCCCCGCCTCTGCAATTGGGGCCGGCGACGGTGACCCATGTCGGCAGGCAGGCGCCGCCGCAAAGATCGCCGGCGGGCGCGAAGTCTAGAAGCTCGACTTCCGCGCAGCTGTAGCCGCTGCTCTCGCCGCGATGGCAGACGAAATCGCCTGCGCGCGTGCTGGGCCTGGCGCGCTGCAGTTCCACAGGTCGCTCGATCATACGCGCGGTGTCCGAATAGATCAGCGGCCGCTCGGGCGCGGCGCCGGCGTGAATCTGCACGTCGTGATACCCCCAGCCCCATTGGCCGACGAAGATGAGCGGGGTCGGCCGGCGCTGGGGGTCGTAATAGGTCATCTCGTCGAGGCAGTGGGCAGCGGTGGTGATGCCGCTGCGCGCGCCATCGGTCACGGCGAAGCCGGTCGTGCAGCGATAGCGTTTGCCGTCGTCCGGGCTGATCCCGTCGAGCCGGCCGCCGCCGTGAAGACCGAGGTTCACGTCGGTGCGCTCGAGCACCCGGACCTGGACAGGCACGCCGGTCAGCTTTTCGAGCCTGGCATCGAGTGCGGCGGCGCCGCCATCGGCTGCGGCGATGGCATTGCCGACGATGACGACTAACTCGCCGGTGCGGGGATCGAGACCCATCGAGGGCGGGCTCGGCAAGGCGGCGCGTATGGCCGCCTGATGATAAGTGATGGCCCAGACCACGCGATCGCGGCTCGATCTGGCGCCGGTCCGAAAGACCAAGGGTATACTCGCGTCGCCGAAGCGGAGGTGCATTTCCGCCACTGGATCATCCCCCGTCAGATAGACGATGTATCGATAATCCGGGCGATGCTGGACCGAGATGCCGGCGAGGCGATCGCGATAGCGGCGGGCGATCGCGTCGGTAGCGGCGACGCTTTCGTGCTGCACCCGGAGCCTTCGAAGCGCCTCGTCCTGCGCCACGCCATAGAGGCGGGCATATTCGCCGGCATCCTGCGCCAGTGCCGCTTCCCGCGTTTGCAGCAGCTGTGCCGCGGCGGGTTGCGTGAACATCGTCGCGACCAGCACCAACGACGACCGAAAAATCCTGCCTAGACCCATGAGGGCATTGTAGAACTGCAGCGGCCCGCCGCATAGCCGCAGCTATGCCGGTGGCGCTGACGGCGCCGTCACCATCTGTGTCGAGCCGTTCAGGCGGCGGTCCGTTTCACTGCACACGCCGAGGCCGGGCAGAAGCGCCCGGCCGGGATCGCGGAATCGAGCCGGCCGGTGACGCTTGTTTGTCAAACCGGCCGGTGCGGGCATCGAACATGCGCCGATGCCGCCGAGCCTGGCGGTGTTCAACCTGCCGTCACAGCGCAACCGCGCCGTTCAGCCGCGCACGGATCAGGCCATGTTATGCATCCGGAATCGATATTGTGCTTAGTCCGTTGGCAAGCAAATTGGTCTGGTTGCGGATTGGCGCCGTTGAAGACAGGATCGGCGCGCCGATCCCGCGGCTGGATGGATTCGGAAATCAGGAAGCGACGGCCCGGCCGCCGAGGCGACTTAGCCGAGCTGGGCGCTGATCAGGAAGCGGCTGCGGCTGGCTTCGGACTTGCGGCGCAATTCCAGCATTTCCTGTTCTTCCGACGCTTTCAGCATCGCCTCGAGCAGGCGGCCGAAATGCTTGCGCATCGCGGCGCGCGCGGCCACTGAATCACGGTTCTTGAGCGCATCGAGAACGGCGGCATGTTCGTCATGCCGCGTATCCTCGTCATGGCCGCAAACCGAGGCGTGGAGTGCGCAGATCTCGGGGATCTCGGTGCGCATGCGCCACAGCGAGTTGATCACGAATATGATCGCCTGATTGCCCGATGCCGAAGCGATGGTGAGGTGGAAGGCGCGATCCGCTTCGGTGGCGGCGGGGCTGCCATCATCGGCTTCGGACATCGCCGCGACCAGCGTCTCGAGCACTTCGATCTGCTCGTCGCTGATCGTCGGTGCAGCGAGCGCCGCGGCTTCGGATTCGAACAGCGCGCGCGCTTCGGTGAGCTCGAACGCACTGACCACGGGGAGCGACCCGGCGGCATGGTCGCTCGGCTCGCAGACATAGACGCCCGACCCGGTCTTGATGCGCACGAGGCCCTGGGCCTGGAGCGCGATCTCGGCCTCGCGGATGGTCACGCGGCTGACTCCCAGTCGCTCGGCCAGCTCGCGCTCCCCGGGCAGGCGCGAGCCCGGGGGGAATGCACCCTCCGCGATCATCGCGCTGATCTGTTCGGCGATATCCTGGAAGAGACGGCGGTCGGCCATTAGTTCCTCAATTCAGCTGGGCCCGGCATCGGACCTTGCCCCAAGCCGCGTCCATTTGGAATAGGAAATTGGTCCGCAGGCCGGACCCGGGCAGGGCTCAGCGCAGTCGAACGCGCAGACTGAGGAAATATTGCGGGCCATAATATTCCACGTTCCGGGTGCTGCCGACGATCGGCATATATTCGACGCGCGGCTCGTTGAAGATGTTGAGCGCCTGGAAGCGGATATCGGCGATCTTGTTGAGTTTCAGGCCGAGATTGACGTCGAAGGTGTCGTTGCCTTCGACGTAGCGCAGCTGGGTATTGTTGCTCGTGAACGCCTGATAATAACGCGAGCGGTAGCGGTAGATGCCCTGGATCGAGGCCGGCCCCAGCTCGTAGAAGAGCTGCGCCGAAAAGACGTGTTTCGAATAGCCGCTGAGCCCGGCCGCGGGGATCAGGCCGGGGACGACTACGCCGGTCGCGCTGTCGATCACGTCGCCATAGCGGATGTCCTGTGTCTCGTAGTTGGACCAGGCGTAATTGTAGCTCAGCTTCGCGCCCAGCCCGTCGAGCGGCCGGGGCAGCCAGGTGAACTGATTGCTGGCGGTCAGCTCGACGCCATAGAGATCGCTCTGGTCGTCGCTGTTGGTGGTCTGGGTGACGGGCACCGAATAGGTCTGGCCGCCGATCGTGAAATCCTCGTCGGTCTCGATCGGCATCAGCCCGCCGGTGAAGCGCTTGTAGTAGAGCGTCGCGGCGAACAGCGTGTCCTTGTTAGCATAATATTCGAACGCGGCATCGGCGTTCCACGACATGGTCGGCTTAAGACGCGGGCTGCCGGTGGCGATGATCGAGTTGATCGCATCGGCGACGTTGGTGAAGCCGGCGCCGGTCTCGAGCGTAATCTGGCGGCCGGCACCGAGCGCGCTGGGCGCCGGGCGCGACATCGCGCGATAGATGCCCGTGCGCACGCGGATCTTCGGCGCGACGTCGAAGATCGCGTTGAAGCTCGGCAGCCAGCGCATCGTGCCCGACGTCACTTCTGTCTCCGCAAAATTGCCGTTCGCGCGCAGGCTGATCGTGCCGTCGGCGTTGTTGACGATGTCGAGATCGCCGCGCAGGCCGCGCGCAGTGACCTGGGTATGGACGCCGCGCACGCCGAAATTGCCGCGCACCGGAACGCTGCCGATCTGGCCCGCATAGGTGGCCATTGCATAGCCAGCCCAGGTCTCTTCGGTGACGTCTGAATTCTCGACGGCGCGCAGATCGCCGCTCGGGCCGGGATCCTCGGTGCCGAGATATTGGCGGAACTGGCAGAGCACGTCGAAGGTCGCGTAATTGCCCAGCGCCGGGCTCGGTGCGTCGGACAGGAAGCCGCTCTGCGCGAACGGCGTGCGGCAGGCGAGGTTGACCCGGCGATCGACCGCGAGATCGGCCTGATCGATGTTGACGTCGTTGCTGTAGCCGAAGAATTTCCGCTTCGCCCAGCGCCCGCCGATTTCGATGCGGTTGATGAAGCCGTCGAGAGCGTAGCTGGCGTCGAGCCTGCCCGCGTAGATCTCGTCGTCGCGGCCGTCCTGCGAGCGAGTCAGGCGGGCATCGTCGCTGAACGCTTCATAGTCCGCCGGATCGAAGCGCGCGTCATAAGTGAAGACCGGCAGGAAACTCTGCGTCATGTCGACATGGTAGGGGATGCGCTGGTTGTTGATCGGCGTGCGCACGCCATAGATGTCGAACGGATCGGTGCGCAGGCGGACCTGGCGGGTGATGTCGAGTCGGGTGGTGTGCGAATAGCCCATGTCGGCGGTGACGGTGAGCCGGTCGGTGGGCTTCCACTCCACATTGCCGCCGAGGCCGAGATATTTCTCGTCGCGCTTGAACAGCCCGGAGACGGTCTGCAGCGTCGCCGAGCCATCGGCCGATAGCAATTGGTGGTCGTCGCCGATCACGACGTTGCGGAGGTTGTACCGGCCCTCGGCGGTGCCGAAATCGTTGCGCGTCTCGCTATATTGGCGGCGCGAATATTGGACGTCGAGATTGATGTCGAGCGTCGGGCTCGGCTGCCATTGGAGCGCCCCGAACACGGCGTTGCGCAGGTCCGAGGTGATCATCTGGCGATAGAGATACGAGTTGGACGCGTGGAAGAAGGGCGTCCCCGCATTGCCCTGCTGGCGCGTGACTTCGGTGCAGTTCGCGGTCGAGACGATCGCGGCGTTGCAAGTGAACCAGGTCGAGCTGGTGTAGAAACGCTCGACCGGATCGTTCACGTCGTTGCGCTGATAGCCGATCGAGATGCCGATTTCGCCGATCGAGCCGGCCTTGAACTGGTCGATATAGCTGATCGTCGCGCGGTGGCCGAACCCGCTCTGGCCGGCGATGCGATCCTGATAGGGATTGTAATTGCCCTTAATCTCGGCCTGGATCGAGCGGCGCTTATAGTCGAGCGGCTTGCGGGTCTCGAGCTCGATCAGGCCGGCGACGCCGCCTTCGATCAAATTCGCCTGCTGGGTCTTGTAGATCTTGATCGCGTTGAACAATTCGGAGGGGAACTGGCCGAAATTGACTGCGCGGTCGCCTGAACCGTTGGTCGCCTCACGCCCGTTCATCGTGGTCATGCTGAGGCCCGAGCCAAGGCCGCGGATCGAGACTTCGGTAGGGCCGTAATTGGCGCGGTCGATCGAGGCGCCGGTGATCGTCGCGATCACTTCGCCGACCGACTGACCAGGGAGCTCGCCGATTTCCTTCGATGAGACCGCATCGACGATCGTGTCCGAATCGCGCTTGGTCTGGATCGAGGTCTGGATGGTCTCGCGGATGCCGGTGACGACGATCGGCGCGCTCTCGTCTTCCTGACCCTCGGCCGGAAGCCCGGTTGGCGTCGCAGGGGTGTCCTGCGAAAAGGCGGGACCCGCACCCAGCGCCGCGGCGATCGAAACCCCCGCCATCAACGCAAGGCGCGCGTAATTCACGCCGCGCCTGAGCGACCTATTCGCGACAGCCATCTTTCCTCTCCGTCCGATTTATTCTTATACCAGTTGTATGAACCAATAATCACGAGCCAGTCAATATGGGTTGGATACCAATGATCCAATCCTATTATGAGGGCGTATCGAGGGCGCGAAAAGGCGCCTTGGGAGGTCAGGGAAGCAGATAGTTGCGCAGTTCGGGCACCGCGACGGCAAGGTCGTTGGCGACGATCTTCGAGAAGACGCGCGCGCCGGCTTCGCCGACATGGGTGTAATCGAACTTGAGCGTGATGCGGCCGCGCGCGCCCGTCTTCGGTAGCTCGGCGGTCGCTTCAGCCTCGGGCGCGGGGCGTGGGCGCAGGGTCGTTCCGGCGCTGGCGGCGGCAACTTCGTCGTCCGCGGGCGGGGCCATGGCGAGCTTGGTCGCCTCCGCGGCCCCGAGCTGCTCGACGGCGCGGGCGCTGTCGCGGTTCAGCTCGACGATTGGCACCTGCATCGCCGTTGCGACCTTGCGCACTTCGTCCCCCCAGGCTGCCAGCGAGTTGGCCAGCTTGCCGTCCTTGAACTCGCGACGGGTGAGCGGCGTGAGCAGCACCGGCACGGCGCCAGCGGCGCGCACCTCGGTGACCATCTGGCGTAAATTGGCCGGATATTCGGTGGTGAGATCGGTCCAGCGCTCGGCCTTGGTTGACTGGTCGTTATGGCCGAACTGGATGAGGACCCAGGTTTTGGCATATCCGCCGGCCCTGGCCTCGCCCAGCGCGATCGCCCAGCTGCCCTCTGCGCGGTAGCTGCGGGTCGAGCGGCCACCGCGGCCGAGATTGAGGCACGCCACGTTCGATTTGACGTGGAACGCGCAGAACGCCGACGCCCAGCCGCTGCCCGGCGCCATGGTGGAATCGCCGACGAGGATGAGTTTGTATGCGGTGATCGGCGGTGCATCGACGCGCTTCTCGCGTTTCTCCAGCGGCGGCTGCGCGCCCTCAAACTGGGCGAAGGCCGCCCCGGGCAGGGCCGCCAGCGTGGCGAGCGTGATTGCAACTTTCAGCATATGCCCTCCCGGGTCGCGGCCTTCGTCCTGCTCAGGAGAAAGCGAGGCCGCCATTGATGTCGAGATTGACTCCGGTCAGGAACGCGGAGTCGTTCGATGCGAGGAAGACGACTGCCGAGGCGACTTCGTCCGGATGGCCCTCGCGGCGCAGCGGCGTGTTGCCCGCGACTGCCTTGCGGCCCTCGGGCTTCGAGAAGATGTCGTGGAAGCTCGTGCCGATCAGGCCCGGGCACAGCGCGTTGACGCGGATGCCCTGCGGACCGAGCTCCTTGGCGAGGCTGCGGGTGAAGCTCATCAGAGCGCCCTTGGCAGTGGCGTAGATCGACGCGCCCGGTCCGCCGCCGTCGCGACCGGCGAGCGAGGAGAGGTTCACGATCGCGCTGCCTTCGCCGAGGTGCGGCAGCACTGCCTTGGTGACGAGGAAGGCGGATTTGAGGTTCAATTCCATGACATGGTCGAAGAACGCTTCGTCCATCTCGGCCAGCGTCTTGCGCGCAACCATGCCGCCCGCGACGTTGACCAGCACGTCGACGCGGTGGCCGAAGGCGGCGACGCTCTCGGCGATCAGCTTCGCCACGTCGTCGGCCTTGGTCACGTCGGCCTGAACGAGGACCGCAGTGCCGCCGGCGGCCTTGATCTCGGCGACGGTCGCCTGCGCGGCTTCCGCGTCGCTGCGATAGTTCACCACCACCCTGGCGCCTTCGGCTGCCAGCTGCAGCGAAACCGACTTGCCGATGTCACGCCCGCCGCCGGTTACGATGGCGACCTTGTCCTTCAATTTCATGCTGATTCCTGTTGGTTGCCGATAGAGGGGGCGCCGTCGGTCCGCGGAACACCGCGGCCGAGCAGCAGGATGGCGAGCAGCGAAAGCGGCACGATCGCCGCGGCGAGCGCGAAGATCGGGGCGTAGCTGTGCTGGGTCATTACGGGCACCAGCCACGTCGTGATGAGCGTGCCGGCCACTGCCGCAGTACCGCTGATGCCGGCGAGGCTGCCGACGGCACCGCCGGCGAAATAGTCGCCCGGCATGGTCTGGATATTGTTGATCGCCACCTGGAAGCCGAACAGGATCACCGCGATCAGCAGCACGGCGGTGAGCGGATCCGAGGCACGGGCAGTGAGCAGCAGCGCCGGCAGCATGATCGCGCAGCCGATCGCGATGGCGAGTTTCCGCGCGCCGAGTGCGGTCCAGCCCTGCGAGATCAGCTTGCCCGAGAACCAGCCGCCGCCGAGGCTTCCCAGCATCGCGCCGACGAACGGCACCCAGCCGAACATGCCGATCTGTTTGACGTCGAAGCCGAAGGTTTCGGCGAGATAGATCGGCAGCCACGACACGAACAGCCACCAGACGGGATCGAGAAAGAAGCGCGCGATCAGGATCGCCCAGCTCTGGCGATAGCGCAGCAGCGCCAGCATGCCGGGAGCGGGCGCTGCGTCGGCTACGCCGTCAGCGGCGGCGGGGCGGGCGGCAATGTGCGCGCGCTCTTCGTCGCCGAGCCACGGGTGGCGATCGGGATCGCCGCGATAGAGCCAGAACCACGGCACCAGCCACAGGAAGCCGAGCACGCCGATCAGCAGGAAGGTGGTCCGCCAGCCGAACGCGCCATAGAGCGCGGCAACTGCGGGTGCGGCGATGATCGCGCCGATCGCCGCGCCCGAATTGAAGATGCCCTGCGCGAAGGCGCGTTCCTGTGGCGGGAACCACAAGGCGTTGGCCTTGACCGCACCCGGCCAATTGCCCGCCTCGCTGACACCAAGGGTGGCGCGCAGGAAGGTGAGCGACGCGAGCGAACGGACAAAGGCGTGGAGGCCGATCGAGATCGACCAGATCGCGATCGACAGGACGAAACCCATCTTCGTCCCGATCCGGTCGATCAGCTTGCCGAACAGCGACTGGCCAACGGCATAAGCGATCATGAATACCGTCACGAGCAGCGCGTAATCGGACTTGTCCGCGCCGACGTCCTTCGAGACGGCGGGCCACATCACTGCCAACGCATTGCGATCGATATAGTTGATGACGGTGGCGCAGGCGATCAGCGCGATCACCAGCCAGCGAAGGCCCTTGACCTTGCCCATGCTCATCTGCCCTTGGGCGTGTCGAAGCGGGCGAAATGGCCGTTCCATTCGAGCTTCCTGCCATCCAGCGTGGCGCTGTGTGCGGCATTGGCATCGGCCGACGAAGCGATGGCGAGCGTGACGCGGCCACCGTCGGCCAGATCGATCGTGATCAGGTCGGCGTCGGCGGTGCGGACATGCGCGAGGCGCCTGATCCGGCTGTTGCTCGCAATCGTCTTCTCTTCGCCGGCGTCGTAATTGCCGTGCGGCTCGAGCACGCCGACGAACCGGGTGTTCGCCACGCCGGTGACGCGCTGGATCAGCATCGGCTCGCGGCGCAGATTGAAGCGCGGATCGTTGGCGCCGCTCTCGCCGAGGATCACGCTCGAACCTTCTGGAGGCAGCATCCGCCAGGTGTAGAAGCGGTTGTCGTTGATCCAGGTGACCGTGGCATTGTCCGCATTCGGAGTGCCGGTCGCGTCGACCCAGATGTGCTGATAGCCCGCCGCCTTGCCCAGCACCGGCCGTTCGGTCGCGTTCGACTGGAGCGGAAAGCCGATCGCAGTGATCTGGCCGGAATAATGGAGCGGCAAGTCATAAGTGGCGGGTTTGTCGCCGGTCACGTCGAGCAAGTCGACGACCAGCGGGCTCTCGCTGCCCTCGACCGGCAGCTGAACCAGGGTGCGGCGATAGCGCACGCCCGGATATGCGCCGATCATCTCGGCGGTGCTGACGGTGGCGCTCGCGTCGCTCGACCAGAAGAGTTGCCTGGGCGCTAGCTTGTTGCCGGCCTTCCACTTGCCGCCGAAATTGCTCGTCTCGTTCACAACCAGGGTGTTGTGCGCGACGGTCTGCTTCGCCCAGCTCTCGTTTTCCTTGAGGTAGCGCCCGCCGTCCTTGCTCTCGACGTTGAGGAAGCGCGCGGCGCCGTAATCGGTCACGATCGCGTGGCCGTTGTCGTAGAGGATCCACGACAATTTATCGAAATGGCCATGGCCCATGCCCATCGCGGCGTTCTTGGCGACGAGCACCTGGTCCTTGTCGCCCGGACCCGAGCGCATGATCGCGAGGCCGCCGCGATCGCCATCGGGGCCGTCGCTCAGGAATTGCGAGGCGAAGGGGAAAGGCTTTGCCTTGCCACCCGCCAGATCGCGCGCGACCGCGAGGCCGTCGGGGGTGAGGGTGGTGCGGCCCTGCCACCCGGCGATCGACAGCAAAGCCGGATCCCTTGTGACTTCATAGCCGATCGCCACCGCCTGATAGAGCTCGTCGGTGCGCAGGCTCTTGTCCGGCATCGCGTCGTTCAACGGGAAGAAATAGCCGTCATAGGTCGTCTGGATCGACGTGCGGATTGCCTTGAGCAACACCCCGTCGCGGTGCTTGAAGATCTGCCGGTTCGGCTCGTTCGCCTCGATGAAGCGCGCGAACAGCACGAAGGGCAGCATTGCGTAGCGCTGGTAATAGGGGCCCTCGACATAATAGCCGTCGGGCGAGAAGAGCTGGTCGATCTGGGCGAGGAAGCCGAATTTGCCATCGCCCTTGAGGCCCTTGAGCGCGACATTGACGAGGTCCGGTTCGCGCAGCGTGTAGCCGATCATGCCGACCGCGGCGCAGGCCCAGGTCGCATGGTTGTGGATCTGGTCGAACTCGTCTGCCTGGCCGGTCGACAGGAAGCGCGCCATCGGGTGGAAGACCCCGGAGTCGATCGTTGCGCGGTCAGTCTCGCTCAGCGTCTCACGGATTGCGTCATAGCCCTGCACGGCATAGACCGCCCAGACCGAGTCGTTGAGGCTCTGCCAGAACAGCCGGCCCGGCCGCTGGTCGCTCGCCGCGGGATGGTTGGCGAGCGTCGGATAGAGCCTGGCGTAATCGAGCAGCATCGCACGCGCATAATCGGCGTAGCGTTTCTCGCCAGTGATCCGGAACAGCAGCCCGGCGCCGTAGATCGCGGTGTAATTTCGTTTGTGCTGCTCGTGGGTGTAGCCGCCGCCCGGATCCCTGGGCACCGGCACTACGATCCCGGCCCGAATCGCCTTGTCGACTTCCTTGCGAACACGCGTCTGCTCGGCAGCGAACAGGGGGTAAGCGGTCGCCTGCTTGGCGGTTGCCGCCATTTCGGCCGCGCGAAATAGCGTGGGCTGGGTGCCCGGCGCAGTCTGCGTGCGGGCGGGCGCGGCTGCGAACAGCGCGGTGCCGGCAAGGAAGAGTGGGATACGAGTCATTTGATGCTTCCGGGAAGCGGCGAGGGTCGAAACTATCCATAGTCGCAAGGCCCGGCTCCTCTCACATTGCTCGGCTCTCTTGGCCGATAGTAGTGGACTATCAGTCGATCAAGGAATGTGCAAGCCAATCAAGATACCAATTGCACAGACCAATATCCTCCATAGGCATAGTTATTCGGTCTCTGCGGCGAGAAAGGCATCGTCGCGCATATTCGAGTGTTGGCGCAGGTCGGCTGAAGCCTGAGATGGAAGTGCTTGCGGGCGATGGCGCAGCGCTGCTTGCGCCTGGCGTGCGCCGAGATGCCGTCGCGCTATGCTGCCTGGGCTGTCGGCCAGGCGGTCTATATCAGCGAGGCGCAGCGGGCGAGGTTGCAGCGCTCAGGTCCAACCTTGCGCCTCGAGCCATCTAAGCGAGTGGCGAGCGGGGTGACCGGGCAGCGGCTCGCAGCGAAGCCGCGCCCGGCAACGACATTATATCAAGGCCGCGACCAGCCGAAGCTTCCGGCCGCGATCGCTGCCTGGGTGCGGTTGCGGACGTTCAGCTTGCGCATCAGGGCAGTCATGTGGACTTTCACCGTCGCCTCGGCGATCCCGAGTTCATAGGCGATCTGCTTGTTGAGCAGGCCCGAATGGACGCAGCGCAACACCTCCATCTGCGTCGGTGTGAGGCGCGGCGGTGCGCAGGGAGGCTTGGAGATCCTCCGCTCGTGATCGAGATTGTCATGCAAATTGGTCGCTGCATGCATCTTGCCTCTCCTGTTCGCGATCCCGTTCGCGGCGAGGATCCGGCTCAGGCCGGAAACGCCACAGGATTCGTTACCGCTAACACTAGAAGAATCAGTTAGACAGGTTCAAGCGATAAATCGCCGCCAGCGTTGTCAGGGGGTGAGAAAAGCGCGAAATCCCGCCGTATTCAGACAATGTCTCCGAGGAAAACCTGTCTAACAGATTTTGCCGTCGGCCAGTCGTGCCAGAACCGCGTCGCGCAGAGCCTGCGGGGAATCCTCCGTCACAAGGGTGATGGCGGCCTCGTCGGCGAGCGGTGGTTCCAACGTGGCGAGCTGGCTGTCGAGAAGGCTGACAGGCATGAAATGCGCTGCGCGGTCCGCCAGACGCTCCAGCAATCGATTCCGGTCGTTCTCCAGCAAGACGAACCGCACCGGCAGGCCGATCGTCGTTCGCAAGCGATCCCGATAGCATCTGCGCAGCGCCGAGCAGGCGGCTACCGCCATGCCATGATCCGCGGCCGATCGGGCGGTCGCCTCGCCGAGCCGCGCCAGCCACGGCCAGCGATCCTCGTCGGTCAGCGGCTGGCCGCCGCGCATCTTGGCGACCGCTTCGCGCGCGTGGAAATCGTCGCCCTCGAGAAACGGGCAGCCCAGCGCTTCGGCGAGCAAGGTGCCCAAGGTCGATTTCCCGCACCCGCTCACGCCCATGACGATGAGGGCGAAGGGCGGGGCGGGAATCACGGATGGCGGCAAATCGGACGTCCCGGGAAATCAGGTTGTGCCCATCGGGCCCGCGCCGCGGGCAATGCCGCGACGCTCCAGTGCTTTTGGGTCGCCGCCTGCGCGCTGGAAACTACGACCTTGGTCGCACGTGCCTTGGATCGGGTGCCGGGTTAGCCAGCGGGATCGAGAGGCGAAGGCGAGGATGAACATGCGTAGCGTTCTGGCTGTACTGCTCCTCACGGCTGCATCGATCTCGCCGGATCTGGCCGCGGCGCAAGGCGTCTCGGTCTTCCCGACCGCGCCTGCCGAACCCGGTGCCATCACCGTCAAGGCGAAGGGCGACGGCAAAGCGGACGACAGCGATGCGCTTCAGCAAGCGCTCGACCGGGCGCGGGGCAAGACCGGCCACGGCATGGTTTTCCTGCCATCGGGCAGATACCGTATCACCCGCACCTTGGTCGTCCCCGCGGGTGTCCGTGTCTATGGCGTGGGAAAAACCCGTCCGGTGATCCAGCTGGGCGCCGACACGCCGGGCTTCCAGCAGGGCGTGTCGACGATGATCGTGTTCGGCGGCGACGATCAATACCAGGTCGGCAAGGTCCCGGTGCCGGTGCCGACGATCGTGCCGCGCGACAAGGTGGTGCGCGACGCCAACTCCGGCACTTTCTATTCGTCGATGCGCAATGTCGACATCGAGATCGGCGAGGGGAACCCCGCGGCCGCCGGCGTGCGCTTCCGCATGGCCCAGCATGCCTTTCTGAGCGACATGGAATTCCGCTTGGGCACCGCTTTTGCGGGGGTCTACCAGGCGGGCAATGTCATCGAGAACGTCCATTTCAAGGGCGGGCGCTACGGCATCGTCACCGAGAAGACCTCACCTGCGTGGCAATTCACTTTGCTCGATTCGACCTTCGACGGGCAAAGCGACGCGGCCATCCGCGAGCATGAAGTCGATCTGACGCTGGTCAATGTCGCGATCCGCAATACCCCGGTGGGGATCGAAATCGACCGCGGCTATGGCGACTCGCTGTGGGGCAAGGACGTCCGCTTCGAGAAGGTCAGCCGCGCGGCGGTAGTCATCTCGAACGAGAACAACGTCTTCACCCAAATAGGGTTCGAGAACGCGCTCGCGGTCGACAGCCCGGTGTTCGCGCGGTTCCGCGACAGCGGGCGCACCGTCGGCGGCAAGGGCAAGGCCTATAAGGTTGCCTCCTTCTCCTACGGCCTCGTCGTTCCCGAGCTCGGGCAGATGGGCCATTATGCGACCGAGGCGGATATCCAGCCGCTGCGGGCGATGCCGGCCCGGCGCGCTCCCGCGCTCCGCGCGCTCCCCGATATGGCGAACTGGGTCGACGTGCGCACCCTCGGCGTCGTCGGCGACGGGCAGGCGGATGACACTGCCGCGATCCAGCGCGCGATCGACACCCGGCGCGTCCTCTATTTCCCGGCGGGCTTCTACAAGGTGACCGACAGCCTCAAGCTTCGGCCCGACACGGTGTTGATCGGGCTGCATCCGGCGATGGCCCAGCTCTATTTCCCCGACGGCAATCCGCGCCATGCCGGACTCGGCGCGGTGCTGCCGATCCTCGAGACTCCGCGCGGCGGCGACAATATCCTCTCCGGCCTCGGCCTGTTCACCGGGCGGGTGAACCCGCGCGCATCCGCATTGCTGTGGCGTTCGGGCGAGCACAGCCTCGTCGAGGACGTCAAGATCATGGGCGGCGGCGGCACCCCGACCGCGGACGGCAAGCCCTTGGGCACGCTGATGGCGCGCAGCGGCGATCCGGTGTCCGACGGGCGGATGGATGCGCAATATCCGAGCATCTGGGTCACCGACGGCGGCGGCGGCACTTTCGCCGATGTGTGGAGCCCCAACACCTTCGCCTCGGCGGGCTTTACCGTCACTAACACCAGCACGCCCGGCCATGTCTACGAAATGTCGGTCGAACATCACGCCCGCAACGAGTTCGTGCTCGACAATGTCCAGAACTGGGAATTCCTCGCGCCGCAGACCGAGCAGGAGGTGGGCGACGGACCCAATGCGGTGGGGCTCGAGATCCGCAACTCGCGCAACCTGCTCTTCGCCAATTATCACGGCTATCGCGTGACGCGCAGCTATGCCCCGGCACGCAGCGCGGTGAAATTGTTCAACTCAAGCGACATCC
Organism: Sphingomonas psychrotolerans; assembly: GCF_002796605.1. NCBI lineage: Bacteria > Pseudomonadati > Pseudomonadota > Alphaproteobacteria > Sphingomonadales > Sphingomonadaceae > Sphingomonas > Sphingomonas psychrotolerans. The sequence goes on from NZ_CP024923.1 coordinate 4,414,784, forward strand.
GCTTCCGCAACGTCCATGTGAACGCCGAGAGCGGCTATGCCAGCTGCGACGACGAGGGCTGCGGGACCTTCCTGCGCGCGAGCAAATACCCGTTCGACAATGCGATCGAGGACGTGTCGCGGGGGCTGGCGGTGCGCGAGCGCGAGTTCGCCAGGCTCGATATCGGCCCGGCGGAGCGGAGCATCGCGACGGCGGCGAGCGCGACGAAAGTCGATAAGGTCGCGGAGGGTTTCTGGTCGATCTCCGGCGCCGCAGTCGACGCGCAGGGTGCGCTGTACTTCATCGACCGGCGCTTCCAGCGGATCCATCGCTGGAGTGAAGCGAAGGGGCTGGAGATCGTCCGCGATCATGCGCTCGATCCGGTCAATCTCGCTGTCGATGCCTCAGGACACCTCCTCGTGCTCTCGTCGCTCGGACCCAAGGGGGCGGTCTATTCGCTCGACCCGGCCGGGCCGCCCGACCAGCTGAAGTTGATCGAGCCGACGCCGGTGCGCGCCGCTGCCGGAGGCAAGACGTTGTTGCCGGTCAATTGGTGGCAGAATGGCGAATTTCGCGACCAGCTCGATCATCAAAGCTATGCGTTCACCACGCTCGCCGAGATGTTCGCCCGCGAGGTCGGCACGCCCAGGCCGCAGGAATATGTCTCGCCCGACGGCAGCCTCGCGCTTCCCGCGTTTCGCGTCTGGCAGCAGGGGCCGACCGATCATGTCGGCTGGCGCTGGTCGAACGGGCTCAACGCCAACGGGCTGGTGAGCGGGCGGCAGGGCGAGCGGTTGTTCGTCACCAACGGATCGGAAAACGTCACCTATAGCGGTACGATCGGACCCGGCGGGACCTTGGTCGACCTCAAGCCCTTTGCCAATCGCGGCGGCGAGAGCGTGGCGGTCGACGACCAAGGCCGGGTCTATGTCGCGAACGGGCAGGTGTTCGTCTACGCCGCCGACGGCAAGGAAGCGGGGCGAATCGACGTTCCCGAGCGGCCGCTGCAGATCCTGTTCGGCGGTCCGGACCGGCGGACCTTGTTCATTCTCACCCATCACGCGCTCTACGCCGCGCGGCCCTGAGCCGGGCGCTACGACCTTTGTCGTACGTGCGGCGGAGCAACGCGGGGGATACCGTTCGACCAAAGAACGAGAACCAAAATACTCTTGGAGGGGTAGGACTTATGAAGGGGATTTTCGCACTCCATCGGCAGCGCTACGGCGTCAGCCTGACCGCGCTGGTCACCATGGCGCTGGCGAGTGCCGCGCACGCGCAGACGACGCCGGCGCCGCAGGAGGAGGAGCCCGCTCCGCAGGTCGAAGCGACGCCCGACGCGGCGCCCGAACGGGAGGGCGATATCGTCGTCACCGGCTCGCGCATCATCGCCAGCGGATTCACCGCGCCGACGCCGACGACGATCATCGGCGAGGAACAGATCGCCGCCAACGCCCAGCCCAACATCTTCAACACGATCGCGCAATTGCCGTCGCTGCAGGGTTCGACCGGCACCTCGACGGGGACGTTCAGCACCTCGAGCGGCCAGCAGGGGCTGAGCTCCTTCTCGCTGCGCGGTCTCGGCGCGATCCGCACGCTCACCTTGCTCGACGGCCAGCGCGTCGTCGGCGCCAACGTCACCGGCGTGCCGGACATCAGCATGTTTCCGCAATTGCTGGTCAAGCGCGTCGACGTGGTCAACGGCGGCGCTTCGGCGACCTATGGCTCGGACGCAGTCGGCGGGGTGGTCAACTTCATCACCGATACGCGCTTCAAGGGCTTCAAGGGCAATGTGCAGGGCGGCGTCACCACCTATGGCGACAATGAGCAGATCCTCGCCCAGGCTGCCTGGGGCACTTCGCTGGCCGGTGACAGGCTGCACCTGATCGTGAGCGGTGAATACGCCCATGACGGTGGCGTCGGTCCCGGCGATTTCGGCACCGATCTCGCCGGCAAGCGCGACTGGTATCGCGCTTCCACGCTGCTCAATACCGGGCAGACCAACAACGGATCGCCACAATTCGTCTACAGCGATTTTGCCCAGCCTTACCAATATGCGCGCTACGGCCTGATCAACAACGGCCCGCTCCAGGGCATCGCGTTCGACGTGAACGGGGCGCCCTATAATTTCAATTATGGGTCGAACGGCGCGCCGCTGGGCAATGGCCGCGTGTCGAATTGCTTTCCCGGCAACAGCTTCTGCGTCGGCGGCGACCTGTCGGGCGCGCCCGGCTCAGGCGCGTCGCTGGTCTCCGAGCTCCAGCGCGTCAACGGCTTCGGCCGGATCGGCTTCGATTTCGCCCCGAACAACGAAGTCTATCTGACGGTCAACGTCGCGCAGGTGAAGACCAACAACCAGCCGAGCCCCGGATACAACCGGCCCAATCTCACCGTGCAGTGCGCCAATCCGTTCCTGCCGCAGCTGGTGCGCGATCGCTGCACCACGGCGGGGATCACCAGCTTCAATTTCGGGACGAGCAACGGGGCATTTCCCGATACGAGAGTCTATACCGATCGGCGCCAATATCGTTTCGTCGGCGGCCTCAAGGGCCGGTTCGACGTGGGCGGCGGAGAGTGGAACTATGATGCCTATTACGAGCACGGCACCACCACTTCCCATATCGACGTCAACAACATCGTCCTGCAGAACCGCTATGTCGCCGCAACCAACGCAATCACGCTGAACGGCGCGATCGTCTGCGCCGACGCGGCGGCGCGCGCCGCGGGATGTCAGCCGATCAACGTGTTCGGCGGCTTCACGCCGTCTGTCGCGGCGCTGGCCTACGTCATGCCCCAGAACGGGCCGATGCAGCGCACCCGGCTCACCCAGGATGTCGCCAGCGTCAATTTCTCGGGCAATCTGCTCGATCTCTGGGCGGGGCCGCTCTCACTGGCCTTTGGCGGCGAGTATCGCCACGAATTCTACAGCGTGCACGGCGATCCCTATGGCGCCGGCGTCAGCACGCTCAGCCCCAACAGCGACGCCTATCCGGCGGATCCGCTGCTCAACGCGCCCTTGGGCAGCAACTGGGCGGCCGGCAACTACAAGAACGGCCGCGGCGCGTATGACGTGTATGAAGGTTCGGCGGAGTTCAATCTGCCGCTGTTCGATGGCGGCGGGGCGGGCAAGGCCAACCTCAACGGCGCCGCCCGCGTGACGCATTACAGCACCTCAGGAACCGTCTGGGCGTGGAAGATCGGTGGCACCTGGGATACCCCGCTCGATGGCTTCCGCCTGCGCGCGGTGACGTCGCGCGACGTCCGCGCGCCCAATCTGTCGGAGCTGTTCGCCGCGCCGACCGTGACGACATTGCCGAACTTCGCCAATCCGTTCCCCCCCGCCGGCGCAGTGCAGGCGTTCCAGAACACGGTCGGCAATCCCAACCTCAAGCCCGAGATCGCGCGCAACACCGAAGTCGGCGTCGCGCTCGCCAACCCGTCCTGGTTACCCGGCCTCAGCCTGTCGTTCGACTATTACACCATCAAGCTCGACAGTGTGGTCTCGACATTGTCGGCCGACCAGATCGTCCGCTTCTGCTTCGAGGGCAACCAGGCCTTCTGCGGCGGGTTCGTGCTAAACAGCCCGGTCCAGGGCGGCAATTTCATCAACGTCCAGCCGTTCAATCTCGCCTCATGGAAGACCAGCGGGTTCGATATCGAGGCGAGCTATCGCTGGACCCAGCCGCTGGGTCTGCCGGGCAGCTTCACGCTGCGCGCGCTGGGCACCAATATCCGCGAGTTCATCGTCAAGGCGGGCATCGCCGGCGTGGACCCCGTCGACCAGGCGGGTGCCAACAGCGGCAACACCCCCGACTGGAAGTGGCTGGCGATCCAGAGCTACGAGAACGACGCTTTCAGCCTGACCGTTCAGGAGCGCTGGTTCTCGGATGGCGTGTACGGCAACCAATATGTCGTCTGCAGCTCGGGCTGCCCGGCATCGACCGGCAACCACCCGACGATCGACCGCAATCGCATGGAGGGCGCCTTCTACGTCGATGTCGGCGGCTCGTACAATGTGACGTCGAGCATCAAGGCCTATTTCAAGGTCGACAATCTGTTCGACCACGATCCCGCGCCGTCGCCGCAGACCAATACCGGGCTCGACGTCAATCCGGCGCTCTACGACACGGTCGGGCGCACCTATCGTGCCGGCGTCCGCTTCAACTTCTAGTCGCAACCCACCTCCCGTGGGAACTCGTCCCGGCCTCACGGCCGGGACCCTTTTTCGTTCCGGAGCAAGCGCCTCATGTACCAGCGGCTGATCGGGGCTTGCGCAGCGTTGCTGGCGCTTCTTGCGGTCCAGCCGGCGACCGCGTCGCAATCGGTCTATACCCGCGCGCCCGCAGAGCCGGGCGCAATCAACGTGGCCGGCGTCGGCGATGGCCGCACAGATGACAGCGCCGCGATCCAGCAGGCGATCGACAAGGCGGCGGACAAAGGCGGGGGCGGCATCGTCTTCCTGCCCGAGGGCACGTACCGCATCACCCGCACGCTCTATCTCTGGCCCGGCGTGCGCATCTTCGGAATCGGCGAAAAGCGCCCCGTCATTTTGCTGGGAGCCGCTACCCCGGGGTTCCAGCGCGGGGTCGCGCATATGCTGACCTTCGCCGGTGCGCGCCCGGGCGCCGGTCCCGCGCAGCGCGGCCCGGTCGCGTTCCCGCCGGCGGGCAGCGTTCCGTTCAACAAAAACGTGCCCGATGCCAATTCGGGGACCTTCTATTCCGCCCTTGGCAACATCGACTTCCGCATCCTCGACGGCAATCAAGCGGCGACCGCGATCCGCTTCCATGCCGCGCAGCATAGCTTCGTCAGCCATGCCGATTTCGATATCGGCTCCGGCCTGGCGGGACTCTATCACGTTGCCAACCATGCCGAGGATCTGCATTTCCGCGGCGGTCGCTATGGCATTCTCGCCGAGAAGACCTCACCCGCCTGGCCCTTCGCATTGGTCGATTCAACCTTCGAGGGGCAGCGCGACGCCGCGATCCGCGAACACGAAGCCGGACTGACTCTGGTCAACGTCGCCTTCCGCAACGTGCCCGTCGGGATCGAGATCGACCGCGGCTATGGCGATTGGCTGTGGGGACAGGATGTGCGCTTCGAAAATGTCTCGAAGGCGGCCGTGATCATCTCCAACGAGAACAACGTCTACACCCAGGTCGGCTTCCAGAACGTGCTGGCCGCCAACACGCCGGTGTTCGCGCGCTTCCGCGACAGCGGGAAGACGGTGAAGGGCGTCGCCGCGGCCTACAAGGTCGCGTCGTTCAGCTACGGACTGACGCTCCCGGGCGTGGGGCAGATGGGCACGTTCAAGACCGGGATGCGGGCCGAGCGCATCGCGGAGCTGCCGGCGCCGTCTCCACCGGTGATCCGCCCGCTGCCGCCGGTCTCCGAATGGGTCAGCGTCCGGAGCATGGGTGCCAAAGGCGACGACAAGACCGACGATACCGCCGCGATCCAGAAGGCGATCGACAGCCACCGCGTCGTCTATCTGCCGACCGGCTTCTACCGGGTCAGCGATACGCTGCGCCTGCGCCCCGATACGGTGCTGCTCGGGCTGCACCCCGGCCTGACCCAGATCGTGCTGCCGGATGGAACCGCCGGCTATCAGGGGATCGGTTCACCAAAGGCCTTGATCGAAAGCGCCCGTGGCGGCGAGGCGATCGTTGCCGGCCTCGGCCTCGACACCAATGGCGCCAATCCGCGCTCGACGGCCTTGCTGTGGATGGCGGGCGTGCGTTCGTTGGTCAACGACGTCAAGTTCCAGGGCGGCCACGGCACTAACCGATACGATGGCAGCCGGGTCAATCCCTACAATAACAACGCCACCGCGGACCCCGATACGGCGCGGCGCTGGGACGGCCAATATGCCAGCCTGTGGGTGACCGCCGGCGGCGGTGGCACTTTCGCCAATATCTGGAGCCCGAGCACCTTCGCGCATCCCGGCATCCTGATCTCGGACACGCAGACGCCCGGGCGGATCATTCAGGCCTCGGTCGAGCATCATGTCCGTACCGAGATCGGGCTCAATCGGGTCGCCAATTGGGAATTGCTCGCGGCGCAGACCGAGGGTGAGGCGGGAGAGAGCGGCGACGCCGTGGCGCTCGAGATCCGCGATTCGCGCAACATCCTGATCGCCAATTTCCACGGCTATCGCGTCACCCGCACTCGCAAGGCCGCGCCCGCGGCTGTGACAATCTACAACTCGCACGACATCCGATTCCGCAATGTCCACGTAAACGGCGAGAGCGGGCTCGCTACCTGCGACGAAAATGGCTGTGCGACCTTCCTGCGCCTGACCAAATTCCCGTTCGAGAACGCGATACGTGATGTTTCGCACGGTCTGGATGTGCGCGAGCGTGAATTCGCCGTGCTGGATGTGCCCGCGACGCGGGGCCCCACAAAGCCCGCCACACTCGGGAGCGGAAAGCTCGAAAAGCTCGCCGGCGACTTCCATTCGATCGGCGGCGGCGCGGTGGATGCGCAGGGCAAGCTCTACTTCATCGATCGCTTCTTCCGGCGCATCTGGAGCTGGTCGGACGCGGGCCGGCTGGAACTGGTGCGCGATGCCGCGCTCGATCCGGTCAATCTGACCGTGGATCGGTCCGGAAATCTGCTGGTGCTGTCCTCCTTCGGGCGGAACGGCACCGTCTACAGCTTTCGGCCCGGCGCGCCGGACACGGAGCTGACGGTGATACCGGCGACTCCGTCCGCCGGGCGAACCGACACTGCGCTGGTGCTGCCGGTCAACTGGTGGAACAATGGCGAGTTCAAGGACCAGCTCGATCCCGAGACCTATCAATTCACGACGCTGGCGGAGATGTTTGCCCGCGATGTGGCAGTGCCCAAGACGCGCGAATATGTGTCGCCGGACGGTAGCATTGCTCTGCCGGCGTCGCGCGTGTTCCAGCAGGGGCCGCCGGATCACCGCGGATTGCGCTTCTCGGATTCGCTCGACAGCTATGGGTTCATCCAGGCCCGGCCCGGCGAGCCTGTCTTCGTGACGAACGGCTCCGAGAACCGCACTTATAGCGGCGTGGTTGGCGCGAGTGGCGAGATCACCAACCTGACGCCCTTTGCGGAGCGGGGCGGGGAGGGGGTCGTCGCCGACAGGCAGGGCCGGGTCTATGTCGCGAATGGGCAGATCTTCGTCTTCGCGCCCGACGGGCGGCAGCTCGGGCGCATCGATGTGCCCGAGCGCCCGCTGCAACTCGTCCTCGGCGGCGGCGACCGGCAGACATTGTTCATTCTGACGCACCACACGCTGTACGCACTCGATTTGCGTTGAGCCGCGCCGCTAGGCGGCGGCTTGTTGCGCAAACGTGCTGCCGGCCCGGATGTCGGCCGCCAATGCGTCGACCCGCGCAGGCGCCGTGTCCCAGGCGAACATGAAGCGGGCGCCGCCGCCGATGAAAGTGTAGAATCGCCAGCCCTGCGCGCGCAGATATTCGAGCAACGCCTCGGGTGCGCGGAGGAAAACCGCGTTCCCTTCCACCGGGAACATCGGCTCGACGTCCGCCACCTCGATGATCGCGTCGGCCAGCCGGGTGGCGCAGCGATTGGCGTGCCGGGCGTTGCGCAGCCACGCGCCGTTTTCGAGCATCCCCACCCAGGGCGCGGCGAGGAAGCGCATCTTCGAGGCGAGCTGGCCAGCCTGCTTGCAGCGATAGTCGAAATCCTGCGCAAGTGCCGGGTCGAAGAACAGGATCGCCTCGCCCACTGCCATCCCGTTCTTGGTGCCGCCAAAGCAGAGCACATCGACTCCGGCGCGCCACGTCACGTCGGCGGGCTCGCAGCCAAGATGGGCGCAGGCGTGCGCGAAGCGCGCGCCGTCCATGTGGAGCTTGAGGCCGAGCTCCCGACAAACGGCCGAGATCGCCTGGATTTCGGCGATCGTGTAGACTTGCCCCGTCTCGGTCGGCTGAGTGATCGTCACGACGCGCGGCTTTGGGAAATGGATGTCGGATCGACCGGTGGCGAGGTCGCGTATCGCCTGTGGGGTGAGCTTGCCGTCCGCCGTGCTCGCGACGAGGAGCTTGGAACCGTTCGAGAAGAATTCGGGCGCGCCGCATTCGTCGGTCTCGACATGTGCGGAGGACGAGCAGATCACGCTGTGATAGGATTGGCACAGTGACGCGAGCGCCAGCGAGTTTGCCGCCGTGCCGTTGAAGGCGAAGAAAACTTCGCAATCCTTGTCGAACAATTTGCGGAAGGCGTCGGCGGCCCGCTGGGTCCAGTCGTCCTCCCCATAAGCCGGGGCGTGGCCGACATTGGCGCTCTCCATCGCGGCCCATGCCTCGGGGCAGATTCCGGCATAATTGTCGCTGGCGAATTGCTGGGATTCGTGGGTCACGCTGTGCTCTCTGTTACTGGTTACGACACCAGGAGGCTTCGCGACGCGTGGCTCAGTTGGATACCCGAGGGTTGCCACTAAGGCCACATCCTTGCGCATATCACGCAAGCACCACCTTGCCCGGGAGCAGGTTGGTGTCGGGCGCCGCCCGACTCTTGATGCATGTCGGTCAGCTAGCGTCCGATCGCGCGCGTGGCAAGCGGCCTCGCTTCGTGTGTTGGCAGGGCGCGCAGGCGCGGCAAACGAGCATGCCGAAATCGCGCATGGGATTAGTGTATACCAATTTCATCATACCAATTTGCTAACCAAAGCCTGCGCTAATCAAGCGGTATGGTTGACAATTAATGTATACCAGATATTCTTCCCTGCAAGGATCAACAGGTCCAGGCACTCGGGAGGATGCAATGAACATGAGGCGTACCGCCAGGCCGGGACCCCGCTGGCTATCACCGACGGCAGGTGCCGTGTCGCTGCTGATCGCAGCCTCGCCCATGGCGCTCGCGCAGGCCCAGACAGCGTCGCAGGGCGCCGATGCCGCAGTCGAGGCCGAAGCGCAGACCACCGAGGACGCGATCATAGTCACCGGCGTTCGTGCTTCGATCCAGTCGTCGATCCAGCAGAAGCGCAACGAGACGATCATCTCCGATTCGCTTTCGGCCGCGGACATCGATGGCCTCCCGGCGACCAATCTGGGCGATGCGATCGCGACGATCCCGGGCGCCACGACGCATCGCGAGAAGGGTGCCGCCTCGGAGATCGCCGTGGGTGGCCTCGGGCCGTTCCTCAGCAGCATCAACGTCAACGGGCGCGAGACGACCACCGGCAACGGCAAACGCTCGGTCAATTTCTATTTGTTCCCGTCCGAGCTGATCAATTCGGTGGCGGTCAACAAGACCCAGCGCGCCGATCTGATCGAAGGCGGCACCGCAGGCACGATCGATTCGCGCACACTCAAGCCGCTCGACAAGGCGAAACGCCAGATCACGCTGAGCGCACGCGGCATCCTGACCGGTTACGATCACAAGCTCGACGATCCGGCCGGGCTCGGTGTGCGGCTGACCGGCAGCTATGTCGACCAGTTCGATCTCGGCGCGGCGGGCGAGCTCGGCGTGATCTTCGGGGTGCAGTATCAGCGCAGCAATTCGCCCGAGGAATTGCTCGGCGGTGGCACGACGTGGAACGCATGCCGCGGCGACCTGACCTATACCGCGACCCAGACCTGCACCGCGATCACGCCGCAGACCTATGGCAGCGCCGCGGTGCCGGCGAGCACCCCCTATTACTTCGCGACGACCAGCCGCAACAACATCCAGTTCCAGACCGCCGACGAGCGGGTGGCATGGATCGGCGGGCTGCAATGGAAGTCGCCGACGGGCGTCGAGGTCAATTTCGATGTCGAGCTTTCGGACTACAGCTTCAACGAGACCCGGCAGATCTTCGGCCTGTCGGAGACCACGCGGGGCATGCAGAACCTCGTGTTCGGGTCCGATCACATCCTGCAATCCTATACCGGCAACAGCTATGGCGAAGTGACGCCGACTTACCGCGTTCAGGACGAGACCTATCGCGGCGGCGGTATCAACGTCTCGGTCCCGGTCACCGAGACCTTCCGGATCAGTGCCGATGCCTCGCTGTCGCGGACCCGCCGCGAGCGGATGGACCGTTCGGTGCGGCTGCGTAGCAACGCCACCGATATCGATGGGGCGGTGGTGTCCGGCGTCACCACCGGCGCGAGCGGCGGCCGAATCCCGTACAGCTTCGAGAATTTCCGCGACGGCACCCAATCGGTCCTGCTCAATTCGGCGTTCGGCGTGACCGACCCGGACAATTTCAGCGCCGCCGCGCGCGTCCGTCGCGACGACCAGACCCGCTGGCACGAGAACGAGGCCGGCCGGCTCGACATGCATTGGACGCCCGAGAGCGGCTGGCTGCGCGCGCTCGATTTCGGCGGCCGCCTGTCGGAAATGCGCTATCGCAGCGTGGAATCCGATCGGCGCGAGTATAACTTCAACGTCGCGAACACCGCTTCGACATTCAACGGCAATCCGGGCACCTACACTGTGCTGCTTTCGACCATGGCGGTGGCGAACCGCGCCTGCCGGGTCGATTTCCCGCAGAGCAGCTATCTCTCGGGCGACCGCGATAACGCAGTCAACAATTGGGCGAGCTTCGATCCGGTCTGCCTGATGCAGCAATTCATCGGCACCGAGGATCCCGGGCTCAGCGCCGACACCCGCGGCATTGGCAACCGCAATGTCGAGGAGGACACCAAGGCCGCTTATATCATGGCCAGCTTCGGCAGCGATATGGTCAGCGGCAATGTCGGTCTGCGCTATGTCTCGACCGACGTGATCTCGCGCGGGCTGCGCGGCGGGTTCAACGTTTTGAACAATGGCAACGGCACGGTCAGCCTCGTCTCGAACGGCCAGTTCGATCAACTGGTCGACACCTATGGCTATGATAAATGGCTGCCCAGCCTGAACCTGTCGTTCGACGCGTCGGACAAGTTCAAGATACGGGCAGCGGTGTCGCGTTCGATGACCAAACCCGATCCGGCGGCGCTCGCCAATGGCCGCACCTTCGCGCTCGACGCGTCGCAGACTTCGTTCCCCGATGTGCGCTCGGCGATCGCGTCGATCACCGCCTCGGGTAATCCGCGCAGCAACCCGCTGATGTCGTGGAACTACGATCTGTCGTTCGAATATTATCTCAACCGCGACTCGGTCTTCTCGCTCCGCCTGTTCCACAAGACCTTCCAGGGCGGCTTCGTGAACGTGCTGCAGGACGAAAGCTACACGATCGGAGGGCAGACCTTCACCGTGCCGGTGACCGTGCTCCAGTCGAGCAACGAGACCAACAGGATCGACGGGTTCGAGGTGTCGGCCAGCTATCGCGCATCGTTCCTGCCCAGTCCGCTCAACGGTCTCGGCTTCCGCGGCAGCTGGGCCTATGCCGACAGCGATTACGAGCAGGAGGATCTGCGGCTGGGCGATCAGGTCAATCCGGCTACCGGGCAGGCCTATGAAGGGCTGGTCGATCCGGTCGGCATCTTCGGCATGTCGAAGCACGTCGTCACTGCTGCGCCCTATTTCCAGTCGGGCGGGTTCGAGATCTCGGCGATCTACAAGTTCCGCTCGGCTTATTATCAGCAGTTCGTCGGCGATCCCTCGCAGAACCGGATGGTGCGTGACGAGGGGACGGTGGATCTCAACCTGCGCTATCGGCTGAACAGGAACCTCGTGCTCCAGTTCCAGGGGACCAACATCACCGATACACCGCGTTACCAAGACATGCCGATCCTCGGCAGCTTCCGCGAGGCGAGCTATTATGGTCCGACCTATTTTCTCGGCGCGACGCTCCAGTTCTGATGCGGGAATGTTGAAAACCACCTTCGCGCCGCTGGCGTTGAGCGCCCTCGTGGCGGCGACTCCGGCTGCGGCCCGCGATATCCTGGTCCGCGATCAGGCCGGGTTTGTCGCCGCCGCGGCGACACTCACGCCTGGCGACACGCTTGTGCTGGCCGACGGGGAGTGGCGTGACTTCGCGGTGAAGCTGGTAGGCGAGGGGACGGCGGCGCGACCGATCACGCTGACCGCACAGCATGCCGGCAAAGTGATCCTTACCGGGCGCTCCAGCCTCGCGGTCGCGGGCACGCATCTCGTGGTGTCGAACCTCGTCTTCCGAAACGGCTTCGCTTCGGGCGACGAGGTGGTCGCCACGCGCGTCGGCAAACGCTGGGCCGAGCATGTCCGGCTTACCGGGATCGTCATCGATCGCTTCAGCAACCCGGACCGGCGGCTCAAGGATCACTGGGTCGCGCTCTATGGCCGCGACATCCGCGTCGATCATTCGCATTTCGAGGGCAAGGCGAACGCCGGGGCGATGCTGGTGGTGGTGCGCGAGGGCAAGGTGCCGCTCGATAACCGCATCATTATCGACCATAATTATTTCGGGCCGCGCCCGGTGCTCGGCTCGAACGGCGGCGAGACGATCCGGATCGGCACCAGCACCGAATCGATGAGCGATTCAAACAGCGTGGTCGAAGACAATGTCTTCGAGCGCTGTGACGGCGAGGTCGAGATCGTCTCGGTCAAATCGGGCGGCAACATCATTCGCCGCAATGTTTTCCTCGCGTCGCAGGGTGCGGTGGTGTTGCGCCACGGCAACGGCAATCTGGTCGAGCGCAACGTTTTTCTCGGCGAGGGCCTGCCGCACACCGGCGGCGTGCGCGTGATCAACGAGCGGCAGATCGTACGGGACAATTACATGGAGGGGCTGGGCGGAATCGGCTTCACCAGCGCCATCACAGTGATGAATGGCGTGCCCAACTCACCGATCAACCGCTATTTGCCGGTCAAGGAGGCGGTGATCGAGCGCAACACGATCATCGAGGCGGCGCGGATCACGTTGGGTGCCGGCGCGAACGAAGAGCGCTCGCAGGCACCGCAGGCGACTCGCTTCGCGGACAATCTGATCGTCAATCGCGATGGCAAGAGCCCGTTCCGCGCCGAAGCCGGCCTGGCCGGCATTGCCTTCACCGGCAATATCGCTTCGAGCGCGCCGAAAGTCCCGGGCGTCGCCGTCGCGCGCCGCGAGGTTACGCTCCAGCGCGCGCCGAACGGCCTGCTCTATCCGGTCGGCCTGGCGGCCGGCGCGTCGCGTGATCTGAAGCCGATCGCACGCGAGGCGACCGGTGTCTCGTGGCATCCCAAGCCCGCAACCACGCGTGTCTCGTTCGGGGGCGGCCCATCGAATACTCCGCTTCCACAGATGCCCAAACGGTTGAGCGTTGCCGCGGCACACTTCCTCGCAGGGCCTTGAACTCCTTGGCGTTTGGTCTATATTTACTGGGTACGGCGTCGTGTCCCCCCTTTCACGAAGCCGTGCGGCACGCCCCCGGGCGTGTCTCCTCCCTGAACCTTGGCCACCTCGTGCTTCGTGCACGAGGTGGTTTTTTTATCACTCGGCGGCAAGCGCGCCGGGCAGGGCTTCGTCGGTGACTGCGTCGATGATCGCGCGGAGCAACAGGCTCGTGGCGGGGAGGCCTTCGCCCGGACCATCCAGAGCATCGTCGAGATAAAGTCCGCGGTCGAACTCCAGCTGGATGGCGTGGACGCCGCGCCTTGGTTCGCCATGGCGTTCGAGAATGTGCCCGCCCGAATAAGGTGCGTTCGCCGCAGTCGCGACGCCGTGCGCGCGCGCGACGCCTTCTATCCTGCCGGTGAAGCGCGCCGCCGCGGATTTACCGAACCGGTCGCCGAGCACCAGGCGAGGTGCACTGTCGGCCGGACCCAGCGACGGCATCGAATGCACGTCGATCAACACTGCAATCCCGAAGCGCACCCGCGCCGCGGCGAGCGCCGCCGCGACTGCGGCATGATAGGGGCGGTGATCGGCCTCGATCCGCAACTGGACCTCGTCGGCCGATAGCCGGCGCTGCCAGATGTCGCCCGAATTGCCGACGCGGCGCGGCACCAGCCCGAGGCCGCTACGCAACTTGGCCGATTGCGGGTGGCCGATCCTGGCCGCGCCGTCGTCGAGCCGCGGGTCGCGCTCGTGCTCGGCGCGATTGAGGTCGATCCACGCGCGTGCGCGCTGCGCGATGAACAGGGTCTCCGCCCCCCGGGCGTCGAGGCCAAGCGCATCGGCGTAGCGATCCTCGAGCCCCTTGAGCGCGACCAGCGGCACGCGGAGCGCCGCGCGCAGCTGCAGCGGGTAGTCGCGACCCGCGTGCGGCACCGACAGCACCACCGGCGTGACCGGCTCGAGCGGCCCGTGGCGCACGAAGGAGGACATTGTTGTCACTGATCCCTGACTAGGCACGACACGCCTCGTCAGCAATCGCCAGTCGGTAAACCTGCTGGAAATTTTTAAAGGCTTTGCGCATAGAATGGCGGCTCAGATTGGTTGGGGTAGTGATGATCCGGATTCTGCTGGCAGAGGATGACCGCGTGATGCGGGAATACCTCACCCGTGCGCTCGAACGCTCGGGTTATGCGGTCAGCGCCGTCGATCGCGGCACCGAAGCGATTCCCTTGCTCGAGGCGGAGCGATTCGACCTTCTCCTCACCGATATCGTCATGCCCGAGATGGACGGAATCGAGCTGGCCCAGCGCGCCAGCGAGATGGCGCCGGAGATGCGGGTGATGTTCATCACCGGCTTCGCGGCGGTCACGCTCAAGGCCGGCAAGCAGGTTCCGCAGGCGCGCGTGCTCTCCAAACCGTTCCACTTGCGTGACCTCGTGCTCGAGGTCGATCGCATGTTCCAGTCGGAGAATGCGGGCTTCAACTGATTTAGCGTTCGGGGCGCTTGCGCGGGGCCGAAAGCCTCGCTAAAGCCCGCCCTCCTTGGGGGCGTGTAGCTCAGTGGTAGAGCACTGTGTTGACATCGCAGGGGTCGCAAGTTCAATCCTTGCCACGCCCACCATCTAAAAAGCCCGCCAGCTCAAGAGTTGGCGGGCTTTTTCAGTCCAGAGCCGCATCCTGCCCTTCGGTCCGACCTGTGTGCCAGGCGCCGCGGCCGCTCCGCACCAGCGCAGCAACGCCTCCACGGCCCTCAGGCAGTCGCATAAAGCTAACCGCTTACGAACCCGCGCCGACGTTACGATAAAGCCGCTCGGGGCGAACATGCTCCGCCCGCAGGCCCTGTCGGGAAAGCGCGTCGGGCCACGGCAGGTCGAACATCAATGATTCCGTCGCGAGCGCCATCGCCGGCGACGTCTGCAGACCATAGCCGCCCTGCCCGGCGAGCCAGAAGAAACCGGGCCGATCGGGCGCGAAACCGGCCGTGGGCACCTTGTCGGCGACGAAGCTGCGCAGCCCCGCCCAGCGCGTGTTGACCCGGGCGATCTTGAGCGTGGTGGCCTCCTCCACGCGCCACGCCGCCAGCGCGACGTCATAATCTTCTGGCTGAACGTCACATGGGCTGTGCGGCGTGACGTCCATCGGCGAGGCGAGCAGAAGCCCGGCGTCGGGAAGCATGTAGAAACCTTCTTCGCTGACGGTCTTCAGAAAAGGCCAGCCGGAAACGTCGAGATCCGATGGCGGAGCGAAGCCGATGATCGTGCGGCGCAGCGGCTGCAGCCCCAGCGGTCTGACCCCCGCCATGCCCGCGACTTCGTCGGCCCAGGCGCCGGCGGCATTGACGACGATGCGCGCCGAATAGCTGGCGTCGCGCGTATCGACATTCCAGCGCTCGCCATCGAGGACCACGGCGCGGACCGTGGAATCGAACCCTATCGTGCCGCCGGCATGGCGAAACGCCCTGGCGTTGGCCTGAAGCAGCGCATCGGCGTCGAGCTTTCGCCCCCCGGTGTCGAGCAAGCCCGCGACGATGCCGTCCTCGCCCGTCTTGAGCACCGGGACGATCCCCAGCATTTCCTGCGGGCCCACTCGCCTGACGGTGCTGGTGAAGCGGTCCATTTCGATATGGAGGGCCTCGAGTTGGGGAAGCGAAGCCTGGTCGGCAATGAAGAGCGCCGCCTTTTCGGTCCATAGCGGCCCTTCGGCATATTCAGCCGGCGGACTGGCGAAGAAGTCGCTGCTGGCCGCGGTCATGCCGCGCACGCAGTCGTTGCCGATCCCGAAATGATAGAAGGTCGCGCTGCGTCCCGACGAATGATAGCCAAGTGCCGATTCACGCTCGAGGACGACCGTGTCCGCGTGGCGTGCAATGCGCGCTGCCGCGGAAATACCCGCAATCCCTCCGCCGATTACGAGTACGTCGACACGTTTGCGCATTGTCGGAAATCTCTCCACTGGTGCGTTCGCACACCGTTTGCCGTTCCAATCCAAGACGCACGATCCGTCGCGAAGCGAACCAGGGCGAGAGCGGCTAAAATTCGCGATCTTTGACAATTCCGCCCGGGTTCGAGCAACAGACACCCGGGGGCTCGACCCGCGTGCAAAGTGGACGAATGATGGACCTGAAGCATCTCGAGGACTTCGTCAGCCTGTGCGACACCCGCAGCTTCTCGCGGTCGGCGATCGCGCGTAACGTCACGCAATCGGCGTTCAGCCGGCGCATTCAGGCGCTCGAACTATGGCTTGGCGTCGCGCTGATCGATCGCAGCACCTATCCAACCTCGCTCACCCACGAAGGCCGGCTGTTTCGCGAAACCGCGGACGAGGTGCTGAACATGCTGCAGGACGCGCGCAGCGACATGCAGGCGCGGCGTGGTCTGTCGCGCCGAACGATCAGCTTCGCCGCGCTGCACACTTTGGCGCTGAGCGTGTTTCCCGAGTGGCTGAAGGATATCGAGCGGACGCTCGGCCCCCTCAAGACCGACGTCCTCGCCGACAATTCACACAATTGTATTCAGTCGCTGGTCGAGGGGAAAAGCGATTTTCTGCTCACCTTCCATCACGATGCGGTGCCGCTGTCGATCGACCCCGAACGTTTCCCGTTCATCGTGCTGGGCGAGGACCGCCTGCTCGCCGCCTCGCGCTGCGAGAACGGCCGGCCGATGTTCGCGCTGGACGGAGAGGCCTCGTTACTCGCTTATGGCGCGGATTCCTTCCTGGGGCGGATGAGCGCCTATGCCGCGCGCATCGCAAACGTGCAGTTGATGACCAGCCACGTAAACGACAACGCCGTCGCCGAAATATTGAAGGCGATGGTCGTGGCGGGGCACGGCATCGCCTGGCTGCCCGAAAGTCTGATCCGGCGGGATTTGGCGAGCGGTCTTCTCTGTGATCTGGGGGCCGACGTTCGGATGCAGATCCGCATGTACCGCTCCGCCGAACGAACCCGCCATTCGGTCAACCAGTTTTGGGAAGCTGCATGCGCGCTGCCGGCGATGGGAGTTTCGTAAGCACTGTCACGTGCGCCCCCGGGTCGGCGACTATTTCGCGCTCGCTTGCGTCGGTGGAGCGACCCGGATCACACCGATGCCGTTTTCGATCCTGATCGTCGTTCCGAGCGCGGCGGACAGCGTTTGCAACCGGCCGAGGATCTTGTCGCCGTGCGCGCGTGCGGCCATGCGCGGGACGCCGCGATCGGCTCCCTTGACGTCGACGCCGAGATCGATCGGATACAGCTTGATCTCCGCCAGTCGCCCGCCGGAATAGCGCGACAGCGCAATCACCGATTCATACAGATTCGGATCGCTGAACGTGCGCGCGTTCCGCGCCTGCAGCAATTCGGGCACGGTCGCGCTGTCCGGGCTTACGCCGAACTGGTCGTACATATCGGCCGGCACGGCATCGAGCGAGTTGTTCATCATCGCGAAGTTGCCGAGCGAGTAGAAGATCGGCTTGCCCTTGTAGATTTCGATTCCGCGCAACTGGTGCGGGCCGTGCCCCATATAGGCGTCGGCTCCGGCATCGATTGCCTTGCGCGCGAGTTCGACCGCGAAGTCCGCAGGTTCCTGGAAATCGTTGCCGGGCTCGTGATTATGTACCGAGTAGATCACGAAATTGCCGTTTTGCTTCGCCTGCCGGATCGCGCGCAGATTCTCGGAGAGGTCGCCTGCATTGATCCGGTAGCGATAATCGAGGTGCTTGCCGCTCGTCGCGCCGGAGGCGAAGCGATTGCCGAACAGAGTCACTGCCTCGCCCGAACGGCCATCGGTGCGCAGTGGCGATTTGGCGGCGATGGCGGCGAGAACGTCGAGCTGTTCGGGCGTCACCAATGCCGTGCGCACGGTGCGGATGCTGTTGACCCCGGGTCGCGCAGCGACTTCGCCCGCCGCGTCGCTGGCGCGCGACATCGGCGTGAAGGTGGACGTCGCCGAGACGAGCCCGATGCGCCCCTTCGCCACATCGATGTAACGCGGTGCGCGCGCCGCCGACAGGCTCGCGCCGGTGCCCGACCATATCAGCCTGGCATCGGTCAGGCGGCGGCCGGTCTCGGCCATCCCTTCCACGCCCCAGTCGGTCGAATGATTGTTGGCGTGGCTGACGATGTCGAACCCGAGTGCGGCTACGTCATCCGGAACGCGCGGATCGGCGAGCATCCACGTGCCCCCCGATTCGGCCTGCGCCACCGCTTTGGTCGTTGCGAGATCGAGCACGGTGGTTTCGAAATTGCCGAAGGTCACGTCGGCGCCGCGCAACAGGCGCAGCATGTCCGGACTGCGCGCCTCCAGCGTCGCGAGCATCGGCCGCAGATAGATGAGGTCGCCGACCGCCGCGAGCGTGAACTCTCCCGCGGTGGGAGTCGTCGGCACCGGCGCGGTGACCAGCGCCTCCTGTGCCGAGGCAGGCCCAATCGATAGCGCAGTGAAGATGGCGGATCCGATCAAGAAGGTGAGGCGGCGTGCCGCACACGCACTCACTCGACACCTGCCGCGACGAGCAGGATACCGAGACCGACGGACATGCCGCGCACGCTCGCGCCCTTCTCGACGTCGATCCATTCGTCGAGCGAGTGCGCGCGTCCTCCCGTCCCGCCCGATCCGATCGTGATGGCCGGGATTCCCAGGCTCATAGGCAGGTTGGAATCGGTCGACGAGAAGGACGGGCTCGGGCGCATGCCATGGGCGCGGATGACTCCGGTCGCGATCCGGACGATGTCGGCGGTCGGCGATGTGCTTCCCGCCGGCCGATCTCCGATCAGCTTGAGCTCCGCTGAAACCTTGCCCTCGCGCGTATCGCGGCCGCCGTTCTCGCCGTCGACGCTGGCGTGCACGATCTCGACGAAGCGCTTCTCAACCTTGGCGAGCTCCGCCGGATCTTCCGATCGCATGTCGAACTCGGTGAAGACCTCGTTGGGGATCGAATTCACCGAGGTGCCGCCACCGGTCACGCTCGCGGCGTACGTCGTCTTGGGGGATTTCGGGACGGCAAGCTTGTAGAAATCGACGACGGTCTGGCTCATCGCGACCATCGGGTTGACCAAACCGAACGCGCCGTAGCTATGGCCTCCCGGCCCCTTATAGGTGACCCGGTAGCGCTTCGAGCCGACGCCGCCGCTGACGATGCGACTGGCATCGGTGCCGTCCATCGACACGAACGTCTCCACGCGATCCTTGTACGCGCCGCGCGTGAAGAGGTAGCGCACCCCGCGCAGATCACCCGGGCCTTCCTCGCCAACGTTGCCGACGAACAGAATGTCGGATTTCGTCCGGATCGCATTGGCTTTCATTGCCCGCGCATAGGCCAGAAGCACTGCCAGGCTGCGCGTGTCGTCGCCGATGCCGGGCGCGTAGAGGCGAGTGCCGTCACGCCGCACCGTCACCTTGGTGCCTTCCGGAAACACCGTGTCGAGATGTGCCGCCAGCACGATGACTGGCCCGCCCGCCGCGGCAGTCCCGCGATAGACGCCCATGACGTTGCCCTCGGCATCGATCTCGACATTCTCGAGCCCGGCCTGCTTCAGCATGTCGCGATAGGCGGCGGCGCGCGCCGCTTCTTTGAAGGGCGGAGCTGGAATCTCCGTCAGCTTGACGATGTCCTCGACGATCCGGTCATGCTCGCGTTCGAGCTGGACAACGGCGGCCTTGTAGCCTCGCCCGGCCAGCACGGCCTCGACGGACCCGTCATTGCGCGCCTCCGCCGCAGGTACGGCCGTCAGTGCTACGATCGAGGACAGGACGGTGAGAGACGCCATGAGCGGACCTTTCGTGTGGAAACGTGCGTCTGTGTGCCGAACATCGCGCCGGAAGCCTTCGCGCAACTGGTCGCACGGGTCCCCGGAGAGGCACCCTTGTCGAACCTCGAGTTCGAGGCGTTGCTTGGCGATCCGCCGACTTACGCATGCGCGCTGGAACTCGACGCCATCTGACACCGCATCGGCACGCTGAACCCGCCATCGTCGGTATCGGAATAATCGTCGGACAGGAACGGCAGCAAGCGGTCCCGG
Source organism: Sphingomonas psychrotolerans (assembly GCF_002796605.1). NCBI lineage: Bacteria > Pseudomonadati > Pseudomonadota > Alphaproteobacteria > Sphingomonadales > Sphingomonadaceae > Sphingomonas > Sphingomonas psychrotolerans. Next base: position 4,434,916 of record NZ_CP024923.1, read on the forward strand.
AGATGCGCCATGGCGGTAACCATGTGCTTCTGGACCATGCGCGTCGTGATGGACAGATTTGCCGCGACGTCCGGCGTGGCCATCTCGCGGTGCCGCCGCATGTGAAAGACTTCAGCGCAACGCGGCGACAGTTCGGCCAGCGCGGCGTGATAGGCGCGCTGCAGATCGGCGAGGCGGCGGCTCTCTTCCTGGCCCGGTCTTATAGACAGGTGACTTTCGGCAACATCGTCGATGTCGACACTGGAATTCAATGGAGTGCGCCGGCGACTGCGATCGATCATGAGATTTAGAGCTATGCGATACATATAACCGAGCGGGGAATTAACCTCCTGCTCTTGTTGTAATGCGTAAAATTTGAGGAATGTCTCTTGAACTATGTCGTCTGTATCGGCTTGATTACTCGATCTCGCAGCGATGAATAATCTCAGGCGACCCGCGGATTCCTCGAATAGACGCTGATCATACTGCATGCACCGATGCTGTATCCTGTGATTACATCCGTCCAATGCCGATGTCGAAAGCCTCATTCCGAATTTGCATAACCCGCGACGCAGGGTTCGGACCGCGTTAGTCCAGCCGTGCGAACCGCACGTTGCGCGCACGCTCGACGCTGACCGTCAACCCAGTCACGCGGCCGTCCGCGTCCCGCACGAAACGAAACGTGACGCCCTCGCCCTGAAACGCGTCGCGGTAGATGGGCTCGAGCGTCCGGGTGAAATCCGGCCGGTCGCGAATGCGCCAGACGAGTCCGTCTGGGCCTGCCGAGATGTCATAGGTCGCGCCGACTTCCTCGCTGGCATAATGCCCGACATAAGTGTCGAGCTTCACGGCTGCCGCAACGACCGGGGCGGTGCGAACGAAGATGGCAATGTTGCCGTCGCGGCCGGTCAGCTCGATGCGATCCTTCGAGACGAACTTGCTGGCGTTCGCCAGGTAACGCGCGTCGTCGAGCGGCATGCCCGATGCCTGATCGACGAACAGGCCGTCGAGCGGTTTTGCCGAGACGGCGGCAGCCGCGGACCCGCCGAGAAACAGCGCAGCGACCTTTCTTCCCATGCCAGTATCGGCGTTGGCTGCGTTGCACAGCAAGGCGACCGACAGGCGCCGCGCCGGATAGCGGCCGAGCCACGCGCGATACCCCGCAGTCGAGCCCGCATGCGCAATCTCCTCGGTGCCGCGGAACGTATAGTTGAACAGCCCGCGGCCATAAGTGAGTTTGCGGCCGTCGCGCAGCGTGCTGCGTTCCGACAATTTGGTCGTGACGAACCCGCCGAGCTTGCCGCTGTCGAGCGCGCGGTTCCAGATCAGCAGGTCGCCGACAGTCGTTAGCAACCCGCCATTGCCATAGGCATCCTCGAACGGCATCTCCTGCTGATAGCGGTCGCCTTGCCATTCATAGGCTTGCGCGCGTCCGGGCACGATCCGCCGATACTCGTCGCGCCACCGGGTGTGCGTCATGCCGAGGGGGGCGAAGAACGTCTCGTGACTGAATTGGGCGAGCGACTTGCCGCTGACGCGCCGGACAATCTCGGTCAGCAGATTATACCCCGTATTCGTGTAGCTCGACTCTGCACCGGGCTCGAAATTGAGCGCCTTCTGCTTCACCACGATGGCCAGAACGTCGTTCTGCGTGTGGACGCGCGTGGTCCGCGGCCATCCTGCCAATCCTGCGATACCGCCCCAATCGCGCAAACCGCTGGTGTGATTGAGCAGCCGGTCGACGGTAATGACATGGCCGTAGTCGGGCAGTTCGGGGAGGATCGTGCGGACGTCGGTATCGAGCGTGAGCTTGCCGGCGTCGACCAATGCGAGCACCGCTGCGGCGGTGAATTGTTTCGACACGGATCCCGCCTCGAACACGGTTTCGGCGCGGTTGCGAATGCCGTGCTCGAGATCGGCCATGCCATAGGCCCGGGTCAGCACCGCCTGTCCGTCCTGATCGACCGCGACGGCACAGCCCGGCGCCGAATCCGAGTTCCACTTCGCGAAGATCGAGTCGAGATCGGTCGCGGCGACCGCCCGGATGCGCGCCGCATCCGCCGCCTGACCGAGCGCCGGCGTCGTGACCGCGAGAGCACCGCATCCGCCGATGGCCAGAAACGACAAGAGGCGGACGCAAATGCTCATGGTAGTTCCTTCCGGTCCCGGTATCCGAGGCGACGCCCCGTGCGATCAGCCGAGCGTACGACGCCTACACGTGTCAGAAGCTGATTTTCGCGGCCATCGAGAAATAGCGCCCGATCTGGTCGTAATGGATCTGGCCCGTCGTCGTCAGTGGCGGATCGATATCGAAGACGTTGTTGACGTTGGCCGACAGCGTCAGCTCCTTGATCCGCACGCGCGCGCCGAGATCGAAATAGGTGCGCGCCGAGATCGCATTGTTCTCGATGTCCAGCAGATGGTTCCAGACGCCGCCGTCGACATAGCGCAGGCGCGCATCGGCGCTGAACACCTCGTCCTGATACGTGACGCTGGCCGTGCCGCGCCACTGCGGCGTGCCGAACGGAACCGCCTCGCCGACGTCGCCGACATATTCGATCTTGCTGACGCCGTCGTCGGTGGTCAGGCTGGGCACATAGGTCGCCAGCCCGCGGAAACGCAGCGTGCCGGGCATCGAGGCCGAAAGCTTGTTGAGCGGCAGGACGTAGGACGCTTCGAAATCGATACCGTGCGTCCGGTATTCCGCCAGATTGACGAAGGTCGCGAATACGGTGGTGATCACGCCGTTCGCCCGCACGATCTGGCTGCACAGCGCCGCATTGCCGTTGGCGCAGCGCGTGACGATGTCCTGGCCGCTCAACGTGGCGATGGCACCCTTGAGGCGAATGTCGAAATAGTCGACCGACAGATTCAGCCCCGGAGCGAAGGACGGAGAATAGGTGCCGCCGATCGTCGTGGTCTGGCCGATTTCCGGATCGAGCGCCGGATTTCCCCCGCCGAAGGTGACGATCTGATAGGTCGTCTGGGTAAGCGGGTCGGCGATATTCGACTGGGTGGTCGACCGCGTGTTGAACAATTCGGTGAGGCTGCCCGAGCGAATGTCGCGCGACCGCGATACGCGCAGCAGCAAATCGTCGAAGATGCGGTCGGTCAGGCCCAGCTTCCACGACGTCACGTTGCCGGTGTTGCTATAGTGGCTGTAGCGGCCCGCGGCGCTCAGTTCGAGCTTGCTGAAGTCGTGGTCGAGAAGCGGGATTGCGATCTCGCCAAAGCCTTCCTTGACGTCGAATCCGCCCTCGATCGACGAGAAATTGAAGGTAGTGAACGCCTGCGCGGCCGATAGCGGATCGAGCCCGCTCGAGCCGATCGATTCCCAGCGCGCCTCGGCGCCGATCGCGATCGACACTGGCCCGGCCCAGAGCGAGAACGGATCGCCCCGCAGGCTGACCGCAGCGGTGTCGAGCTTGGTCGTGTTGCGGACATGGGCCGCCGACGAGAAGGCGTAGGCTATCGCGGCGGGATCGGCATTGCCCTCGCCGAACACGTTGAGCGGGCGGCACGCCGTCGTCGGGTCGGTCAGCGCGATGCGGCAGATCGGTGCGCCGCCGTTGGGGCTGGCGACGACGTCGATCGCGCGGTTGAAATTGGCGGTGACCTTCTGGTTGAGATAACCCCGGTCGTCGGACAGCTGACCATGGCCGTAATAGGCGCTGTATCGCCATTTGCCGTCGGCAAACGATCCGTCGACGCCGATCGCGGCGTCGATCGTCTCGCGGGTGTAGCCGAAGGTTCGATAGCCATAATCCTCGAACACGCGGCCCATCCGGAAGCTGGTCTGTCCGGCCGCGATCAGCCGGTTGCGGATCGTCGGCGAGAGGAAAGGGTTGTCGCGCGAGACCGTGATGTTGTCCCGGTTGCTCTCGGCATAAAAGGGATATTCCGCGGACATCCGCGAATAGCTGCCGTCGACCCAGAATTTGGCGTCGCCGACTTCGAAGCTGGCGCGCGCATAGCCGTTCAGGCGCTCATAGGGTGCCGCGAGCGCGGTCTCGTCGCGCAGGCTGGTTCCCTCGCCGCCGACCATCACCTGGCTGCCGCGCGGGCTGCCGAACTGGAACGGCCGCAGCGTGCCGTCATTATTGAAGGTCTGCCCGGCAAGGACGCCGGTCGTGATCAGTCCGCCGACACTGGCGTTGGAATAATTGACGTCGCGCGCGATGACGAAGGCGTGTGCCGATCCGGCCGGGTTGGTATAGAGCGTCGTGCTTCCCAGGTTTGGCCGGGAATCGCGGTCGAGCACCCCATGGTCGTTGAAATATTGCGCGCCGATCATGAAATGGCCGGCGTCGCCGGCGAAGCGGGTGCCGAACGTCGCGTCGAACCCGTAGCGGAAGGCATCACCGCGGGACGAGAACCCGGTTTGCGCGCCGATCGTCACTCCCTGGAGCTTGCTGTCGAGCAGGATGTTGACCACGCCGCCGACCGCTCCGGAACCCCAGGCGGCCGAGGCGCCGCCGGTGACGACCTCGACTCGACTGATCAGGCCCTGCGGTACGCTGTTGAGATCGCCGGCCCCGGTGAAACGGCGGCCGTTGAGCAAGGTCAGCGTGCGGGAGGTGCCGAGGCCGCGCAGGTCGGCCGGCGACGAGCCGGACGCCGTTCCCGAGAAATTGGTCACCGGCGTCGTCGAGGCGCGGAACTGCGGAAGGTCGTTGAGCACCTGCGCTATGCTCGGGCGATTGCCCTTGAGCAGATCATCGCCGCCGATGATCGTCGTCGGGGTCGGGGCGTCGAAACCGGCGCGATCGATCCGTGATCCGGTAACCAGGATCTCTGCATCGCTCTCGCCGGGCGCATCCTCGTCGCTGGCTGCGGCGGGCACCGTCTCCGCCTGTGCAGTCGCGTCGGTCGCCACTTGTGCGTTCGCCGCCGCGGAAGCCGAGACGGCGACAGCCGCCGTGGTGAGCATCATGAGACGCCGTAGATCCATGGTTTTCATGTCTTCCCCTTCGTCGGGCTTCAGTCAGAAGCGATCCCCGTGAGGAGTAGACGTTGCCGTTTCGGCTTTCCGAATGTGACAGGGGCTCTTTTTTATCTGGAGCGCGCGCCGCAGTTTCGTGCAGCAGAATGCCCTGACCGACGCCGATGGAGCAGGGAGGGCGCGTTGCCGGTCAGTCCGCGGACGCCGTGCCGCGGCACGCCTTATTCGCGCGGACTGCGGCAGCGCTGCGATCGCGGCTTCGGCGTCGCTTTGTCCAGGTCCCGCCAATTGCGCAAAGCTTGCAATGTAGGATTTCGCCTGCTTGGCTGGCGCGGTCGGCTTGTTGCCGGCCGCTCTTTCAATTGTTTGGGAGCAGGATCAGCGCGCGACAATGTGCGCAAGAATATTGCGAGATGAATCGCGTTTCCGCAAACCGAGTCAACCTAAGACCCGTCAAACTCGATTTCAGGACGTCCACATCGAGTCCCTTGGCTTCGCGGGCTTTTTCTGTCTGGAGATAAGATGACCGAATCGAGATCGGCGCTGCTGCGGCTCGTCGAAGCGTTGAAGCAGCGCGGCTATCACTTCGTAACGCCGACCCCGGCAACGCATGCGCGAGTGGTGGCGCGCGCCGATCGGAGCGAAGCGCGGGACCTCGTAGACATTTTGGGCTGGAGCCTGCCGTTCGCGCCCTCCCGCATCGACGCGGCGCTTCTCGCGTTGCTCGAGGCCGGCGAGGCGTTGGAGGCCGCGGACGACGGGCTGCTCCGGAGCCGCTTCCGCGTGTCGTCGCTGAAGGATGATCTCTACCTCCACTCGGCTTATCCGACCGAAGCCGGGGACTCGGTATTCTTCGGGCCTGACAGCTATCGTTTCGCCGATCTGATCGAGGCAGAACTCGCCATTGCGCGGCTCCCGTCGGGCGCCGCGATCGTCGATATCGGCACCGGCGCCGGAGTCGGTGCGCTGGTCGCCGCGAAACTATGCCCCGATGCGACAGTGTGGATGACCGATGTGAACCCGGCGGCGTTACGGCTCGCTGCGATCAACGCCGAGGCGGCGGGCGCCCCGATCCGGGCAGTCGAGAGCACGACCCTCGACGCGATCGCCCGGCCCATCGATCTCGCGCTCGCCAATCCACCTTACATCATCGACGACGACGCCCGGACCTATCGCGACGGCGGCGGCATGCTCGGTGGGCAGGTATCGGTGGACATGGCGCGCATGGCGATGCACCGGCTGAAATCTGGCGGCAGGCTCATCCTCTACACCGGCAGCGCGATCGTTCGCGGCGCCGACCTTCTCGGCCGGGCGCTAGCTGCGCTCGCTGGCGCAGAGGGCTGCGACCTTCGCTACCGCGAGATTGATCCCGACGTGTTCGGGGAAGAACTCGAACGGCCAGCTTATGCCGAAGTCGACCGTATCGCCGTCGTTGCGGCGATATTCACGAAGCGCTAGCCGGATCGGTCGAAGCGCGCAGCGTCTCGTCGATCACCGAGGCGAGAGCCTCAAGTCGATAGGGCTTGAGCAATACCGGGCGGCCCCCCGCGCCGGAGCGTGAGATTTCGTCGCTATAGCCGGTGGTCAGGATCACCGGCAGCTGCGGATTCATGGCCGTGAGCGCGTCGGCCAATTCGAGGCCACTCATCCCGGGCATCACCACGTCGCTCAGCACCAGGTCGAACTGTGCCACCCGTGCTACTTCGAGCGCTTCGCCCCCCGATTTCGTGCGGACTACGTGGTGGCCGAGTTCGCGCAGCAGGGTTTCGGCGAACTCGCCTACCGCCTCATTGTCCTCGACGAGCAGCACCGATCCGGTGCGGCCGCTGTTCGACGCGCTCTGTTGCGCCTCTTGAGGCTTGCTTTGCTCGAGCTCGCTACGCGGGAGCAGGATAGTCACATGCGTGCCGTGGCCGGGCGCGCTCTCGATGCGGAGGTCGCCGCCCGATTGAGTCGCGAAGCCATAGACCTGGCTGAGCCCGAGCCCGGTCCCCTTGCCGGCGGCCTTGGTGGTGAAAAAGGGCTCCATCGCACGTTCGATCGTCGCGGCGTCCATGCCGGTGCCGGTGTCGGCGACCGATAGCGCGATCATCGGACCATGCTCTCCGGTCTCGTGTGCGGTGGCGATGTGGAGCGTGCCGCCATCGGGCATCGCGTCGCGGCCGTTGACGGCGATATTGAGCACTGCCGAGACGAGCTGCGCGCGATCGGCCTCGACGGCGCATATGCCGTCGGCGAGATCGGTCTCGACGATCACGCGCTCGCCCAGCGTCCGGTCGAGCAACTCGGTCATCCCGGCGACCATCGCATTGACGTCGATTACCTCCGGCTTGAGCGGTTGACGGCGGGCGAAGGCGAGCAACTGGCTGGTCAGCGCTGCCGCGCGCGCCGCAGCCTGGACGATTGCATCGGCATATCGCTTGCGGCGGTCCTCCCCGAGATTTGGCCGTAACAGCATGTCGGCCGAACCTTGGATGACGGTGAGCAAATTGTTGAAGTCGTGTGCGATGCCGCCGGTCAGCTGGCCGAGTGCTTGCATCTTCTGCGCCTGACGAAGCTGTTCTTCAGCCTTGGCGCGCTCGGCGACCTGATGGGTGAGCTCGGCATTGGTTTCGGCGAGTGCGGTGGCCCGGGTCTCGAGTTCGCGATTGGCGCGGCTCAAGGCCGCCTGCGCGACGCCCAGCACCGCCGCCACGAGTGCGGCCATGACGATGAGCAGGCCGATGATCAGATAGCGGCGCACCCGGGTTGAAAAGGGCTGAGGGTCGACGGCGATGAATGCGGTGCCGATTTGCTCGCCCGCGCGCGTGACCGCCACCTGCGCGGTGACCGCGTCGCCACCGTCGGCGCCCAGTCCGGCGAGCCGCCCGGGAATGGCTTGCCCATTACGGGCATATCCTGCGAGCAGCAGGCCGGCACGATCGTAGATCGCCGCCAGCCGGATCTGGCGGTTGACTCGAAGGGTATCGACCGACTCGCGCGCGGCGGCAGCGTCTCCAAAGTCCAGCGCCGCGACCACGCTGGCGGCGAGGATGTCGGTCTGGGCGTGCGTTTCGCGCTGCTTCTGGCTCAGATAGCTAGCTTCGCCCTGAACGACAGTGAGGATGCCGCCGAGCAGCAGCAGCGCGACCAGCACCGCGGTGATCGCGATCGGAAAGCTGCGCCAGCGGCCGGTGATGTCCTCGATCCGCATTATTGGGGGCGCTGCTTCACATCGACCGCCAATGCAAGCAATCGTGAACTGATGCCGATCCCATCCCCCGCCGCCGCGGCGTCGTCGATGTGGAAGCGCACCCGGGCTCCCTCCACCGCGAAATGGATCATGCCGCGCGGCTGGCCCCAGCGGCTGTCGGTGATCGTCAGCGTCGGCTGCCGGCGGAGCGTCGCGAGGATCTGCGTGGTCTGCTGCGCATTCGTGCCGGCGACATAGGCGGCGTGGCAGCCCGTGACCGCTGCCGCATCGGCATTGGCGAACCGGCGGACAGCGATCGGCCGGCCGTCGACGATCTCGTTCGCCGCCGCACGATCGAGCCCCTGCCCAAACGGGTCGCGGCCGATCACGCACAGATAGAAAGGCTGCCCGGCCTCGGGCCGAACGCTCGCCGGCAGTTCGATGTAGCGCACGAACTTGGGAAGGAACGCCGCCTTCACGGCGTCTTCGCTCGCTTGCCGCCCGGTCCCTGCCGAAGCGGACGGCACGCTCACCGCGACGGCGCAGAGCGCGAAGAAGAGCCGGGTGGCACGCATCAGAAACGCAGCCGGGTTCCGGCATAGACGCTGCGCTCGATCCACTGCGCGCGCTGGATATCGTTGCTCTCGAGATGCCTGGCGTGGAGCAGATTGTCGCCGGCGACATAGAGCTCGACTGCATCGCTCAGCTTGAAGCTGAGCCGCGCATCGGCTTCGACATAGCCCTGGATCTGGGGACTATCGAGGCCGTCCACTGCCCGCAGACCGAGATCGAACAACACGCCCTGCGGAAGCGTCATGCGGGAGCGCAGCGCGAACTGATAATCGGGATCCTGGCCGAGCGAGGCGCCGGCGCTGAGATCGATCGCGCCGGGGCGAACCTCGAAATCCTTGTGCAACCGGGCGGCGCTGCCGGTCACCCGCCACCATGGCGTGAGCTGCTGCGTCACTGCGGCTTCGGCGCCCCAGGTGGTGCCGCGCAGATCGTTGCTGAGCTGGAGCGGGAACGGGTTGCCGATGAAGGTGACGCTGCGCAGATCGCTGTAGCGATTGTAGAACACGGACAGCGACAGCGAGGTCGACGATGTCGGCTGGCCGCGATAGCCGGCCTCGAAAGCGGTCAGCTTCTCCGCGGCGAATTCGCTGGCCCTGGCGACGAGGCCCGGCGCGTTGAGGTCGCGGTCGATGCGTGACGGGGTTCGCACCGCCCGGGAGACCGCCGCCCAGAGCAGTGCCCGCTCGCCCGGCTGCCATGCCAGCCGCAAATTGGGGAGCAACTGGACTCCGGTGTTGGAGGAACTCTCGAGCTTGGCGCCGACGGTCAGCGACAGCGTCCGCGTCAGGGCGATACGATCCTGGACGAAGGCATTGCCGATCCACAGCCGGGCACTCTCGGGATCGAGGCGGAAGGCGTTGAGCCGGTTTACGAACAAGTCGTGCGTCGTCCGGCCGCCGGCGCCGGCGACGAGATCGTGCGCGCCGCTGGCCAGATTATATTGCAGCTCGGCATCGAAGGTCTCGAGGCTGTTGAGGGTCAGCAGCTCGCGGCGGCGGAAATAATCATAATAGGCCTGTACGCGCAGCGACGAGGCGCCGGTCAGTTCGCGGGTCCAGCGGCCGAGGATATTGTGCCCGCGATTGCCGTCGCCCGGCGACCAGAAGCGGTCGCTGTCGAACACGTCGCCTTGCAGCGTGAAGCTGTCCGCTTCGCCGTGCACGTCGGCGCGGAAGCCGGCCTGCCAGCCCCGGATGGCGTCGTTTGCGGTGGCGGTGCTCGTGGCGGTATCCGGCATGCCCTCGCGATCGAACCAATTGCCGTAGACGCGGACCGCGGCGTCGCTGCCGAGCGCGAAACCGTAGCGCGCGCCGACCGTCCGTTCGCGGGCGCCGGCGGTGCCGCGGACCAGCCCGCCCTGGGCGTCGAAGGCGTCCTTCGAGAGCACGTTGATCACGCCGTTCACCGCATTGGGGCCATAGAGCGTGCCACCGGGGCCGTTGATCACTTCGATCTGGGCGATGTCCTCGAGCAACGGCGAGCGCAGATCCCAGAACACCCCCGAATGGAGCGTCGAATAGCCGCTGCGCCCGTCGACAAGCAGAAGCAGCTTGTTCGACGGTTCATAGCCGCCGAAGCCGCGGGCGCTGACGGCATATTGCGCCGCGTTGAGCCGCTGGACCTGGACGCCGGGCGCCTCGCGAAGCAGTTCGGGAAGCGACGTGGCCGCCGAGCGCAGGATATCGTCGTTGGTGATCACCCATGCGGCGTTGGGAACGCGACTCAGCGGTTCCTCGCGCTTGGATGCCGAGCGGACCGGCAATTCCGCCAGCTCCTCGATCGACAGCGTGGAAAGATCCTGCGGCTCCTCATCCGTCGCAGCGGCGGCGGGAAAGGGCGCGAGGAACAAAAGGGGCGCCCACCATCGGCTTTGCATCAAGTCCGGCACTCACTCGTTGCTGCCCCCCGGCGCCCCGGCTTTGTCGTGCCGGGCGGGGCGGGGGTCAAGCACCCATCGAGTCGCGGCGTAACGGCGCGCGGGCCCGCAGGCGAGTACGGGCCTTTGCGGAATGGTGCGGTCAGCGCAGTTTAACCGTCTCTTCCGTCGAGTCGGCGCGCTTGCTCGCGGCGATGCGGGCCGCATAGCTGCGTGCCATTTTCTGATGCGCGATCCGGGCCGGCGCGCAATCCGCGGCGGCGGCGCGGGCGACTTCGTCGGCATGGCGTCGATTCAAATAGTCTTGGTCCATGGCAAGCTCCTGAATATCAGTAAGCGGGAGCACGGTCCTGGCTCTCAGCCACCGGCGCTTACGAAAAACGCGTGCCGGGGGTGAGTCGGGCCTTAGCACAGAGCCCGGCACTTGCCGAATCGTTCTGTGACGAATTTGCAGGATTTCAGCAGCTTAACTTTGTTTCGGGCGCGCGACGATGCCGCCGCGCCCCGGCACAAGCTCAGCCGAGCACTTCGCGGACGGCGGCACGGGCGACTTCGCGCGGGCACTGCTCGATCGGGAAGAGGCGGCGGTGAACGGGGATGAAGGCGTCGAACGCCTTGTGCGCGCCGCGAGTGATCTGGGTATCCTGGATATGCGAGAAAAAGTTCATTCTATTTCCTGTAGGGTGTTCGAACCGCCCCGGCTGCAGCGACCGACGGAATGCCGGCGGGGATGCGACGAAGCCGATGGCCTGTTGCAATGCCGTGCTGCGTAAAGGGCGAAAGGCGCCGCGGTTCCGTCCCATTTTCGCGGGGGGAACAGCCGCAATGCTGCGGGCGCCTGAATGCTAGATAGGGTGGCAGGGTTAATGTTTCAATAACGGCCTCGTGGGTGGTCGAAGGGGCGACCGCGCGGGGCAGGTGAAGGCGTCGAGCCTCCGCTCCTTCCCGCGTGGCACGGTGGACCCCGGCACGAGGCCGGGGTGACGTAGAAGGGGCTTGCCCGACCCCCCGGCGTCAGTCCTTGAGGCTGGCGGGGACATTGCCGCCATTTTTGGCCAGCTCCTGCATCACTGCCTTGTGCAGCCAGAGATTCATTTCGGCCGACCCGTCCTTCTCGCCGCTATAGCCGAGCTCGGTGGCGAGCGCCTTGCGGTTGTCGAGGCTCGAATCGAGCCCGATCAGCTTCATCAGGTCGACGATCGACGTGCGCCAGTTGAGATCCGAAGTGCCGCGCTCGGTCTCGAAGACCATCAGCACATTCTCGACATCGACCGGGCCGGCGGGGGCCGCGGCGGGCGCGGCAGCCGCGGTCTCCTGCATCTGCGGCATCGCCGGGGCTGTGGTCTGGCCGGCGGGCGCCTGGCTGGGGGCGGCGGGCGCGGCGGCGGCCTTGTGGCCGAAAATGGCGTCCTTGATGCTGCCGAAAATGCTCATGGCGAATGCTCCTGTGCGAGCGCGCGGTTGCGCGGACAGGGGCTCAACGCACGAGCCGGCCGCGATATGCACGGCGGCGCGCGATTGGCGGCGTTTCTTGCCCCGACTGTCCGACGGCGCGGGCGGTTCGTTGGCCGGGGGCTCGGGCGGGCCGTCCGGCGCGGGGGCGGGCGCGGATCCGGCGACCTCGGCGATGGCCTCGGCGATGAAGCCGAAGAAGAGGTCGCGCTCGCGGCCCTCGGCGATCGCGCGTTCGGCGATCGCGGCGTGGTCGACCTCCAGGAAGGCTGCCAGTTCGCTGGTGCTCAAGCCGCGCGAATAGCCTTCGTCGCCAAAGTCGCCGTCCTCCTCGCCATCGAAATCCTCGGCCGGCGGAAACCGCGTGCGCCAGCCGTCGCTGCACGCGTCCCACCAGACCGGGTCGTCCTCGTCCTCGGGCAGGTCGGCGACGTCCGCCGATTGACTCGCTGCTTGACTCGCTTGACTCGTCTGGCGCTTTTCGGCGGGCTCGGGGGCGAGCGCGACCAGCCCGGCGGCCTCGGCGCGAAGCCATTGTTCGGCGGTCCAGCCGGCGCGGGCGGCGGGATCGAGATCGGCGGTTTCCACCGGATCGGCGAGGTCGGTATGGGTGCGCAGCCAGCGATCGGCGCGGGCGAGCGCGCGGATCGGCGCGAGATCCTCCGCGCCGGCGGGCTTCATCCGCGCGTCGACGAACACGGCCGCGCGGGCCGGGCCGCCATCGCGTTCGATCATCTCGAGATATTGGGCGAAGTCGGCGGCGACCAGCCGCGCGGCGGCGGTACCCTCGGCGACACCGGCCATGCGATCGAGCCGGTTGAGCACCGCCATTGCGTGGCGATTGTCGTGGCGGTGGCGGGTGACGATGCTGCCGTCGTCGCGGGTGACCATGTCGCGGACGCCGTTGAAGGCGCGGTCCATCAGATTGTCGGCGAGCGCGTCGCGCGCCTTGAGCACCGCCGCCTCCCAGCCGAGCGCGAAGCCGGCCCCGCGCGGGGAGGCGCGCAGCGCATAAGCCGATTGCTTCGACAGGCCGACGATCGCGCAGCACTGGAGGACATTGTGCCCTTCGGACAGCGCTTCGAGGAAGCGGCGCTGCTTGTCGGGCGTCCAGCCATCGTGGCGGGTGCAGCCGGGCGGCGGGGCGAAGCCGTGGAATTCGGCGTGATCGAAACTTGCGGGCTCGTCGGGCAGGATCTGGGTCTGGGCGTTCATGGCTGGGTCCCCTGTGTTCGACTCGGAGGACTCGCCAGATATGCCGGAACGGGGGCTGTAGGAAAGGGGTTTGTTCGTTATTTGTTCTTTTTTTGGGAGAGGCGTGGCTCATAGGCAACATGCGCCGGCGACGTCCGTCATCCTGGCCTTGGGCCGGGATCCACCGTTGGGGCTGGGGGGAAGCTGGAGCGCTTGTCGGTCGCTGGCCGCGGAACAAGTCCGGGGTGACGAAGAAGATTGATTCACGCAAAGACACGAAGACGCAAAGAGTCAGAGATATGCCGGCTTTCGGCGCCGAAACTCTACGCCTGACGTAGAGTTTCGCAAAACTTTATGTAGGACGGGCTTTTGAGGACGGGTCCAAAAAAAGCTTGTTTCTCCAAATCTTGGATATCTAGCTTATAACCAAGTGCGGAAGATTTCTTAAGAAATCCAATTACTTCGCGTACTTTTCCATTTTCGGCAGCTAAGGCTGCTTTCCAATAATAGGCCTCTCCTGCGTACTTCTTCAGCTCGGCAGATGAATTTTCGTATCTTTCTATGACTTCATTATAACCGGCAACTTCTTTAACAAAATTCTCTTTTATGCCGAATGACAGCGATCTATATATTAACGATCGAGCAACGGTATCTTGAATATCATCATCTTCATAATCTGAATAATTTTCAATTACTCTGCTGTATGTCTCAATTTCTTGATCAGTTTTGCCAATTTTTCCGAAAGAAAGACCTAGATTAAATAAAGCTGTAGCTTTGGACGCCATTTCAGTGTCCGGATGTGAAATTATTTCTTTGTTTAGATTAGCATATAGCTCCCAATTTTTTGCTCTCTCTGCCAATGCAGTCAGTCTAAATATATCATCTAGAGATCTTGCCTTATTAGGATTCGTATCAATGATTTCCAAAGGAGAAATTTTGGGAGGAATATCTTTTGCGGCCTCTCTCAAGGCGGTCATTCTTTCCGCCGCCTCCTGAGCTTGGGCTTCAACCGAGGCTGCATGGTCACCAGCGCTGGTCGCTGCTTGCTGAGCGGCATCCGCCGCTTTGAGGGCCAAAGTGGCGGCAGCTTTGGCAGAATCGATTATTGCATCAATCTCTTTGCGTCGATCGGCGATTTCCGCTTGGGCAGCTTTTGCGGCTGCCTTTTCGGTGCGAAATCCGAAGCCAATGACTAGAATAGTGAGCAATAGGCCAAACAGACCAATTAGGATTTCAAGCCTATCGTGGCTGGAAGAGGAAATTTCCTCCTTTGCTGAAATGATAGCTTCGCGATACGATAAAGGCATCTGTTCAGGGGAGGTCGGGGCCGATTTGACGGGGGCACTGCTCCGCGATGACGCTGCTAACTCAGGTAGATGAGCCTCATTCGCCATGGTAGGCGAAAGAAAGATATTAAAGGCAAGAAAAAGTGAAAGCGCTTGTTTCATGGCGCGAGATTATTGACTGCGGCTCGGCCCATTACAAGACGAACCCGAGATATTTTGCTACTTGTCAGATCACATTTCTGCGAAACGGTTCTTCGTGCCTCGCCGCCGATTTCCACAATACAGGAGCGTGGCCTCAACCTGTCTCCGCGATTGGCTGGGGCTTTCGAGATAGCTCCGCAGGCACCGCCCACTCGTCCCTTTCCCCGGTTCAGCGTCGGTGCAAGGTACTTGCCCCGTAAAGCTCCGCGACTCCTTCGCCATCACTTCCGGCGTGGCCTGCGCGACGATCTCCTCGCCCTTGACGCCGCCCTCGGGGGCGAGGGCGAGGGTCCAATCCGTGGTCTTGATGACTCCGGCCTTCGCTGCGGGCTGATTGCGCTCGCTCACCACTTCCCGCCGGCAGCCTCGATCGCGGCCAGCAGCGCCTTCTTGCTCGGCGTGCGGCGCTTGCCGCTGTTGCGGGGGAGGTCGCCGACGCCTAGCGCGGCGCGGCGTTCGGCGATGCGCGCGCCGAGTTCGGCCAGGTCTATGACCGGCTGTTCGGGCTTATCGCCTGACGTCTTCGATTCCGAAGTCACCACCGCTTTCCTCGCATATCCGGCGATCAAGATAGTCGAGATCGACGTCGGGATGAAGGGCGAGCAGCAATTGCGCCTGTTCGAGCCGATCCGGCGCGGTGCCCGAGGCATATTGACCCATGCGGTCGGCGATCAGATCCTCGACCGAGATCACCCGGAACAAGGCGGTCTCGCCGATCGCCTGGACGAGGCGGATGTGCGCGGCGTCGACATTACCGTCCATCGGCACGTTGGCGACGATTTCGAAGCCGAGTTTCAGTTCGGGATGAACCCATCCCCGTAGCAGTTGCCCGGCGCCCGAAGGGCGGACGAAGTTCTCGCGGCGCATCGCCTCCTCCAGTTCGGGCTGGACGGAGGTGCAGATGTCGAAATCGCCGGTGGTGACTGCGCTGGTCGACCAAAGCTCGGCCGCGGCACCGCCGACGAGGATCGGGCGGGGCAGGCGGCGTTCGTGGAGCGTCTGGCTGATGCGTGCGAACAGGCGGAGCGCGGCGATGAATTCGGGGCGGTAGTCGGTTGGCTCGGTCATCCCGGTTCGTCCCCCTCACCCTTCCCACGCCTTCGGCGCGGGCCCCTTCCCTCTCCCACGAGGGGAGAGGGAGACTATTCCGCCGCTACCGCCTGTTTGGCTTCCTTGCGCGGCTTGAGCAGCGGCGCCAGATAGCGCCCGGTAAAGCTGCGCGGCTCCTTCGCCACCACCTCGGGGGTGCCCTCGGCGACGACCTCGCCGCCCTTGACGCCGCCCTCGGGGCCGAGGTCGAGGATCCAGTCGGCGGTTTTGATGACGTCGAGATTGTGCTCGATCACCACCACGGTGTTGCCCTGCTCGACCAAGGCGTGGAGCACTTCGAGGAGTTTGCGGACGTCCTCGAAATGCAGGCCGGTGGTGGGCTCGTCGAGGATGTAGAGCGTCTGGCCGGTGGCGCGGCGGGCGAGTTCCTTGGCGAGCTTGACGCGCTGCGCCTCGCCGCCGCTGAGCGTCGTCGCCTGCTGGCCGACCTTGACATAGCCGAGGCCGACTTCGGCGAGCATCGCCATCTTGTCGCGGATCGGCGGAACCGCCTTGAAGAATTCGAAGGCGTCCTCGACGGTCATGTCGAGCACGTCGGCGATGCTCTTGCCCTTGAACTTCACTTCGAGGGTCTCGCGATTGTAGCGCTGGCCGTGGCAGACGTCGCAAGTGACGTAGACGTCGGGGAGGAAGTGCATCTCGATCTTGAGCAGCCCGTCGCCGGTGCACGCCTCGCAGCGGCCGCCCTTGACGTTGAAGCTGAAGCGGCCGGGCTTGTAGCCGCGCGCCTGGCTCTCGGGGAGGCCGGCGAACCAGTCGCGGATCTGGGTGAAGGCGCCGGTATAGGTGGCGGGGTTGCTGCGCGGGGTGCGGCCGATGGGGGACTGATCGATGTCGATCACCTTGTCGAGATGCTCGAGGCCCGAGATCTTGTCGTGCTTGCCGGCGAGGATGCGCGCGCCGTTCAGCTGGCGCGCGGCGGCGGCGTAGAGCGTGTCGATCGTGAAGCTCGACTTGCCCGAGCCCGAGACGCCGGTGATGCAGGTGAAGGTGCCGAGCGGGATGCTGGCGGTGACGCCGGTCAGGTTGTTCGCGGTGGCGTTGTGGACAGTGAGCTTCTTGCCCGATCCCTTGCGGCGCTTTGCGGGGAGCGGGACCTCGCGGCGGCCGGTGAGATAGTCGGCGGTGATGCTGGTCTCGCAGGCGAGGACATGCTCGAGCGTGCCGTGCGCGACGATCTCGCCGCCATGGACGCCGGCGCCTGGGCCCATGTCGATGACGTAATCGGCGGTGCGGATCGCGTCCTCGTCATGCTCGACGACGATCACGGTGTTGCCGAGATCGCGGAGGCGCCGGAGCGTCTTCAAGAGCATGTCGTTGTCGCGCTGGTGGAGGCCGATGCTCGGCTCGTCGAGGACGTAGAGCACGCCCGACAGGCCCGAGCCGATCTGCGAGGCGAGGCGGATGCGCTGCGATTCGCCGCCCGACAGCGTGCCGCTGGTGCGGTTGAGGTTGAGATAGTCGAGCCCGACATTGTTGAGGAAGCCGAGCCGCTCGTCGATCTCCTTGAGGATCGCGCGGGCGATCTCCTTGCTCTGCGGCGTGAGCTGGGCGGGGAGGGTGGCGAAGAAAGCGAGCGCGTCGACCACCGACAGGCAAGTGACGCTCGAGATGTCGCGCATCGCGACCTTGACCGCCAGCGCCTCGGGCTTGAGGCGGGCGCCTTCGCAGACTTCGCAGGGGTGCGAGGCCTGGTATTTGCTGAGCTCCTCGCGCATCCATGCGGACTCGGTCTGGAGCATGCGGCGGTTGAGGTTGCCGATTACGCCTTCGAACGGCTTCTTGACGTCGTAGGACTTGCGGCCGTCGACGAAGGTGAGCGTGACGGGCTTGCCGCGGGTGCCGTGGAGGATGGCGTAGCGATGCTCCTCGGGCAGGTCCGCCCATTTTGTGTCGAGGCTGAAGCCGAATTCGCGGGCGAGGCTGCCGAGCACCTGCATGTAATAGGGGCTGGGCGGGTTGGACTTGGCCCAGGGGACGATCGCGCCCTTCTTGATCGTCAGATCGTGATTGGGGACGACGAGGTCCTCGTCGAACACCAGTTTCTCGCCGAGGCCGTCGCATGCCGGGCAGGCGCCCTGCGGGGCGTTGAACGAGAACAGCCGCGGCTCGATCTCGGCGATGGTGAAGCCGGAGACGGGGCAGGCGAACTTCTCGGAGAAGACGATGCGGTTGGCCGGAATCCCGGCATTCTTCATCGCGCCGGCGTCCTGCGTATCGTTCTCGCGTCCCGGGGCGACGGCGTCGACGAGGTCGACATAAGCGAGGCCCTCGGCGAGCTTGAGCGCCTGTTCGAAGCTCTCGGCCAGCCGCGTGGCGATGTCGCCACCGACGACGAGGCGGTCCACGACGACTTCAATGTCGTGCTTGTACTTCTTGTCGAGCGTCGGCGCGTCTTCGATCAGATACGTCTCGCCGTCGATGCGGACGCGCTGGAAGCCGGCCTTCTGCCACTCGGCGAGCTCTTTCTTATACTCGCCCTTGCGGCCGCGCACGACCGGAGCGAGCAGGAGCAAGCGCGTGCCCTCGGGAGCGTCAGGACGCGGTCGACCATCTGCGACACGGTCTGCGCGGCGATGGGGAGGCCGGTCGTCGGGCTGTACGGAATGCCGACGCGCGCCCAGAGCAGGCGCATATAATCGTAGATCTCGGTGACCGTCGCGACCGTCGAGCGCGGATTGCGGCTGGTGGTCTTCTGTTCGATCGAGATGGCGGGGCTGAGGCCCTCGATATGATCGACGTCGGGCTTCTGCATCAGCTCGAGGAACTGCCGCGCATAGGCCGAGAGCGATTCGACATAGCGGCGCTGACCCTCGGCATAGATGGTGTCGAAGGCGAGGCTCGACTTGCCGCTGCCCGACAGGCCGGTGATGACCGTCAGGGTATCGCGCGGGATGTCGATGTCGACACCCTTGAGATTATGCTCGCGCGCGCCGCGGACGGAGATGTGAGTAAGCATACGGAGGCCTGACCGTTCCAGTTATGTTCCGAGTATAAGGAGCACGTTCCGGAGGTCAACGCGCAAGCTGCATCTGGGAAGCGCGGCGCGGCGAAACAAGTGCTGCGGCCGTGCCCGTCCGGGACGAGCGGCCTCGTAACTGTCGCATCGAAGTGCTTGCGGGCGAAACGAAGATGCGCGAGATAAGGATCCGCCATCACGGAAAGCATCCGGACGGCGGCGTACCATCGGGCGAGACCTCGGATCGCACTCCCCCAGTAAAGCAGGTTGAACGCGTTTTCCGGTTCCGGAAGCGAGGGGGGATTCGTGGCGAACATCACCGGCACCAATGGCGACGACACGTTGAACGGCACCGACGGGGATGACTGGATCCTCGGGGAGGGCGGCGACGACGTCATCAAGGGCGGACTGGGCAATGATGTCCTCAACGGCGGCGCCGGCCACGACGTGCTCAACGGCGGCGTCGGCGACGATATCCTCAACGGCGGCGACGACGACGACTGGCTCGACGATATGGGGAATCTCAATGCGGCGGGCGGCTCGGACACGCTGAACGGCGGGAGGGGCAACGATACGCTGCGCATCTACCGCTCGGACCTGGAATCGGGCGCCAGCCTGGCGCTCAACGGCGGGGACGGCAATGATACCATCCACTTCGATGTCGGCTCGAATTCCTACCGCACTGCCATAACCCAGGTGGTTATCGATGGGGGCATAGGAGACGATCGCGTCGAAATCGCCGGTTCGGGGTTCAATGCGGACATCAGGCTCGGCAGCGGGCGGGACACAATTTGGCTTGGGAACCTGCGGTCCTTCCTGAACTGGTCCGGCTATGACCAGCCAACGACGATGGTCGTACGCGATTTCGCCGCGGGCGATGCCGGCGACGTACTCGACTGGACGGCCGTCCTGCCAATAAACCTGATCGACTGGGACCAGAACAGCAATCCGTTCGGATCGGGACATGCGCGGCTGACCCAGAGCGGATCGGACAGCCTGCTCCAAGTCGACATCAATGGCGGTGCCGACGGCTACCAGACGCTTTTCCGTTTCGAGAATGCGGTCGCGGCGGATTTCACGGCGGCCAATTTCAGTGGTTACGCGCCGGACGGCAGCGTACCCCCGGGGCAAACGCTGACCGGGACAGGCGCGAACGACGTGCTGACCGGTACGGTCGGTGACGACGAAATCCGCGGCGAGGCCGGAATCGACGAGATCGACGGCCGCGCGGGCGCCGATCGGATCTTCGGCGGCGACGGCAATGATACTATCGAAGGCGGGATGGGCGACGACGTTGTCGAAGGTGGCGCCGGGCGCGATTATATCTACGGCGGCAAGGGCGCCGACATGCTTCGGGGCGGCGCAGACGACGACATTATCGGCGACGGCGACAGTGGCGGCAACTCCCTCTACGGCGAGGGCGGCAACGACGATATCAATATGTACCACGGGGTCCATGGAGAGACCGGCACCAGCTATCTCGACGGCGGCGACGGCGACGATCGGATCGGCGTTTCGCTGTACAGCGAGAGCCATGTCGATGTCAGCGCCGGAGCCGGAGCTGACCTGGTCTATCTCGAGGTCGAGCGGGGCTCGGCCAATGTGAATCTCGGCGCCGGGACGGATACGGTTCGGCTGGATTTCTACCCCTCGGGCTATGGCTTCATCACCGGCACCATCGTGCTGGCGGATT
This sequence comes from Sphingomonas psychrotolerans, assembly GCF_002796605.1. Lineage (NCBI taxonomy): Bacteria > Pseudomonadati > Pseudomonadota > Alphaproteobacteria > Sphingomonadales > Sphingomonadaceae > Sphingomonas > Sphingomonas psychrotolerans. The sequence continues at coordinate 4,455,353 of NZ_CP024923.1, forward strand.
TCGTGGCCGGCGACGGCGGCGAGCGACTGGAGTTCCGCCATCATGTGGCGAAGGTTCTGGACGGATGGGATCCGGCGACGAATCCGTTCGCCACGGGCTATCTCCGGCTCGTGCAAAGCGGGACCTCGGCGGTCCTGGAGGTGGACTTCTTCAGGGACGGCAAAGGCTATGTCCCCTACGTCATCTTCGAGAACACCAATGCAGCCGAGCTGACGCCCTATAATCTGGACATGCTCGACGGCCTCGTCGTCTATGGCACCGAGGGCTCCGACACGATCGACGGGACTGTCGGCGACGACACGATCATGGCGCTCGGCGGCCTCGACTCGATCTTCGCGACCCGTGGCCGCGATGTGGTCGACGGCGGCGCCGGAAACGACTGGCTCGACGTCTACGCCGCCCGGATCGGCCTGGCGGCGGGGCCGCGTCACTACACGATCACCGCGGACAAATTGACCGACGCTTCGGGTGCGCTCGACACCAGCTTCACCGGAATCGAAATGATCTCGCTGGACGACCGCACCGGCAACGTGACGGTCGATGCCAGTGCCGTCGGCACAATCAGGGTCGAGGCAGTGGTGTGGGCCGGCGCACACGATGTGAAGAGCGGCGCGGGCAACGACCAGATCTCGGTTCGCGGCGGCGGCGGCGCCTTCGACGGCGGCGCCGGCGACGACTGGCTATGGGTCGAGCGCGACAATTCGACCAACGGCAATACGCTGTTCGTGACCGAGGCAGGAGGCGTGACGACGCTCAGCCAGGCGGGCAGCGCCAGCCTGACGGGGCGGAATTTCGAAAAGCTCGACATTGTCGGGACGGGAGGCGCGCTGCGCGTCGACGCATCGGCGGTGTCGCGCGCGATCGGCTTCTCCGGGACCGCTGCCGCGGACTCGATCATCGGCAGCACCGGAGCCAATCAGATCGACTCGAAATGGGACGGGCTGGGTGCGGGTGACGTGTTCACCGGCGGCGGCGGCAATGACTGGTTCACTTTCTGGACGTTCGCAGGGCTGGCCGGCGCGACGATCACCGATTTCTCCCGGGGCGACCAGATCGACCTGCATCTGATCGGCAACGCGCGCTTCATCGGCACGGCGGCGTTCAGCGGCGTCGCCGGCGAGATCCGCTACACGATGACCGCGGGGCAGACCCAGCTGATCGGCGACGCCAATGGCGATGGCGTAGGCGACAGCGTGCTGACGTTCTCCAACCGTGCGACGATGCTGCGCGAGACCTCCGCCGGCTCGAAGATGCTGCAGGTCGCCGCCAATGTGATCACCGGCACCAACGCCGGAGAGATACTCTTCGGCAGCACCGGGGACGACGATATCTTCGCGCTGGGCGGGATGGATGCGATCAAGGTGAGCAAGGGCATCGACACTGTCGATGGAGGTGCGGGAATCGATGCCGTAGAGCTCGTCGCGCAGGATCTGGCGCTGGCAGCCGGGCCGCATGGCTATACTGTCACTACGGGCCGGTTGACCGATGCCTCCGGTGCGATCGACACGAGCTTCACGGCGGTCGAGCAGGTACGTCTATTCGATTGGACGGGCAGCGACGTCACGCTGGACGCGAGCACGCTGACCGGCGCGGCGCTGACCGTCAACGTGCGGGCCGGAACGCATGCCTTGACCGGCAGCGGCGGCGCCGACCTGTTTCTGGTCGGCGGCGGATCGGGGACCGTCGACGGCGGTGGCGGCAATGATCGCGTCGTCTTCACCACCGACAATGCCGCCAATGCCAACGCCGTTCTGGTGACCCAGTCCGGCGGGGCGACGGTGCTCGCCCAGGCCGGCGGGCCGAGCCTCGGCGTGCGCAACATGGAGACGATCGAGGTCGCGGCCCGCGCCGGCAGCGGGCTGAACGTCGACGCGTCGGCGAGCATGGTCGGGCTGAGCTTTCTGCTGAGCAATGCGGCGGACATCGCCAAAGGCGGTACCGGCGCGGATGTCTTCTCGGTGACCAGTGCCGCGAACGGAACCGGCGACCTGTGGACCGGCGGCGGCGGCGCCGACCTGTTCTCGTTCGCGGGCGTCGCTGCGCTTTCCGGCACGATCACCGATCTGGGCGCCGACGACACGATCCAGGTGACCGGGCTCGCGCCCAATGGCAGCTTCATCGGCGGCCGCGAGTTCACCGGCGCCGGAGGGGAGTTCCGCTATGTCTCCGGAAGGGGGCTGACCGCTTTGCTCGGCGATGCCGACGGCGACATGGTGGCGGACAGCATCCTCCTGATCACCAACGGCGCCTTCGTGCTCGCCGAGACTTCGCCGACACCGGGCATATTGAAAATCGTCGGTCAGCTTCCGCCGAACGACGAGGCGGCGAACGTCATCACCGGCACCGACGGAGTGGATTATCTCGACGGCGGCGAAGGCAACGACACGATCGATGGCCGCGGCGGCAACGACGTGCTCAATGGCAACGACGACGACGACCATATCCTCGGCGGCGCGGGAACCGACGTGATCCATGGTGGCTATGGAAACGACGTGCTCGACGGCGGCCTGGGCAACGACTCCGTCTCCGGCGACGACGGCGACGATGTGATCACCGCAACGGGGGCCGCCTTCGACCCGGCCGAATGGCTGGACGGCGGCTATGGCGACGACCTGATCACTGCGATCAACGGCGAGTTCAATCTGTTCGGCGGCGAGGGGAACGATCGGCTGCGGATCCTCGATGGCCGGAATCACAGCTGGCTCGTGGGGGAGGCCGGCGACGACGTGATCTACGCCACCGGAACCGGGGCCGTCACGGTCAGCGGCGACGACGGCGACGACGAGGTGACCGTCCGCGGCTTCACCAGCGGCCATGTCATGCTGGGTTCCGGCAGCGACAAGGCCTGGATTTCGGGGAGCGGCATCTTCCTCCACATGACCGAGTTTTCGGGAACCGGCCAGGATGTGGTGAAGATCGAGGCCACGGGCGGATTGACGGTGATCGGGATGAGCGCGGGCGAAGCGGGCGACGTGCTCGATCTGAGCGCCTATGGTGCCGATCCGTTCGGCACCGGCGCATTGACCATCGTGGGAGATCGCGGCAGCACCTATATCCGGATCGCCGCCACCGGCGCGCTGATCGAGCTGCGGAACGTGGTCGCGGCGAACCTCTCTGCTTATAATCTGGGCGTCGCCAATCCGCTGTTCGCGCCGCAGGGCATGACGATCGATGACGCCTTCGCCTATGATCCGACGATAGATTATCCGGGCCAGCTCGCCGGTGCCGACGGCGACGACACGATCCGCGGTTTCGGGGGCGACGACATCCTGCTCGGCGCCGGCGGCAACGATCGGCTGGAAGGCGGGATCGGCAACGACCGGCTCGACGGCGGCAGCGGCAACGACACGCTGGACGGCGGCGCGGGCGACGACGTGATAAATGGCGGCGCGGGTAACGACCGGATCGACAGCCTGGCGGGCGTCGATACGATCCGCGGCGGGACGGGCGACGATGTCGTCATCGTGGCGGACGCCGCGACGCAGGTGCTGGAGGCGGAGGGCGAAGGCACCGACGTGGTTCAGACCGATATCAGCTATGCGCTGGCCGCGGGCAGCGAGATCGAGCAGCTGGCGGCGCGCGATGCGCTGTCGACCGCGGGAATCGCGCTCACCGGCAACGAATTCGCCAATATGATCACGGGCAATGCCGGCGCCAACACGCTCGACGGCGGGGGCGGCAGCGACTGGCTGAACGGCGGTGGCGGGGACGATATGTTGTCCGGCGGGACCGGCCATGACAGCGTGTGGGGCGGCGAGGGCAATGATCTGCTCGACGGCGGCGATGGCGACGATACCCTCTTCGGCGGGGCGGGGACCGACACGGCCAGCTATGCGCTGGCGAGTGCGGGGGTGGAGATCGATCTCTCGATCCTCGAGGAGCAGCTGACTCGCGGCGCGGGAGTCGACACCCTCGTGTCGATCGAGAACGTGACCGGATCGGCGTTCGACGATGTGCTCGCCGGCGGCGCGGGCGCGAATGTGCTCACCGGGGGCGCAGGCAATGACCGCTTCGTGTTCGGCGAGACCGGGCTGGACGTTCGCGACACGATCGCGGACTTCGCGACCGGCGACCTGATCGACCTGAGCCGGATCGATGCCAACGGCGCCGCGGCGGGGGATGCCGCGTTCGCGTGGATCGGCGGGGCCGGGTTCGGCGGCGTGGCGGGACAGTTGCGGGTGACCGGCGCGGGCGCGAGCTGGCGCGTCGAGGGCGATTTGAACGGCGACGGCGCAGCGGACTTCAGCATCGCAGTGACGACGCTGACGCCGGGCCTCGGGCTCGCGGCGAGCGACTTCCTGCTCTAGGCCACCCGCGTCAGCGCCTCGGTCACTTCGCGCACCCGGGTCGGGCGCTCTTCCGGTCCGCATTGCTCGAGCGCGTCCTCGAGATCCGCGGCGCGGGCGCCGAGCGCGGCTTCCTTGAACATGCCCGCCGAGCCGGCCAGCTTGTGGAGCAGGCCGCGCAGCTCGGCGATCGACTCGTCGTCGAAGCTCTGGTCCGCGGCGATGCGCTCGGCGCAGGCGAGCAGCTCGGCCTTGCGGGCTTCGTAGCGCTCGCGCAGAGCGGGCGAGATGGTGAGCTTCGGCGCCGGCGCGGCTTCGGCCGGCGCGGGTGCGGCGCGGGTCCAGCGGCGGATCACCTTGCCGAGCTCGGCGAGCTGGACCGGCTTGGCGACATGCGCCTGCATCCCCGCGGTGATGCACGCGTCGATATCGTCGGCATAGGCATTGGCGGTGAGTGCGAGGATCGGCAAGGTCTGGGCCGTGATCCCGGTCTCGCGGATCGCGCGGGTCGCCTCGAGGCCGTCCATCACCGGCATCTGCACGTCCATCAGCACCAGATCGAAGGGCTGATCGGAACCGGTGGCCGCGACTGCGGTGTCGCGCGCCTGGGCGCCATCGGCGACCGTCACCGACTCATGGCCCAGCTTGGCCAGCATCGCCTCGACCAGCGCCTGATTGACGTCGTGATCCTCGGCGAGGAGGATCCGCAAGGGGCGTTCGGGCTGCTCTTCGCGCGCCTCGTCCGGTGCGGCATGCGCATCGGCGGGGTCGGCGAGCCGCAGCGGCACGCGCAGGGTGAAGCGCGTGCCCACTCCGGGCTGGCTGGTCAGCGTCAGCGAACCGCCCATCAGCGAGGCGAGGTGGCTGCTGATCGCGAGGCCGAGGCCGGTGCCGCCGAAGCGGCGCGCAGTCGATTGCTCGGCCTGGACGAACTGCTCGAAGATCGCGGACTGACGATCCTCGGGAATGCCGATGCCGGTGTCGGCGACAGTGATCTCGATATTGGCGCGGCGATCGTGCCAGCCGCGGCGCGCCTCGATCGAGACGCTGCCCGCTTCGGTGAACTTGACTGCGTTGCCGAGCAGGTTGAGCACGATCTGACGCAGGCGCAGCCCGTCGACCACCACGAACATCGGCAGCTCGGGTTCGACGTCGAACCACACCCGCAGGCCTTTTTGCGCGGCGGCGGGCTCGATCAGTTTGACGCAGTTCCGGAGAGCGTGGCGGAAATCGACGCGCTCGGGAGCGATCTGCATCTGCCCGGCCTCGATCTTCGAGATGTCGAGAATGTCGTTGAGCAGGCGCATCATCGCCTTGCCCGAATCGGCGATCAGCTGGGCGTGCCGCTCCTGCTGCGGCGTGAGATCGCTGTGGAGCAGGAGATCGGCAAAGCCGAGCACGCCGTTCATCGGGGTGCGGATCTCGTGACTCATATTGGCGAGGAAGCTCGACTTGGCGGTGGCCGCGGCTTCGGCGCGGGCGCGCGAGATGTCGAGCGCGAATTCGAGATGCTTGCGCTTGGTGACGTCGCGCAGCGAGGCGATGACTTCGACCGGCGCACCGGTCTTCGGATCGCGGACGAGGCCGCAATTGGCTTCGATCCAGGTGTCTTCATCGGGCGTCGCGCGCTTGCGGACCCGGTTGGCGAAGACGCCGTGCTCGATCTCGCCGCGGACGAGCTTGCCGTAAAATTCGAAGAGCCCGGGCTTGTCGTCGTCATGGACGAGCGCGGCCATCGACGCGCCGACGGCGCGCTCGGGCGGTGCGCCGAGCACCGGCTCGGTCGAGGGCGAGGCATAGGTGATGAAGCCGTCGAGATCGATGCGGAACACTGCGTCGGTGGCGTTCTGGGCGAGCAAGGCGAGCTGCGCCTCGGCGATCTCGCGGCGGGCGATGTCCTGCTCGAGCTGGTCGTTGGCGGCGCGCAGCGTCAGCATCCGCTCGCGGCGGTCGCGCAGCACGAGCAAGGCGAGCAGGATCACGAGGAAGGCGCTGCCGACGAACGCGATCTGGACCGGCTGCTCGAGAGCATTGGCGTTTTCGAGGCGCTGGGTGAGCAGGCGATTCTCCTCGACTTCGATCTCGCCGACCACCTGCAACAGCCGCCCGCGGGTTCCGCGGGTGCCGGCGCTGCGCATGAGCTCGATCGCCTCGGCGGTGCGGCCGGTGCTGTACAGCCACATCGAGTGCTCGCAATTGGCGAGTCGTTCGTTGAGGAGCGCCGCCAGCCGCGCGACACGGATGCCCTGATCGGGATTGTCGAGCGTGCCGCTGCGCAGTGCGTCCACCTCCGGCGGGAGGGTGCGTCGCACTTCGGTGACGATCGCACGCTCCTCGGCGTCGCCGGTGAGCAGATAGCCGCGACGCCCCATCTCGGCGCGCAGACTGAGGATGCGGACTTTCGACAGTCGTTTGCCGACTTCGAAGGTATGGCGAACCCAGGTCTCGGCGGTCTGCTTCTGCCAGGCCAGCCAGAGGCCGGAGCCGGCGCAGCAGATCAACAGAAAAAACACCGCCACGATCATCGTTCGCGACCGGCGCCGATTGGGGTCCGTCATCATCGAGTTCCCTGAAACTCCTGTTTTACATATAGAGGGAAATCACCAACTTGAACCCGCGGAGTACAACTGGCGAGAGGGGCGATCTATCCCGGCGTGCGACCCGAAACGGTTGCGAGGCGTTATGATGCGGACGGGCGCCGCGGCGCCGCTGAGCAGCGAGGTACGAATGGCGCGGATCATCATCGCGGACGACGACGAACTGGTGGGCGAGATGGCGCGCGACGCGCTGATCGCGGCGGGGCACGGCGCGGGGCTGGTGAGCAACGGCGCGGACGCCCTCAAGATCATCAAGGCGCGGCGGCCCGACCTCGTGATCCTCGACTGCAACATGCCCGAACTGTCGGGCGTGCTGCTGGTCGAGGAGCTGCGCAGGATGCCCGAATATGCCGATCTGCCGGTGCTGATGCTGACCGGTCGGCGCAGCGACCGCGACGAGGAGCTCGCGCGCTTCGCGGGCGCCAACGACTATATGAAGAAGCCCTTCGATCCCGACGAGCTGGTCTTCCGGGTCGAAGAATTGCTCGCGGCGAAGCGCTGATGGCACGGATCATCTATGTCGAGGACGACGAACTCGTCGGCGAGCTGGTCCAGCAAGTGCTCAGCGATGCCGGGCATATCGTCGGCGTGATCAACCACGGCACGCTCGCGTTCGAGACGATCGCATTCAAGAAGCCCGATCTCGTCATCCTCGATCGCGGACTGCCCGGGATGCAGGGCGTCGACATCCTGACGGCGCTGCGCCGGCTGCCCGGCCTGTATCTCACGCCGGTGCTGATGCTCACCGCCAAGGGCGGCGAGGCGATGATCGACGAAGCGATGGGCGCGGGCGCCAACGATTATCTGGTCAAGCCGTTCGAGCCCGAGGAACTGGTCCGCCGGGTCGAGCAGGTGCTCAAGAACAACCTTTTCCGCCGGGCCGAATAGCAAGGCGGGCTTCCGAACAGTTCCTGTCAATTCGTTGCAGGCGATAGTCATCCTTTGTTCAGAGCCCCGGGCAGATGCTGGCGTTCAGGCGAAAAACCGGGAGGCAGGGATGAACTGGGGATATGCGGCGCGGCTTGGCACGATGAGCGGCGCGCTGGCGCTGTCGGCCTGCATGATGCCTTATGACGGCGGCGGATACGACGCGCCGCCGCCGCCGGCGTATAGCGATATCGAGAGCCCCGACCTCTACGCCGCCATCGACCGCGCGGATTCGCTGTGGGAAGCGATCGGCGACGCGCCGCCCGACCATGCCTTCGCGTTCGAAGGGGCCGAGCCCTGGGCGTGGGAACTGCAGGACGGGAACCGCGTCGTCGTCGAGGAAACCGCGGACGGAATCCAGAGCTATTATTTCGCCCCCGGCGACGCAGGGCCGTTCCTCGCGGTGCGCCCGGGAATGAGCTTCGGCTTCGAAGGCGAAGCCGTGGCGGTCGTCTATGGCCCCGACGGCGGCGCGATGCCGCGTGAGGCCGGCGCCGAACATCTCGGCGAAGGCGCCGAACTCTATGCGCGCGGACGGCGATTGCTGCGCGCGATGCTGCCGCGGCAATGGCGCGAAGTCGACAGCCAGGCATGGATCGACACCGGCCCGATCATCTGGGGCAGCGTCGCTCTGTGGGACGAAGGCCGGCGTCGTCACCCCGGCTGGGGGCATCACCGCGACGGCGTGCGCGATGCCGAGTGGCGCCGCCGGCTCACGGTCGAGCGGCTGCGCCGCCGGATGCTCGCCGAACGGTTCCGCAACTGGCGCGAAGGCGGCTTCCAGGGGCCGCCGCCGGGACGCTTCCACCGGCCCGGCGCCGGGCATGGACCCGGAATCGGACGGCCCGGCCGTCCCGACACGCCGGGCGCCGGACGCCCGGGCATAGATCGGCCGCGGCAGCCGGGGCAGGGCGGGCGCCCGCCCGGCGCGCAGCCCGGACGTCCCCGCCAGCCCGATGCCGGGCAGCCAGGATCGCGGCCGTGGCGCGGCGGATGGCGACCGAACCGGCCCAATCCGCCGGCCGCGGGTAGCCCCGATACCCCGGCAGCGACGCCCACCGTTCCCGGCGCGGAGCGGCCGCGACGCCCCGGCTGGGGCGGGCGTCCGCGCCCGGAGCGGGGCGATGCCGAGCGTAGCGGCACCGGGCGTCCGCAATCGGCGCCGATCGTCGATCGGCCCGAAGGCGCCCGTCCGCCGCGGCCGGAGGGGCCTCGCCGGGGCTGGTTCCGGCCGCGCCCCGAAGCCGATGGAGCGACGCCGGCGCCAGCGACACGTCCGTCTGCCGGTGGCGGTCGACCGGAGCGCGCGTGGTCACGTCCGGAGCGGAGCGCGCCGCCGGCGTCCAGCCCGCCGCGGACTTCGTCGCCGCCCGCCGAACCGCGCGCGTCTCCGCCGCCGCGATCTTCCGATGGCGGAGTGCGCGAACGGCGCGTGCCCGATCCCGACAAGCGGCTTTAGGGACGTTGCGCCTCCCTTCCCGGGAGGGGAGGCAATCGGACTAAGCCGGCCTGAACGGTAGCAAGGTCTCATATTGGGCGAGTGCCGGCGCCGCCGCGATGACTGCGCGGTGGCGCAGCAGGAAGGCGTGGCGGACGATCTCGGCCTGCTGCTCGAGCCCGTATTTCTCGAACGGCTGGCCGGGCTTGAGCGCGTAATCGTAGCGGCAGAAGGGATGGCGCCTGAGCGGCAGGAAGATCCCCTTCTGGTGCTGCCAGATATGCGTCATCTCGTGGACGAAGAGCCCCTGTACGCCGAGCGGCGCCTGGCTGAAATCTTCGTGATAGATGCCGCTCTTCGGGTGAAAATGGATCGTCCCGCGCGGCGCCATCGTGGTGTTCGAGGGCTGGAAGAAGATCCATTTGCGGTTGGCGACCCGCGCCTGCGAATAGTCGATCGCAGTGCCGAACACCGATGCGCACATACGGGTCTCGCCTTCGGTGAGGGGGCGGGCAGTCATCGCGGCAACATGACCATATGACGCCCACCTGTCACCGGATTTTCGACCGTGGGCCCGCGCACGCCGGGCAGGCGCTTAACCATGATTCGCTGGACCAAGAGGCTGTCCCATCGTTGGACGCGGAGAGCCTGGCTCCCGCCGCCTGTCGCTATGTATCGGGCAATTATCCACAACTTTGCGGACAAGTTGGCGGCTCCCCGGCACAAGTCGGTTGAGCGGCGCAATGTTGCTGTCATGATCGGTGCTTAACCAAGCGCCAGTTCCTGCGTCTCCCTACAAGTGCTGCTTTCGTCCGGTGCCCGTTCGGCGCCGCGACGGCCGTCAACAGAGGATCGATCATGGCTGCCAATGTGTTCATCAACGAAATTCACTACGACAATGCCGGCGCCGACAGCGGTGAGTTCGTCGAGATCGCCGGCGCCGCGGGCACCAGCCTCGCCGGGTGGAAGATCGTCCTCTACAATGGTGCGAACGGGCAGAGCTACAGCACCGTCACGCTGAGCGGGACGATCGCCAACCAGCAGAACGGCTTCGGCACCGCCAGCGTCGCCTATGGCGCCGACGGCGTCCAGAACGGCGCACCCGATGGCATCGCCCTGATCGATCCCGACGGCAACGTCGTCCAGTTCCTCAGCTACGAGGGCAGCTTCACTGCCGCCAACGGCCCTGCGGCGGGCCTCGTCAGCACCAATGTCGGCGTCTCGGAGAGTGGTTCGGCTTCGGGCACCTCGATTGGCCTGGTCGGCAGCGGCGCCACTGCCGCCGACTTCCACTGGGCGCTGATCGCCGACGACACCCCCGGCGGCGTCAATGCCGGCCAGAGCTTCGCCGGCGTGGTTCCGCCCCAGCCGGGCACGCTCAACATCGCCGACGCGACCACCGTCGAGGGCAATGCCGGAACCCACGACATCGTCTTCACCGTCACCCGCGCCGATGGCAGCGCCGGTGCGGTCTCGGCGACCTGGACCGTCGCGTTCGGCGGCGCCACCGCCGGCGACTTCGGCGGTGCCTTCACCGCCAGCGGGACGGTGAGCTTCGCCGCCGGCGCCACCAGTGCCGAGATTCGTTTGCCCGTGCAGGGCGATACGACGTTCGAAGGCGACGACAACTTCACCGTCACGCTCAGCGCGCCGCAGGGCGGCGTCGCGCTCGGCGATGCCGTGGCGACCGGCACGATCACCAATGACGATGCCGCGCCGCCCGCGCCCGCGGCGAACGTGTTCATCAACGAAATCCACTATGACAATGTCGGCACCGATGCCGGCGAGGCGATCGAGATCGCCGGCGCCGCGGGGACCGATCTCAGCGGCTACAAGCTCGTCTTCTACAACGGCTCGAACACCCCCGGCGCGGCGCCGGTCTACGACACGCTCACGCTCTCGGGCGTGATCGACGACGAATCGAACGGCTTCGGCGCACTCGGCTTTGCGCGGGCCAATATCCAGAACGGCGTGGCCGACGGCGTCGCGCTGATCGCTCCCGACGGCAGCGTCGTCCAGTTGCTCTCGTGGGAAGGCACCTTCACTGCCGCGGCGGGCACCCCGGCGGCCGGGGTCACCAGCACCGATATCGGCGTCAGCGAGGATCCGGCGCCCGCGGTCGGGCTGTCGCTCCAGCTCGAGGGCAATGGCTCGAGCGCGGCCGATTTCGCGTGGAGCGGGGCATCGGACGACAGCTTCGGCACGCTCAACAGCGGCCAATCCTTCCTGCCGGCGAACGGCCCGAGCCATTTGCGCGTCGGCGACGCCAAAGTGATCGAAGGCGACAGCGGCACCTCGAACCTGATCTTCACGGTCAATCGCGCCGGCGGCACCGCGCTTGCCGCGAGCGTCGAATACAGCATCAACCTCGACGGCACCGCCACTGCGGACGATCTCGCGCCCGGCGCAATTCTCTCCGGCACGGTCAGCTTCGCGCCCGGCGAATTTTCGAAGCAGATCGTCGTGGCGGTGAAGGGCGATCTCGTCGGCGAGCCCAACGAGACGCTGTCGGTCAGCCTCGGCGCCACCACCGGCAATGTCGTGATCGACGATGCCGCCGCGATCGGCACGATCACCAACGACGATCCGATCGCGCTGACGATCAGCCAGATACAGGGCGAGGGCCATGTTTCGGCCTATGTCGGCCAGACCGTGCTCACCACCGGCATCGTCACTGCGGTCGACACCAACGGCTTCTATCTCCAGTCGGCGGCAGGCGACGGCAATGCGCGCACTTCGGACGCAGTCTTCGTCTTCACCAACACCGCGCCGGGCGTCGCAGTGGGCGACGGCGTGTCGGTGCGCGGTTCGGTCGCCGAGTTCGCGGGCAGCACCGCCAGCCTCAGCCTCACCGAAATCATTGCGCCGACGGTCACTGTAGAGACCCATGGCAACGCACTGCCGAGCGCGGTCCTGATCGGCGCGGGCGGCGTGCTGCCGCCGGCCGAGGCAATCGATAATGACGGCCTCACCAGCTACGATCCCGCCACCGACGGCGTCGACTTCTGGGAATCGCTGGAAGGCATGCGCGTCACGATCGACACGCCGCAGGCAGTGTCGAACACCAACGGGTTCGGCGAGACCGACGTGGTCGCCTCGCACGGCACCGGCGCGAGCGGAGTCAATGACCGCGGCGGCATCACCATCTCGCCGGGCAGCGAAGGCGTCGCCGACTATAACCCCGAGAAGATCCAGATCGACGACGATAGCGGCATCTTCGCCGGCTTCACGCCCGGCTACACGATCGGCGACCAATTGAGCAGCGTCACCGGCGTGGTGAACTATGCCTTCGAGAATTACGAAGTGATCGTCACCGAGGCAGTGACCACGACGAAGGACCAGACGCTCGAGCGGGAGCAGACCGCGCTGCACGGCGATGCCAACAATCTGTCGATCGCGACGTATAATCTCGAAAATCTCGACAGCTCGGACAACAAGTTCGACATTCTCGCCAACGACATCGTCTATAATCTCGGCGCCCCCGACATCATCGCGGCACAGGAGATCCAGGATGCCGACGGCGCCGGTTCGGGCTCGAACCTGTCGGGCACGGTCACTGCGCAGGGCCTGATCGACGCGATCTACGCCACTTCGGGCAAGCGCTACGCCTATGTCGAGATCGCTCCCGCCAGCGCGGGCTCGACCGGCGGCGAGGGTGGCGGCAACATCCGCAACGGCTATTTCTACAATGTCGACCGGGTCGACTATGTCGAGGGAAGCGCCGAGCTGATCGACGGAGCGGCATATAACGGCACGCGCAAGCCGCTGGTCGCGCAATTCGCCTTTGCCGGGCAGACGATCACCACGATCAACGTCCACTTCACCTCGCGCCTCGGCAGCGACCCTTTATGGGGCGACAACCAGCCCGCCAACGACGCCGGCGATGCCGCGCGCACTGCGCAGGCGGCGGGAGTCAAGGCGTGGGTGCAGGACCATCTCGCCGACGACCCGTCGCTCAACATCGCCTTGCTCGGCGACTGGAACGGCTTCTATTTCGAGCAGGCGCAGACCCAGCTCACCGATCCCGGGCAGGGCGGGGTGTTCACCAATCTCGCCACGCTTCTCCCCGAGGAGGAGCGCTACAGCTACATGTTCAACGGCAACGCCCAGCTGATCGACAACATCCTCGTGACCGGCGGGCTGGTGACCAACGCGCAATATGACGCGGTCCACCTCAACGCCGAGTTCGGAGGCAGCCGTGCCACCGATCACGACTCGCAGGTCGCGCTGCTGCGCCTCGGCGCAGCGCCGAAGGATGTCGCGCTCAGCAACGCCAGCGTCGCCGAGAATTTGCCCGCGGGTACGGTGGTCGGCACCGTGTCGGCGATCGACACTCCCGGCGATACGCTCAGCTACGCACTGGTCGACAATGCCGGCGGGCTGTTCGCGATCAATGCGGCGACCGGCGTGATCACCACCACCGCGCCGCTCAACCACGAGGCGATCGCCGCCTACACCGTGACTGCCAAGGTCACCGACAGCGGCGGGCTCAGCGCGCAGCAGAGCTTCGCCATCGCAGTCACCGACGTCAAGGAAGCGCCGGTTGCCGCCAATGACTCGGTGGCGGTCGACGAGGACGCCACCACCGCCAATCTCTGGGCGACGCTGCTCGGCAACGACAGCGATCCGGATGCCGGCCAGACTCCCACCATCAGCGCAGTCGATACCAGCGCGACGCTGGGCAGCGTGATCTTCGACGCCGCCACCCAGTCGCTCAAATATGTCGCCGACAATGATGCGTTCGACGCGCTGGCACCGGGCGCGACGCAGGTCGACCACTTCAGCTACACCGTCACCGACGCCAACGGCCTGACCAGCACGGCCACCGTCAGCGTCACCGTCACCGGCGTGGACGACGGCGTGGTCCGCAACGGCACCTTCTTCACCGAGACGATCAACGGCACTGCCGGCGAGGATCGGCTGTGGGGCGGCGGGCTCGGCAACGACACGATCAACGGGCTCGGTGGCCATGATCTGATCTCGGGCGGCCTTGCCAACGACAAGCTCGACGGCGGCGACGGCAACGACGTGCTGTTCGGCAACATGGGCGACGATTCGCTTTGGGGCGGCAACGGCAGGGACGTGCTGGTCGGCGGTTACGGCAACGACAAGCTCTGGGGCGGTGCCGGTGCGGACAGTTTCCACTTCGGGGCCACCTTCGGCGCCGACACGATCTACGACTTCAACACCGCCGAGGATCTGATCATCCTCGACGACGGGGTCAGTGTCACCCGTACCGGGGTGCAGGACGTCAATGGCGACGGCGTCAACGATCTCGTCCTTTCGCTGACCGTGGGCAGCGTCACGCTGCTCGGCGTCAGCGATGCCAGCAAGGTCGCATACGGTGCGCCGGACTATTATTCGACGCATCAGCCCGCCATCGACGGCAGCCTCGATGGCGTGCACGGCGCCTTCGGGGGCTCGGCCGGCGGCCTGGTCGGGGGCCTGGCGAATGACGTGTCCGCCGCGCGGATGATAGATCTCGCCCACGGGTTCTGATCATTTGCCTAAGCTGAAGATCAAGGCCAAAGTCGTGCCCCGTGACCTTTCCGGTCGCGGGGCATGGCTTGTCATGGACTCTATCGATGCGCGTTGAACGATCCTTGGGAGCGATGCGCGCGGCGCTGGCTTTGTGTCGGCGACACTTCGTCTCGGCCGCGTTTTTCAGTGCGTTGATCAATCTGCTCTACATCGTCCCGACCTTGTACATGCTGCAGGTCTATGATCGCGTCGTGCCGACGCAGGGTGTGCAGACGCTGGCCTTCCTGACGATGGTGCTGCTCTTCGCACTGGCGACTTTGTCGCTGCTCGATCGCATCCGCACCCGGCTGCTGGTGCGCGCCGGGGTCCAGCTCGACGCCACGCTCGCGCCGCTGATCCTCGACGCGACCCTGGGCCGGCCCGATCTCCCCATCGCGCGGCAGGCGCTCCGCGAGTTCGATACGATGCGCGGCACGCTGACCGGGCAGGGGGTCCTGGCGTTGTTCGATGCGCCGTGGGTGCCGATCTATATTCTGGTCTGCTTCCTCGTCCATCCTTGGATCGGGATGGTGGCGATTCTGGGCTGCGCGATCCTGCCGCTGATCGCCTGGGCCAACGAGCGCGCGACGCGCAGCCGGCTCGACCGCGCCCAGCTGATCGCCGGCACTTCCTATGCGAACCAGGATGCCTTGCTCGCGTCGAGCGACAGCATTCGCGCGCTCGGCATGCGCCGCGCGATGGTCGCGCGCCAATTGCGCCAGCGCGAGGCGATGCTCGCCGCGCAGACCGAGGCGAGCTTCGCGGCGGGCAGCTATCTCACCGCCACCAAATTCACCCGGCTGGCGCTGCAATCGCTCGCACTCGGGCTCGGCGCGCTGCTGGCGGTCGACAATCTGATCTCGGGCGGGGCGATCTTCGCCGCTTCGTTCCTGATCGCGCGCGCGCTGGCGCCGATCGAGCAATTGATCGGCACCTGGAAGACGATCGTCCAGGCGCAACAGAGCTATCAGAACCTCAATACATTGCTCGAAGGCACCATCGCCCAGCCCGAACCGACACGCCTGCCGCCGCCGCAGGGCGCAATCGTGCTCGAAGGCGTGACTGTGCTCAACGAGGCGCGCGACGGGGCGATCCTCAACGCCGTGTCGCTGCGCATCGAGCCCGGCGAAGTCGTCGCGATCGTCGGCCCCAGCGGCGCGGGCAAGTCTACGCTGGCGCGCACGATCGCCGGCGCGCTGCCGCCTGATCGCGGCACGATCCGGCTCGACGGCGCCGACACGCGCGATTGGGATCCGGAGCAGCTCGCCCGCCATATCGGCTATCTGCCGCAGGATTCGGCGCTGTTTGCCGGTTCGGTCGCCGAGAATATCGCGCGCTTCGCCGGCGAGCTCGGCGAGGACAGGGCGACCGTCGATGCGGCGGTGGTCGCTGCCGCAGGCAAGGTCGGCGCCGATCCGCTGATCCGCCGGCTGCCGAACGGCTATGACCATCAGCTCAAGCTCGGCGGCCGCGGCGTCTCGGCCGGGCAGGCGCAGCGCATCGCGCTCGCGCGCGCCATCTATGGCGACCCGCGCATCCTGATCCTCGACGAGCCCAATGCCCATCTCGACAGCGAAGGCGATGCTGCGCTGGTCGCGGCGCTGGCGGCGCTCAAGGCCGAGGGGCACACGATCCTGGTCGTCTCGCACAAGCTCGGCATCCTGCCGGTGGTCGACAAGATGCTGGTATTGCGCGACGGCCGAGCCGAGATTTACGGCCCGCGCGACGAGGTCATGGCCAAGATCGCCCCGCCCAATCTGCGGCAAGTGGCGCCGCCTGCGGCAAAGGCGAACGGATGACAGTGCCGATTCTCCTCTCCCCCGCCGCGCCTGCACTGACGGCGCCCGCGCCGGTCGGCGCCGATCCGCGCGGCGACATCCGCACCGGCGCGATCATCGCGGCCTTGTTCTTCGTCGTCTTTCTCGGCTGGGCGGCGTTCGCGCGGCTCGACGCGGCCGCTTATGCACAGGGTACTCTGGTCGTGTCGGGCCAGCGTCAGTCGGTCCAGCACCGAGACGGCGGGGTGGTCGGCCGCATCTATGTCCATGAAGGGCAACGCGTCGAGCGCGGGCAGTTGCTGGTCCAGCTTGCCGCCGCCGAAGTGCAGGCGCAGGAGCGCGCGCTCGCCTCGCAGGCGATCCGGCTGCTCGCCCAGCGTGCGCGGCTCGAGGCCGAGCAGCTCGGGCGGACCCGGATCGTCCAGCCGCGCGAATTCGCGTTACTGCCGCCCGAGGATCGCGCCGAGGCCGCGCTTGCGATGCGGCTCCAGCAGACCGAGCTGCAGGCGCGCACTTCGGTGCTGGCGGCGCAACGCGGCGCGCTCGGCCAGCGGGTCGCCCAGTCGGGCGAGCAGGGCAAGGGCTATGGCGAGCAAGTGGTCTCTTCCGCCGAGCAGCTCCGCCTGATCGAGGAACAGATCGCCGCGCTTCGGCCGGTTGCCGAAAAGGGCTTCGTCTCGGAAACCCGGATGCGCGAGCTCGAGCGCGCACGCGCCCAGCTGATCGGCCAGCGCGGCCAGTATAGCGCCAGCGTCGCCCAAACCCGCGGCGCGGCGCGCGAGACCGAGATTCAAGTGCTCGAGGCCGAGCGCACTTTCCGCGAGCGCAGCGCCGCCGATCTGCGCGACGTCGAGACGCGGCTCGGCGACGTGCTGCCGCGCTGGACCGCGGCGCGCGATCAGCTCGAGCGCACTGCGATCCGCGCGCCTGCCACCGGCGCGGTGGTCGGGATGTCGGTGTTCACTCCGGGCGGCGTGGTCGCGCCGGGGCAGAAGCTGATGGACGTGATCCCTGAGCGCACGCCGCTGCTGATCCAGGCGCGGATCGCCCCCGAGGATGCCGACGACCTCACGGTCGGGCAGCGCACCCTCGTCAAATTCTCGGGGCTCCACGAGCGCACCCTGCCCAATCTCGAAGGCAAGCTCACCCGGCTGTCGGCCGACAGCTTCGTCGACGAGAAAAGCGGGCTGAGCTATTTCACCGGCGAGGTCACCGTGCCGCGCGATCAGCTCCGTCTGATCGCCGACGTCCGCGGCGGCGGCTTCGCGTTAAGGGCGGGGATGCCGGTGCAGGTGCTGATCCCGCTGCGCAAGCGTACGGCGCTCGATTACGCGCTCGAGCCGCTTCTCGGCAGCTTCTGGTCGTCGTTCCGCGAGCATTGAGCCCGCTCAGCGGATCGGGCGGACCCGCCCGATCAATGCCCGTCCGGTGCGCACTTCGCGTGCCACCACGCCGGCGGTGAACCGGGCGATGATCCCGCGGGTGCGCCGCAGCGGGCCATCCACATCGCTGCGCGATCCGGCGATCATCCCGCTGCCCCAGCCATCGGCGAGCGCCTGCACCCGCGCGGCGAGCGCCGTGCGCCGATCATCGCGCCCGAGCACGATCGAGGGGAAAGGGAGGCGCGTGCGCGGCGAGGCGAACGTATCCATCAGCGACTCGACATTCTCCTCCTCGTCCGCGATCGGATCGAAGAACAAGGCGCCGGCGACGCGCGAAACATAGGAAGCCGGCGACAGCCGCGCCCACCAGGCAGTGGCGAAGCAGCCGGCGCCTTCGGCGACCAGCAGCACTGCGCCTTCGGCGCGGGTGACTGCCGAATCGAGACGCGCGCCGAGCAGGTTGCGCTCGGAGAGCGTGTCGGCGCGATAGGGGACATGCGCCTGCGCCGGGGCGGCGAACAGGTCGCGCCACGGCGCGGTGGCAGCCGCCGAGATTTCGACGAGCGAGAGATTCGCAGGGAGGGTCAGCGCAGTCGCCATCGCGTACTCCATCAGCTAACGAATCACGATACACCGCCGCCGAACCCCTCGCCAGCGGATTCCCATCCGACTGGTGGAGATTCGGCGCGTATCGCGCTCAGGCCAGCGTATGGCTGAGGGTGATCTCGGCGTTGAGCAGCTTCGAGACCGGGCAATTGGCCTTGGCCCCCGCTGCGAGCTCGTCGAACTGCTGGGGCGAGATGCCGGGGACTTCGGCGTTGAGCGTCAGGTCCGAATGGGTGATCGCGAAGCCGTCACCTTGCTGCTCGAGTTTGACTGCGGCCGTCGTCTCGAGGCTGCCTTCGCTGAACCCGGCCTTCGCCAGCGCGAAGCTCAGCGCCATCGTGAAGCAGCCGGCATGCGCCGCCGCGATCAGCTCCTCGGGGTTGGTGCCCTTCTCGTCGCCGAAACGGGTGTTGAAGCTGTACGGCGTCGCGTCGAGCACGCCCGACGGGCTGTCGAGCCGACCCTTGCCGTCCTTGCCGAAGCCCTCGTAGCGGGCAGTCGCGGTACGTGTGGTCATGTCGGATCCCCCCAGGGTAGTGGAACGCGGCGACAGCATGCCGCCGCGTTCCGGTTAGTCAACGGCAGCGCACGTCCTTGTTCGAGCCGCGATCGACGGCCGCGCCCGCCGCAGCACCGGCGGCAGCACCGAGCACGGTGCCCAAGGTCTCCGATCCGCCCGGCGCGATGATATTGCCGAGGATCCCGCCGGCGACGCCGCCGACGATCAGCCCGGTCGTCCCGTCCGACCGGCGGCAATAATAGCGCCCGTCCTGCCCGCGATAGACGCGCTCGTCGCGCGACACGCGGCGCTCGCGATAGCGGCGGTCGTCGCGGTAATAGCGGTCGGCATGATAGCCGCCGTACGACGGATCGGGACGGTTCCAGTCATAACTGCGATAGCCGTCATAGCTCGATGAAGGCCCGTAACCGGTGTCGGCGCAACTCGCGAGCGTGCCCGCAGCCAGCAATCCCAAGAGGATGGCGCGCATATCTACTCTCCCGTGCATATATTCTGATAGCGAGGGAATGCTTGGGCACCGGGAAAGTTGCGCCGGGTCAAAGCGTCAGGACGGCGCCGCGTCGAGCCGCTCGTTCTCGCGCGCTTCGCCTTTCACCAATGTTGGTGCCGAAGCGCCTGCCAGCGCGGGGCGGAACGCATCGCGCTCGCCTGCGGGGATCGGCGCGGTGGGGTCGGGTCGGAAGGCATCGATCGCGCGGTCGTTCGGGCCGGGATGCGCGTCGCCCATCAGGTCGGTCGGCACATGCCCGGCGCTGCCCCTCGCGGTCTTGCTCCGCTTGAGCAATGCGAAGGCGGCGGCCGCGAACGCGCCCGCGATCGCGCCGATCGAAAGCGTGCCGAGCGCCAGCGATTTGCCGCGGGATTTCGCGGCGGGCTTGCGCTGCCGGTTGGTGGTCTTCGTCTTGCCTGTGTCGTTTGCCATCGCGGTTTCCCTTTGGTTCGCGGCTTCAACGGGTTTGGCGGATGCGTGTTCCTCAATCCTTCAGCGGATCATGCCCCCAGTTCATCAGCGAATAGCGCCAGCGCGACCCCGGGATCCGGTGCTCCTGATGCGGCCCCTGCGCGAGATGGCGCCGCACGAAGCCGGCCACCTTGCGCATATGGGCATAGTCGCCGCCGTCGAGTTCTTCGGGGGGCGTGCGCAGGATATGCACGATCTGTCGGCCCGAGGCGTGACCGATGCTCTCGCCGCCGTCGCGCTTGAACCCCACCGCCTGGCTCTCGTCGGTCTCGAGCCATTTCTCGATCTCGCCGGCGCTCATGTTCACTACGTCGTGGAAGCGCGCCCGAATCTGCGCAGGATCGTCCTGTCTCGCCATGGGGCGCTCAAGCGCCGCGGCGCGCGAAACGTTCCGTTTCAACTACCGTACAGCGCGGCCTCGGCGGCGCGCCGCGTGGTCAACCCCGGCAGCACTTTCCCCGCCGCCTTGTTCCACCGCCCGAACTGCTGCTGCGCGTCGGCGAAATCGCCGGCCTTGTGCAGCCTGAGCAGCGTGCTGCTCGACAAATTGCCGACCCCGACATTGTAGGCGAAGCTGACCAGCGCATCGAACTGGTGCTGGCTGGTCTGCGCGCCGTCCAGCAATGCCGACACCCTGGCGGCGAAGCTGGTGATATCTGCGGCCAGTCGATCGTCGCATTGCTGCTGGGTCCAGATCACCCCCGGCTTGATGTCCGCCCCGGTTGTGCCCCAGCCGATCGTCCACGGATCGCCGCCGGTGCCCGGATCGGGATAGGCAGTGAAGTTGCCGTCGATCTGTTTCTTCGCGCAACCTTCGAATCGCTGGACGAGCGCGAAGCATGCCGGACCTGGTGTCATGGAAAGTCTTCCCCCGAAGTTGAGCAGGACTTGTGCATCACCTGACCTTTGCTGGCCATCGTCTTTATGCCCGGAACTGTTGCAGCGCGGGTGAAGGCGCGACTAAAGCGGCCCATGGCCAAGCAACGCGCCGATCAGATGCTCGTCGACCGCGGGCTGGCCGAGAGCCGCACCCGCGCGCAGGCGCTGATCATGGCGGGGCTCGTCTTCGCCGGCGATCGCAAGGTCGACAAGCCGGGCCAGCAATTGCCCGACGACGCCGCTCTCGACGTGCGCGGCCGCGATCATCCCTGGGTGTCGCGCGGCGGGATCAAGCTGGCGCACGCGCTCGACCATTTCGGTTGGGACGTCACCGACGCAGTCGCGATCGACGTCGGCTCCTCGACCGGCGGCTTCACCGACGTATTGCTCAGCCGCGGCGCGGCGCGCGTCTATGCGGTCGACAGCGGCACCAACCAGCTCGCCTGGAAGCTGCGCCAGGACCCGCGGGTGATCGTCCACGAACAGACCAGTGCGCGCATTCTCACCGAAGCGCACATCCCCGAGCCGGTCGACCTGATCGTCTGCGACGCCAGCTTCATCGGGCTCGCCAAGGTGCTCGAAACACCGTTCCGCTTCGCCAGACCGAATGCCCGGCTGGCGGCGCTGATCAAGCCGCAATTCGAGGCGGGGCGGGGCGAAGTCGGGAAGGGCGGGGTGGTGCGCGACCCGGAAGTCCATGACCGCGTCTGCCGCGAAGTCGCCGGGTGGGTCGCGGCGCAGGGCTGGCACGTGCGCGGCATCACGCAGAGCCCGATCACCGGGCCGGAGGGCAATGTCGAATTCCTGATCGGCGCGGAGCAGGGCGACTGATCGGCCAGGTGGGGGCATTCGTCATCAGGTAGGCTTCGACCCGGGAGCTACAGGAATAGAACCATTGGGAGATCGGCTTCATAGGTCCCATCGGATAGCCGGAATCGCCGTTCGAACCGACCTTCCCGGCGGAAGCCGACACGTTCGTAGAGGCGGATCGCGTGCGTGAGGCCTTCCCTGACGACCAGTTCCACGCGCTCGACCCTCGGCGTCAGAGCCGCGGCGTTCGCAAGCAATTCCGCAAGCAGCCTGTAGCCGATGCCGCGGCCCTGGGATTCGGGGTCGACCGCGACCGTCAAATCCCAAAGCACGTGCTGGAACTGGACGGAGGGCATGCGGCTGGTCTTTATCATCCCTGCCAAATGCGAGCCCTCCCACGCGCCGATTGCGAGGCCGCCCATCAGCGCGCCTGCCAGCGCCTCTTCCATCCATGGGAGGTCCATCTCGTCGGGCAGCCGGCCAAGACCGCCCTCCGCTCGACGCATCAACGCGAGCGCCGCCGGCGCGTCGGCGAGGCGCAATGGCCGAAGGTCGGCGCTCACTGTCCTCCCACGCTGGCGCCCAGGCTGCCGAGAAGCGCGTCCAACTGCTCGAATTGCTCGGGCATTCCGCCCTCCATTCCGACAAGGGCCTCGTCGAGCGCTTCCTTCGAGGGATAGAGTTCGTGGAAGGTCAGCAGCGTCTTGCTACCCTTTTCCTCGAAGGTCACCGTGGTCAGGGCGCCGTCCTCACCTTCATCATTGGTCCAGACGAGCCGCGCGCCCGGCGTCACTTCGATGTACCTGCCGAAGAATGCAAAGGCGTTCGAGGCATCCTGTCCGAACTCGAGACGGTATTTGCCTCCGGCACGAACATCCATCTCGCAGGAAAGCAGAGGCACGCCCATCGACTTGGGTGCCCACCACCGCATGAACAGCTCTGGCCTGGTCCAGGCCTCGAACACGATGCGCGCCGGGGCATCAAAGGTTCGCGTAACGACCAGCTCGCGGTCGGACTCCCGTTTCACCATCGTGCCGTTCTGAATGGTGGGTTCACTACCTATCTGGCCCATCGCGCTTCTCCCTCAGTTTCAATTCTTCGACCACTTTGTCCAACGCATCGAAGCGTGCGTCCCAGAGCTGGCGGTGGGTCTCGATCCATGCCGCCTCCGCCTCCAGCCCGCGAAGGCCGAGCTTGCAGGCCCGCACCCGGCCGACCTTCTCCGTCGTGACGAGTCCGGCCCGCTCGAGGACGCCGACATGTTTCTTCATGCCCGTAAGGGTCATGTGGAACTTCTCGGCAAGATCCGTGATCGACGCCTCCGCACGTCCGAGCTGCTCCAGAACGCCGCGTCGGGTGGCGTCCGAGAGCGCAGCGAACGAGGCATCGAGACGGGCGCTTGCACACTGAACCATATGGTTCAGTGTTTAGCCTGCCAATTGGCGATACGCAAGTGCCCCCACGGACGCGATTCGGCGGCGCAGATATCTTTGCGACTGCGCAGGCTTTGGATTAGGGGATCGTTCCGGGGACGATGCGTGTTTCAGCGCATCGACAGGGGAGAACCGGGTTGAGAGAGATCGCGTCCAAAGGTCAGTTGCGCCTCGCATATTTCCGCTGGGCAGTGGTGACGGTCCCGCTCATGCTGCTGCTCGGCTTCGCTTCGGGCAAGCTCGCCCCCAGCGGCGACGAGAATCCGTGGTTCGTCCAGCTGGTGAAGCCCGAGATCATGCCGCCCGGCTGGGCGTTCGGGGTGGCGTGGACGATCCTCTATGCGATGATGGGGCTCGCGCTGGCGCTGGTGATCAACGCGCGCGGATCGCGCGGGCGCGGGCTCGCGCTGCTCGTCTTCATCGTCCAGCTCGCGATCAATCTCGCCTGGACGCCGGTGTTCTTCGGGCTGCACAAGGTCGATACCGCGCTGCTGATGATCGGCGCCTTGCTCGTGCTGGTGCTGCTCACGATCCTGCTGTTCTGGCGCGTACGCCGCGTCGCCGGGCTGCTGCTGGTGCCCTATCTCGGCTGGCTGGGCTTCGCTTTCGTGCTGCTTTATCAGATCGATGCGCTCAATCCGAACGCCGAAAGCCTTGTACCTTCGCGCACGGTTGACCAGATAGAGATTCGCTGAAGTTCGTTTAGGAAGCTCGAGATGCAGACCGACAACCGCCTGTTCGACGATTTCGTCAAGTTCATGAACGGCGCGGCGGGCACCGTCGCCGGCATGGCGCGCGAGGCCGAGGGCGCCACGCGTGAGCGCGCCCGCGAATGGATCGGCGGGCTCGATTTCGTGGCGCGCGACGAGTTCGAAGCAGTCAAGGCGATGGCCGTGGCGGCGCGCGACGAGAATGATGCGCTCAAGGCGCGTCTCGCCGCGCTCGAAGCGCAGCTTGCAGCCAAGCCTGCCAGGGCACCGAAGGCAGCTTCTTGAGCGCACCGGTTAACGACCGCTTGTCCACAGCTTTTCGACAGGGTTGCGCACCGCGTGCTTGTGCCCGCGGAACACGATTGGCAGGATTCTGTTCAGCCAATCCGGGCGCGTGGAGTTAGGAATGTTGGACGAGGCCGAATTCGACCGCGACGACGCCGCGCCGATCGACATGCTCGAGAATTACTTCGCGGCGCATGGCTGGACCTATGAGCGCGAGGACGACGAGATCGTCGCCAAGTTCAAGGGCAGCTGGACCGAATATGAGCTGCGCGCGATCTGGCGCGAGGACGACGGCGTGCTCCAGTTCCTCGGCTTTCCGGACATCCGCGTCGCCGACGATCGCCGTGCCGCGGTCTACGAGACGATCGGGCTGGTCAACGAGCAATTGTGGATCGGCCATTTCGAATTGTGGTCGGCGAGCGGGATCCTGCTCTTCCGCCATGCCGCGCTGATCGACAGTGCGGGCGACAAGACGCTGACGCTCGATCAGGCCGAATTGCTGGTCGAAAGCGCGATCGACGAGTGCGAGCGCTTCTACCCGGTATTCCAGTTCGTGCTCTGGGGCGGCAAGACCCCGCAGGATGCGCTTGCCTCCGCGCTGATCGAGACGCAGGGCGAGGCGTGAGCACCGCCGGGCCGCTGCGGCTCTGGCTGCTGGGCTGCGGCAATATGGCGGGGGCGATGCTCCGCCAGTGGATTGCCAGCGGCGTGGTCACCCCCGAGAACGTCTTCGTCGTCAATCGTCACGATCGCGCGCTTCCCGCCGGCGTCCGGCAGGGCAGGGCGTTCCCCGACGGGCCGACGCCCGATTTCATCCAGCTGGGCATGAAGCCCCAGCAAATCGATGACGTCGTTTCCCTGGTTCCGGAAGGCGAGATACCCCTCATCTCGATCCTCGCCGGCGCAGAGGTCGCGACCCTCCGGGAGCGTTTCCCCGGCCACCCGATCGTTCGCGCCATGCCCAATCTCCCGGTCGCGCTCGGCAAGGGCGTCATCGGGCTTCACGGCGACCGCGTTCCCGGCGTCGACGCGCTGATGGCGCCGCTCGGGCTCGTCGAATGGATCGCGGACGAGGGCCTGTTCGAAGCCGTCACCACGCTTTCGGGTTGCGGCCCTGCTTTCGTCTATCGCTTCATCGACGCGTTGGCCGAAGCGGGTACGGCGCTGGGGCTCGACCCTGATCAGGCGCAGCGGCTTGCAGTCGCAACCGTGGAAGGCTCCGGCCTGCTCGCCGCCGAGGCCGATGTCGCGCCCGGAATCCTCGCCGATCGCGTCGCCAGCCCCGGCGGCTCGACCCGGCAGGGTCTCAACGTGCTCGACCGCGACGATGCGCTCAAATCGCTGATCCGCGAAACGCTTGCCGCCTCGCAGCGCCGCAACGCCGAGATGGCCGCCGAGGCACGGCGCTAACTTCCCGCCCTCCCGGCGAACGCCGGGATCTCGTGCCACTGCCATTCGCTTGCCCCCTGAGATCCCGGCTTTCGCCGGGAGGACGATCCCGCACGGAACGCCGGCCTTCCCGATTTGTTGTATTCCCGACTCATCCATCAATGGAGGCGGCAATGGCGACCACCACGGCGACACGCGACAACAAGGGACGCTTCAAGGGCTCGTCGAAGGGCGGCGAAGGCAAGTCGAGCAATTTCGGAATGGTCGCGGGCGCAGTTGCCGGCGGCGCCGCGCTCGGCATCCTCGCGATGTTCGGCCGCAAGGCAGCAGTGCAGGCGCCGACCGCGCTTGCCGGCAATTGGGACGAAGCGCTCGTCGTAGAGCATCAGGCGACGCTCAAGGTGTTCGACGCGATCGAGGCGACCGACGAGAACAATACCATCAAGCGCTCGATGCTGCTTTCGCACCTCAAGCATGCGTTGCTCAAACATGCCGTCGAGGAAGAGAATGTGATCTATCCGGCGCTGCGCGAGATCGGCCAGCGCGATGCCGCCGATGCGCTCACCAAGGAGCACGGCTATGTGAAGCAGTATCTCTACGAGCTGGAGAATACGCCCAACGCCTCGCCGGCCTGGATCGCCAAGGTCCGCGAATTCCGCGCGGACATCGAAAAGCACATGCAGGAAGAGGAAATGCAGCTCTTCCCGATGCTGCGCAGCCAGCTTTCCGAAGAGAAGAACAAGGCGCTGACGCTGACGATGAACAAGGAAGGCTTCAAGGTCGCGTAAATCCATGTGCTCCTGCGAAAGCAGGAGCACTGAAGGCTACCGCCCCGAAACGCTGTTCCGCTCGCTCTCGGGCATCAACCCTTCGAGCACTGCCCAGAACCCGCCGACCGCGCCTTGGCCCGCGCTCGAATACGCGGTCGACATCTTCTCGCGCAGCGCCTCGAACAGCTCCGCCTCGAGCGCCGCGCCCGCAGGGGTGAGCCGCAACAGCCGCTGCCGTCGGTCGCGCTCGCCCGTTCGCGTCTCGACCATTCCGCGCTCGGCGAGTTCGCCCAATACCCGCCCGAGCGATTGCTTGGTGATCCCCAGGATCGCCAGCAACGCGCTCACCGTCAGATCGGGCTCGCGGGCGATGAAATAGAGCGCCCGGTGATGCGCGCGGCCCAATCCCTGCCTCGCCAGCCCCGCGTCGATCGAGCGGGTGAGATTGGCATAGCCGAAATAGAGCAGCTCGATGCCGCGGCGGATCTCGGGCTCGCGCAGGAAAAGAGGCGAGGCAGGAATTGGGGCAGCCATGTTGACCATTCTAGCCCCGCCGCCTAGTCCTCCGCAAGCCGATCCGGTCTATCGTCGGCGAGTCACGGGAAGGTGCAATGGCAGACGCGACGATCCTGGATTTCGAATACGAGGCGCATACCAGCCCGGTGGCCGGGGCTGACCGTGCCGCGCTCCTCGCCAATCCCGGATTTGGCAAGATCTTCACCGATCACATGGCGGTGATCCGCTACTCGGCAGACAAGGGCTGGCACGACGCCCGCATCGAGCCGCGTCGCCCGATCCAGCTCGATCCGGCCTGCGCAGTGCTCCATTACGCGCAGGAGATTTTCGAAGGGCTCAAGGCGTATCGCATGCCCGATGGCGGCGCGACCCTGTTCCGCGCCGACGCCAATGCCCGCCGCTTCGCCGAATCGGCGCGCCGGATGGCGATGCCCGAGCTGCCCGAGCAATTGTTCCTTTCGTCGATCCGCGAACTGGTCAGCACCGATCGCGACTGGATCCCCGAGGGCGACGGCGCCTCGCTCTATTTGCGCCCCTTCATGTTCGCGAGCGAGACCTTCCTCGGCGTGCGGCCGGCACAGGAATATCTCTATCTGGTGATCGCCTCGCCGGCGGGCGCCTATTTCAAGGGCGGCGCGCCTTCGGTGACTTTGTGGGTCTCCGAGCATTACACCCGCGCCGCGCCGGGCGGCACCGGCGCCGCCAAATGCGGCGGCAATTATGCCGCGAGCCTCGTCGCGCAGGCCGAAGCGATCGGCCATGAATGCGATCAGGTCGTCTTCCTCGATGCGGCGGAGAACCGCTATGTCGAGGAACTGGGCGGAATGAATGTGTTCTTCGTTTTCGACGACGGCTCGATCCAGACTCCGCCGCTGACCGGCACGATCCTTCCGGGCATCACCCGCGAGTCGCTGCTGACTCTCGCTCGCGATACTGGCATCACGGTGCGCGAGGAGCGTTACAGCCTCGACGAATGGAAGGCCGATGCGGCCAGCGGGCGCCTGCGCGAAGCCTTTGCCTGCGGCACTGCCGCGGTGGTCACGCCGATCGGGCGGGTGCAGGGGCGCGGCTTCGACTTCACCATCGGCAATGGCGGTCCGGGCCTGCTGACCGAGCAGCTGCGCCAGCAGCTGGTGTCGATTCAGCGCGGAACCGCGCCCGATCCGCACGGCTGGGTTGAACGGCTCTTCTAAGGCCGTATAAGCCCGCTTCCCGTTGGGGCGTCGCCAAGTGGTAAGGCAGCGGCTTTTGATGCCGCCATTCGCAGGTTCGAATCCTGCCGCCCCAGCCAGGAATTGTGAATCCTGCCTATTCAATAGTTTCGGCGCCCTCACGGCAATTGCCAGCACGCTTGGGCCAGCCTGTCATCAGCGTGTTAAGAATCGTCGCGACTAGTCGGCTCGAAAGGGCCGGCGTGACATGGACGATGCGAAAATCACGCCGATGCGCGCGAGCGGCTTGCCGCGGCCGTTCTTTTCGCTGGCGGCGACCGAGTTTTCGCTGCGTTTCTCGCTGGCTGGGGTCAAATCGATCCTCACGCTGGTTCTCATCGATCACGTGCTGGCAGATGGATTGCCCGGTTCGGTCGGCGCCGACGGGTTGCAGCGGATGCTGGAGAGCCTGTTCGGCCCGCTCTCCGCTGCGGGTCTCGCTTCGCAGATCTACGGCATCACCACCGCTTTGCTGTACCTCTCCGTCCCGGTCGGCGGGTTTCTGGGCGATCGCCTGACACGCCGCAGCGGCTCGATCTATCTGGGCGGGCTGTGCATCCTGGCCGGGCTGGCTCTGATGACCGGGCGATTGCTGTTCCTGCCCGGTCTGGCGCTGTTTGCGGTCGGCACCGGCATCGTGAAGGGCAATCTTTCGGTGGTGGTCGGTGCCTTGTTCGCCGATGGCGCGGCACGGCGGCGCGGCTATGCGATCTATCTCGGGTTCCTGAACGGGGGGATCGCGATCGGACCGCTGGTCTGCGGGGCGCTGTTGCTGGCCGGCGGCTGGGGCTATGCCTGCGGCGCAGCGGCGACGGCGGTGGGACTCGGCCTGCTGAGCTGGCACCTTGCGGGGCGGCATCTGGCGAGGCTCGAGGCAGCGCCGGCCCGCGACCCGCGCCCGGCCGGCGACGACACTGCACGCGGCGACTGGCCATTGCTGCTCACTGCGCTCCTCGCGATCTATCTGTGCTTTGCCGCTTATGAGCAGGTCGGCAACCTGTTCCTCGTCTGGGCGCGCGCCCGGGTGACGCTGGAAGTCGCCGGCTGGCCGCTCCCGGTATCGTGGCTGCTCGCACTGGACGGAGTGTTCACGATCCTGCTGATCCCGGTCGTGCAATTCGGCCTGCGCCGGCTCGCCCGCTTCCGGTTCGCCACCGGGCCGATCTGGGAGATCGCGCTGGGCTGCGTGGCGTGCGCGTGCGGGAATGGGGTGCTGGCTGTGGCCGAAGCCACCAGCGGCGGCGCGCCGCTGCCGCTCGCCGCGGCGCTGGGCTACCTCATCTGCATCGACCTGGCGATCGTGCTCGTCTGGCCGGCGGGGCTTAGCCTGGTCACCGGATCGGCACCGGCGCGTGCCGTCGGCTTCTGGGTCGGCATGTTCTATCTGCACGGCTTCTTCGCCAGCCTGTGGGTGGGGCCGATCGGCGCGTGGTATGGGCGGATCCCGGCGGCGCAATTCTGGCTGCTCCACGCCGCGGTCGCGCTGGCCGGCGCCGTGCTTCTGCTTCCGCTCGGGCTGGCGCGCGCCCGGCGCCGCAGTCAGGCGACGACCACCTCGGCATGCGCGAACGCCTGCGCATAGTCCGCGGTCAGCGGTGCTTCGGTGACGAGGATGTCGACTTCTTCGAGCGCGGCGGTGCGCATCAGGCCGTGGCGGCCGAACTTCGAGGAATCGGCACCCAGCAGCACTTTTTCCGACGTCTCATAGGCAATCCGGCTCATCGCCGCTTCGCCCGGATGGAAGTCCATCAGCCCCTGCTCGAGATGGATCGCGCCGACCGACAGGATCGCCAGATGCGGGGTGAACCCCGCGACATAGCGCTGCGCGTCGTGATCCGAGAAAGCGAGATAGCCATAGTCCATCTGCCCCGCGGCGAGGAACAGCCGGTTGTCGTTGATGCTGCCGAGCTCGGAGGCGACCTGGAGCGAATTGGTGATCACCGTGAGGCCGCGACGCTCGACCAATTGGCGGGCGATGAAGCACGAGGTCGTGCCCGAATCGATGAACAGGATCGCGCCATCGGAGACGAAGTCCGCCGCCGCACGCGCGATCCGCAATTTGGCATCGGCATTCTGTTCCATCCGCTGGGCCAGCGGGCCTTCGAACGCCGAGGCGGCGAGCCGCGCGCCGCCATGTTCGCGGATGATCGCGCCCTGCTCCTCGAGCGCGCGCAGCTCGCGGCGAATGGTCTCGTCCGAGACGTCGAGTTCGGCGGCGAGGCCGGTGACCGACAGTGCCGCCCCGCCGCGCAGCCGCGCGACGATCTCGCGCTGTCGTTGCGTTCGCTTCTGAATGGTCTGTCCCCTCCTCAAGGACGTGGTCGCAACCGTGCCGCCCGTGGGCGGGCCGGTCAATCAGGCGGAATCGCATTCGACACGCGATCCCGCCCGATCATTCTCGGCGGCTAGAAGCCGAGGCGGAACTGCAGCCGCACATAGCGGGGCGACTGATAGGCCACCGGGGTGCGATAGAGCGGATTGGGCGAGTCATCGCTCAACTGGCCGGCCTGGTTGTACGCGGTCACCGATTTCAGGTTGAACAGGTTGAACACGTCGAAACGCAGCGACCCTTCGAGCCCCGCCGGCATCGGCAGGCGCGCGACGGCGCTCGCATCGATCTGATAGAGCCAGTCACCGTCGAACGCGGTGCCGCGCGGAACCAGCTTGCCGTTACAATAATAGCTGTAGCCGTGATAGCCGTGCGCCGTCGGATCGACGTCGCGCGGAACCGTGCCGATGCAGCTGTTATGCTGCGGCGACTGGATCAGCAAATTGCTGCCGAGATCGAGGAATGCGAACGGACGATAGCTGCCGAACGCCTTGAGTGTGTGGCGGCGATCGTTGGGCAGATAGCCATAGGAACCGTTGGTGAAGCCGGGCGAGTCGAAGTCGGCCGAGCGATTGACCGCCAGCTGGCCGTTCTCCGAGCGGACGCCGCCTTCGTAATTCCCCTTGTCCATCGCCCAGGTGTAGGAGCCCGAAAGCCCCCACACGCCATCGAACTTGCGATCGAAGGTGAAGGTCAGCGAGTTGTAGTTGCGCTGGGGCCTGGGATAACCGAGATCCTCGGCGCGCAGCGTCACCACCGGCGTGGTGCCGTCGGGCAGCGGCGGGATCTTCACCACCACGTCGCGGCCCGGATTGGCGATCGGCCAGGTGCCGGAGCCCCCATAAGCGGCGTTGCACGCTGCCTGGGTGAAACCGGCGCCGACGCAATAGGCGCGCAGGCCGAAGCCGGTCGAGATGTCCTCGATCGCATTCTGGAGCGTGCGGTGCGTGAAATAGGCGCCGACCCGGATGCTGTCGCTGAACTGATGCTCGCCCCCGAGGATGAACTCGTTGACCGACTGGGGCTTGAGGTTGTGCGCGATCGCGCCCGAATAATCGGCGGGCGTGCCGTCGGCCGAGACTTCGCAATTGACCAATTTGGTGTCCGGGCAGGCGCGGAAGTTCGACGGGCCGAGGATCGGCGCGCCGGCGATCGGGGTGTTGTCGGCCGCGTTCAGCCCGTTGAGCACATTGTAGCGGGTATAGGTGACGAGGCCGCCGGCGATGTTGAGGTTGATGTCACCCGCCATCGGCAGCGCATATTTGCCGAAGAAGCCATAGGCCTTGGTGCGGCCGTCGCCGAACACATCGAACGAGGCGCCGATGCGCGGCGCCCATTGGTTGCCCGATTCGTAATAGGTCTTGCCGTCGACGCCCTGGTTGCTGAACCGGTCGTTGCGCAGACCGAGCTGGACCTTGACCCGATCGTTGAACAGCGACCAGTCGTCCTCGATATAATAGGCTTCGTTCTTTACCGTGGTCTCGCCGTTGTTGCGGTAGACGCGGGTCGTGTAATAATCGGTGCCGACCGGGATGCCTAGCCGTGTCGCGGTTTCGGCATTGGCGGTGAAGATCTTGAAGAAGCCGTCGCCCATCGTCTGATGGATCTGGCTCGATTCGTTGGTCTCATGGTCATAGCCGACGCGCAGATGGTGGCCGCCGAACAGCTGGAAGGTGAAGTCGAGATCGGCGCGGTAGAAGTCGCGCTTGTCGTCGGTCTGGCCATACGCGTCGCTGACCCGGTTGAGGCCGATATCGGTGCCCGCGGGATTGGTGCGATAGTCGAGCACCTTCTCGTTGGTGGTGTCGAGCGGGAGCGAGCCGTCGCGCAGCTTGTTGACGCCGTACGCCGCCGAGACGGTGAGCCAGGGGGCCAGGGTGCCGGTATAACGGCCGACATAGTTGATGCCGCCGGCGCGCTGGTTGGTGCCGCCGACCACCTCGCCGCGATCGCCGCCGGCGCGATCATAGTTCATGCTGCGGGTGCGGGTGTCGTTGGTGCTGTCGAAATAAGTGAATTCGACATGGTGATCGTCGGTGATGTAGCCGTCGACCTTGATCCCCCAGAACGGGCTGCGGTTCTTGACCTCGGTGGCATTGTCCTGATCGGCATCGGGCGTGAACGACGTGAAGTCGCGGAAATTGTAGAGGCCGTAGACGAACAGCCGGTCCTTGATGATCGGCCCGCTCGCCTGGAGGACGAGTTCGCGGCGAGTGGAGGTCGCGTCCGCATTGTCGAGCTCGATGGTGCCCGGCGAGGAGGAGCGCAGGCCGTCGGGCTCCCAGGTGGCGAGCATGCTGGCGTGATATTCGTTGGTGCCCGATTTGGTCACTGCGTTGATCACGCCGCCGGTGGCCCGACCGAATTCGGCCGCGAAGCCGCCGGTCTTCACTTCGATCGTCTTGTAGAAATCATAGGGCACTTCGACCGGAGTCAGCCCCATGCGGAAATTGGTGATGTTGAGGCCGTTCACGAAATAGGCGTTTTCGGTGAACGACGAGCCGCTGATCGCGACCTGATTGGCGAAGGCGCCGTTCGAGGCCGAGGAGCCGCGCACCACGCCCGGCGACAGCAACACCACATCCTGCAGCGAGCGCGCGACGGGGACGCGCTTGTCGATCTCGGCAAGGTCGATCACCGCGCCGGTGGTGGTGTCGTTGAAATCGGTGGTGCGCACGCGCGAGCCGCGGACGACGATGTCGTTCTCGGCGACCGCGAGCGGGGCGAGGCGGAAGCTGTTGGCGCTGCCATTGGTGCGTGTCAGCTGGACGCCGCGTTCCTCATAGGAAGCGTAGTCGGCGGCGGTGATCTTGAAGTCATAGGCACCGGGCGTGAGCTGGGAGAAGCTGTAGGCGCCCGTCTCGTTGGTCTGGACGGTGTGCCCGACTCCGCGATCCGAGGACGTGATCGTCACCGTGGCATTGGCGATCGGCGCACCGTCTTCCGCGGTGACCCGGCCGGATGCGATGATGTTGGTATAGTCCTGCGCACGCGCGGCGGGCGCGCTCAGCGCCATCACTGGAATCGCTGCGCCCAGCAACAGCGCGGCGCGCAACGGCGCGGTTCGCGAAAAGCTCTTCACGATAGGTTCCCCCATGGATTTGAATTCGGTTCGTCGGGATAGGGTCGCCGTCCGCCAGGCGGCTTCGTCGGCCCGATGCCGCCACTAGGGGTGCCTTGTGGATGTTTTGTGACAAATGCACATCAAAGCATCATTTATCCCAAATTTGTACCGGAAGCGGGCAGGCGTTCTTCAGAGCTCTTCGCAATATGCGAGGGACCTCATGCAGTGCTGGGTGGCCTAGTCGCCACAAACGTGACGCAGATACGTCAAAATAAGCTATTGATAATCATTAGCACCACTATCCTCCATGCCAGCATCATTCTGGGCGAGGCTTTCGACGCAAAGATATTGTGAGAATAATGTTGAGTTCTGTGGGTGCCGGGGGTAGGGGCGCCGCGGCGCGAGGGCGCCGAGCCGGAGGAACCATGATGACGAGAGCGCGCTTGCCGCAAATGTTGGCCGGAATGGCGTCGGGTGCGCTTTTCCTTGCCTCCGCCGCCGACGCACAAGATGCCGGGCCCGCCGACCCACCCTATTTCGCGTCGATCGAGGTGGTGCCGGGTAGCGCGGCGCGTGCCGACAGGGTGCGCGGTATCGTGTTCGACGACGCCAATCGCAACGGCGTGCTCAACGCAGGCGAGCGCGGCCTCCCCGGCGTCAAGGTCTCCAACGGTCGCGAAGTCGTGAAGACCGGCGCGGACGGCGGCTACGCGCTGCCGGTGCGCAGCGACATGTCGGTGTTCGTGATCCAGCCGAGCGGCTGGCGGGTGCCGACCGACAAGCGATTCGTCCCGCAATTCGCCTATGAACACAAGCCTGCGGGCTCGCCCAAGGCACTGCGCTTCGGCGGCCTGCCGCCAACCGGCCCGCTGCCCAAGGCGATCAACTTCCCGCTCGCACCCAGCGCGGTGAAGGACGACTTCAATTGCGCGGTGCTGGGCGACGTCCAGGTCTATTCGGGCGACGAGATCGGCTATGCGCGCGACACGATCGTGCGTGAACTCAAGGACCGTCGCGGCGCGAAACCGGCATGCGTCTTCGCGCTCGGCGACCTGGTCGGCGACGATCTCGGGCTGATCCCGCGGCTTGCCGAAGTGCTCGGCGCGGCGGCGGTGCCGCAATGGTGGGTGCAGGGCAACCACGACTATGATTCGGATGCCGATCGCGATGCCGACGCGTCGGACAGCTGGCGGCATCTCTATGGTCCCGCCACTTATGCCTTCGAAGTGGGGCAGGTGCTGTTCATCGCGCTCGATAATGTCGTCTATCCGTGCGGCAAGGACGACAATCGCGAGGGCACGCGCCCGTTCTGCGTCGAATATCCGCAGAAGAGCTATAGCGGCCGCTTCACCGACGATCAGATGGCCTTCATCGCCAATCTGGTGAAGGCGACCGACCCGGCCAGGCTGATCGTGCTCGGCCATCACATTCCCTTGGTCGGCTTCGACAATGCAAAGGAGTGGGCGCACCAGACCGACAATGCGCCCGAGCTTTATGCGCTGCTGAAGGGGCGCCGCGCGCTCGATCTGTCGGGCCATAGCCACACGCTGGAAAATCTGGCGCCGGGCGAATCCTATGGCGGCTGGAAGGCCGCGGTCGGGGTCGACACGATCCCGTTCCGCCATCTGGTGGCCGGCGCGGTGGCGGGCAGCTGGTGGGGCGGCGACTATGACGTCGCCGGTATTCCGATGAGCCTGCAGGGGGACGGATCGCCGCGCGGCTATGTCGACATGCAAGTACGCGGCGTGGACTATACGCTCGATTACCGCGCCACCGGCCACCTCGAGGACAAGGGCATGTGGCTATCGGTGAGCACGCCCGATTTCCGCAGCTGGGCAAAGACGCTGCTGGCGTGGCGCGAGGCCGATCGCGAGAAGCGCGGCAGCGTGCCCCCGCTGAGTGTCCAGGATCTTCCCGACGAGAAGCTGCTGACCCCCGTCGACCTGGCCGGGGGCAGCTGGATCACTGCCAATGTCTGGATGGGCGACAGCGCGACCGACGTGCGGGTCTCGATCGACGGCGCTGCGCCGGTGGCGATGACCCACACCCAGCAAGCGCGCGGCGAGGACAGCCGCAGCGGCCCCGATTTTGCCGACCCGTTCGCGCTCGAGCGCCAGCTGACCGTCGCGCGTACCGCGATCCAGAGCGAGTCCGGCGTGGTCGAGAACCAGGGCTATATCCAGGGGCGCCAGACGCGCTTCCCGCCGGCGCCTCCGCAGCCCCAGGGATCGGTGGCGGATCACAATTCGCAT
Source organism: Sphingomonas psychrotolerans (assembly GCF_002796605.1). NCBI lineage: Bacteria > Pseudomonadati > Pseudomonadota > Alphaproteobacteria > Sphingomonadales > Sphingomonadaceae > Sphingomonas > Sphingomonas psychrotolerans. The sequence goes on from NZ_CP024923.1 coordinate 4,491,016, forward strand.
CTGTGGACGCTGCGGCTGGCCGAGGGCATCGCGCCGGGAGTGCACAACGCCACCGTCACCGCGACGCGTCCGCAAGGCGGCACGGTGCGCGAGACCCTGGTGTTCGAAGTGCGCCCCGAACGGCCGGCGCGGACCTTCCGCTGGGACAAGTGGAACGCGTTCAAGGATGGGCCGCGAATCGCCGAATGACGGAAGCGACCCGCGCCCGCGGACTTGTTGTCGTCAGGGCCAGGTGAAGGCGAAGCGGAGCGTCGAGGTGATCGAGCGGCTCGGCACGGTGATGTGCGTCTCGCCTGCGAACATCTCGAACTCGCTGCGCAGGCCATAGGCCGAGAGCGGCTCCAGCCGTTTGGCCAAAGCTGCGGCGTCGGTGTGCTCGACTGCGGTTTCGTCGAGTTCGCCGGTGACCAGCCGAAGCCTGCCGACGGGACCTTGCAACTTTCCCTGGGCAAGTTTCGCGGCGAAGGCGCGCTCCTCGGCAAGGATGGCCTGATCGTTCCAGAATATCGACGGGCTCGCGGCGACGATCGCATGGAAGGCGCCGGGATGGTTGTAGAGCATGTACAAAGCGAACAGCCCGCCAAAGGAGTGGCCGAACAACGCCTGGCGATGCGGATGGATCGAATAGCGCCGGGCGAGCTCGGGACGCAGCCGATCGAGCAGGAAGGCGGCGAACTGCGCGCGGCCGCCAGCCTTGTATTTGGTCAGATATAGCTGGGCGGGCGGGACCGGTTGGCGGAAATCCTCGACGAAGTCGTAGATCCGCCGGACGTCATAGGCCGCTTCGGTCTTGTAGCCCACGCCGACGATGATCGTCTTGCCGAGGTCCGCCTTCATATAGCCGAGGATTCGCCGGGTCTCGGCGAAGCCGGCGAACATCGCATTGCCGTCCAGCACATAGAGCACCGGATAGCCCTCGGGCGGCGGCGGGTCCTTCGGCCGCGAGACGAAGATCTGATAGGGATAGCCGTCGTCGGACTTGAGTTCCCACGTCTCGCTCTCGGGGAGCACATAGCCGGCGGCGGGCGCTGCCTGCGCCCATGCCGAGGGCACAGACAGCGGTGTGCCCAGGGTCAATATGGCCGCGGCCAGCAAGCGGCGTGATGCAAGACCAGTCATCGTGCTCCCCTTCGATCGTTACGGAATCATGCCGACACCGCCACCAGCGACGGCTGGGCGGTGGGTCGATAGCGCTGCAGCAGCCCGAACAGGTCGACCGGATCGTCGGGCTGGGCGATGAGGTCGATCTCGGCGATATTCGCGTCGTCGGCGGTGAGCGCGTCGAGGTAGCGCAGCGCGGAGAAGTCCTCGAGCGCGAAGCCGACCGAGTCGAACAAGGTGACCTGCGCCGCGCTGGTGCGTCCGGGCTCGAGCCCCGCGAGCACGCGCCACACCTCGGTCACCGGAAAGTCGGCGGGCATCTGCTGCAGCTCGCCTTCAATCCGGGTCTGCTCCTCCAGCTCGACGAAGACGCTCGCGCGCAGCAGGATCTCGCGCTGCAGCTCGGTCTTGCCCGGGCAGTCGCCGCCGATCGCGTTGATGTGGATCCCGGCGCCGACCATGTTACCCGACAGGATCGTGGCATTGCGCTTGTCGGCGGTGGCGGTGGTGATGATGTCGGCGGACATCACGGCTTCCTGTGCGCTGTCGAACGCTTCGACGGCGAAACCCTGCGCGGTCATGTTGCGGACGAATTTGGCGGTCGAGGCGGGGTCGATGTCATAGACCTGGAGCCGATCGATCCCGAGCAGCGCGCGGAAGGCGAGGGCCTGGAAATCCGACTGGGCGCCGAGACCGATCATCGCCATCACCCGGCTGTCCGGGCGGGCGAGGCGGCTGGCGACCAGCGCCGAGGTGGCGGCGGTGCGCAAGGCAGTGAGCAAGGTCATCTCCGCCACCAGCCGCGGATAGCCCGTATCCATGTCGGCGAGCACGCCGAACGCCGCGACGGTGAGCAGCCCCGCGCGGGCATTGCCGGGATGGCCGTTGACGTATTTGAACGCGAAGCGATCAGCATCGCTGATCGGCATCAGCTCGACCACGCCGAGATCGGAATGGCTGGCGTGGCGCGGCACCTTGTGAAACTCCGCCCAGCGCCGGAAATCCTGCTCGATATAGCCGGCGAGGCCGATCAGGAACGGCTCGATGCCGATCGCGTGGACGATAGTGGCTAGGCTCTCGACGCCGATGAACCTTGTCATGTGCTGCTCCCTGTGACGGTGAATTGACGGGACACTAGGCGGAGCAGAGTTGCCGGTAGAATGCGCATGATGTGCAAATTCTGGCAGTCAAATTTGACAATTTGTGATGTCTGGTTGAGCATATTGTCATGCAGCATCTCGACGAGCTCGATCGACGGATCATCGCGGTTCTCCGCGGCGACGGGCGTGCGCCGGTCGCCAAGATCGCCAGCATGCTGCAGGTGTCGCGCGCGACCGTGCAGGCGCGGCTCGACCGGCTGCTCGATACCGGCATGATCCTGGGGTTCACGGTGCGCGTGCAGGAGCCCGGCGGCGCGGAATCGCTGCGCGCGGTGATGATGATCGAAGTCGCCGGCCGCTCCACGTCAGCGATCATCCGCCGCCTGCGCAGCTTTCCCGAGATCCGCGCGCTCCACACCACCAATGGCGGTTGGGACCTGGTCGCCGAGATCGTCGCCGAGGGGCTTCAAGGGTTCGACCGCGTTCTGCGCGAGATCCGCGCGATCGAGGGAATCCTCAACAGCGAGACCAGCATCCTGCTGAGCAGCGCCTGACGCCGCCGTCACGCCGCTGCCGATGCAAGCGGGCGTGCGGCGGCGCGCATGTTCAGCGGCCGAGCGGCTGGAGCTTGCCGAACACTTCGCGGCCCTGGAACAGAGTGAGCAGGACTTTGGTCGAATGGATCTGCCGCACCGGGGTCTCGAACAGATTGCGGTCGAGCACGATGATGTCGGCGCTCTTGCCCGGCGCGAGCGAGCCGGTCTGCTTGTCGAGGTGATTCACATAAGCGACGTTGAGCGTATAGGCCCGCAGCGCCTGCGCCAGCGTGATCCGCTCGCCGGCGCCGAGCGGGGGACGATCGCCCTCCGGCGCGACGCGCGTGAGTGCCACTTCGATGCCCTCCATCGGATTGGCCGACGCCACCGACCAGTCGGCGCCATAAGCCAGCCGCCCGCCGAAGCGCAGCACGCTTCCCGAGGGGTAGATATAGGTGGCGCGTTTGGGGCCGATCCGCTCGATCGCGAGGTCCATATAGGCCTCGTTGCACGCCCAGAGCGGCTGGAAGATCGCCGTGACGTCGAGCTTGCCGAAGCGCGGCTGATCGGCCGGATCGATGACGTTCATGTGCGAGATCATCGGGCGCGTATCGTGGGCGCCGCCGGACCTGCGGGCGCTTTCGACCGCGTCGAGCGCCTGGCGGACGCCGGCGTCGCCGATCGCGTGGAAATGCGACTGCATGTTGCGGGCGTCGAGCTGCGCCACGGCTGCGGCGAGCGCGTCGGGGGTGATCTGGGTCGCGCCCTTGACGTCGGTGCCCTCATAGGGCGCGAGCATCGCCGCGGTCTGCTGCGGAATGACGCCGTCGATGAAGAATTTCACGCCATTGGCGGTGAGCCCGATTTCGCGGGCGCGGGCCGAGAGCTTGACGATGTCGGGCATCTGATCGAGCCCGCGATCGTTGTTCCAGTGGAGGTCCATCACGGTGTGAGCGGTGAGCGCGCCGCGATCCTTGACGGCTTTGTACGCATCGAGTGCCTTGCTGGTGCCGCCCTTGTCCCACTCGACCGACGCGTCGTGCCACGAGGTGATGCCGAGGCTGTTGAACAGCGTCACCGTATAGGTGATCGCGCCTTCGAGGTCCTTCGCGGTTGGCGGCGGCACCAGCGGCTCGACCAGAGCCATCGCCGATTCTTCGAGCGCGCCGACCGGCTCGCCACTGGCGTCGCGGTCGATCGTGCCGTTCTTCGGATCGGGTGTATCGCGGGTGATCTTGGCGAGCTCGAGCGCCTTCGAGTTCACCCACAAGGTGTGCCCGTCGGATTCGAAGATCAGCGCGCGGTCCTTCGAGACCGAATCGAGCAGTTCCTTGTTGGGGATGCCCTTTGGCGGGAACAGCGACTGGTTCCAGCCCGAGCCGAAGATCGTGCCGGTGCCCGGCGTCTTCGCCACGCAATCGGCGATGATCCGGCGATAATCGTCCAGCGTCTTGCCGGCATGGAGCGAGCAGCGGGCATGGCTCATGCCGCCGAAGATCGGATGGGCATGCGCATCGCCGAACGCCGGCATCACGAAACGCCCGCCGAGATCGACGACGCGGGTCGCCGTGCCCTTGCGCCTGGCCACGTCCGCCGCTGAACCGACCGCGAGGATCTTGCCGTCCTTGATCGCCACTGCCTCGGCCCAGGGCTGGCCGGTCTCGACGGTATAGATCCTCGCATTCGTCAGGATCAGATCGGCGGTCGGGGCCGTGGGCGCGGGGGCGGCACCGATCGCGAGCAGCGCCGCGCCTGCCAGCAGCAGGCGGGTTTTGGGGAGACGGGGCGTGGTGCGGTTCATGCGATCGATCCCGATATTATGGTTGAGGGGCCGGAGCGGCGCGGCTCCGGCCCTGTGCGGAGCCGTCAGAAACGGCGGCGCAGCGAGGCGAGGACCGTGCGATCCTTGCCGAGGTAGCAATAGCCTTCGTTGATCGCGCCGGCGGAGTAGCTGCAGTTGGTGTAGACCTTCTCGTCGAAGATGTTGGCGCCGTTCACCGATAGCGACCATTTGCCGTAGCTGAGCTCGAGCATGGCATCGGCCAGCGTCACCGGATCGACCCGGTAGAGCTGGTCGAAGCTGACCTTGTCGCTTTGATAGCGCACCCCGGCGCCGACCTTGACGCTGAGATCACCCCCCAGGTCGAACCGCTTCGACGTCCAGACCGATGCCTGATGCTCGGGCAGATTCTCGCGCCGATCGCCGCGCAGTCGGCCATCGACGACCAAATATTCGGCGCGGGTATAGCTGTACGAGGCAGTAACGTCGAAATCGGCCGGCAGCTTGAGCTTGGCTTCGGCCTCGACGCCGCGCGAACGGGTCGAGCCGCCCTGGATGAAGTTCTGCAGTTCGTTCGGGTCGGCGATCAGGACATTCTGTTCCTTGATGTCATAGGCCGCGACGGTGAACAGCATCCGCGACGAAGGCTGGAACTTGATGCCCGCTTCGTACTGGCGGCCCGACCGCGGGACATAGGCCACGCCGAAGAAGTTCGATCCGAACACCGGCAGGAACGATTCCGAATAATTGAAATAGGGCGACACGCCCTTGACCAGATCGGCGATGATGCCGCCGCGGAACGTCCACGCCTTGTTGCTTTCCAGCTGCACGTTGTTGACGTTCGACTTCACATTGTCGTGCCGCGCGCCGAAGACGAGCGACACCCGGTCCCAGGCGCGGATCTGGTCCTGGAAATAGAAGCCGGTCTGCGAATTCTTGGTGTCCGTGGTCCAGCCCACGCCCGTGGCGAACGGCACGCCGTACACCGGCGCATAGAGATTGAGCCCCGGCGCGGCGCCGAAGCCTTCCTCCTTGTCCTCACGGAACTCGGTATAGTCGAACCCGGCGAGGATCTGGTGCTCCAGCGGTCCGGTGCCGAAGCTCAGCACGAGATTATTGTCGCTGTTGAGGCCGGTATATTGGGCGCGGTTCAGATACCAGGCGCGGTTGGCGATGGTGCGGCCCGCGTCGGCATAGGCGCCCCCGAAGCCGGTATAGCCGAACACTTCCTGATAGTCGGTGTCCTGCTCGAAGGTGCGGTTGCGGCTGTTGAAGGTCAAATTGTCGTTGAAACGGTGCGTCACCAGCAGCGACAGCGCATAATGGCTCGAGCGGGTATGGTTGAAGTCCGGCTCGCCCAGATAGAAATCGTCGGAGATACGCGTGGCGCCGCTGCCGTCGACGGTCTTGCTGGTCGGCAGATAGGTCTGGCTGCCCAGCTTGTCGCGCTGATATAGCCCGATAAAGGTCACTTCGGTGTCCGGGCCCGGCCTGAGAGTGACTGCCGGCATGACCGTGATGCGATCGTTCTTCTGCCCCGGCTGCTGCAGGTCCGCGTCGCGGTACAGGCCGACGAGCCGCGCCGAGACGCCGTCGACGATCGGGCCGGTGACGTCGAGCTGCGCCTGCTTGTAATCGTCGGTGCCGTAGGTGATGCCGATCTCGCCGCCGAAATTTTCCTGCGGCCGCTTGCTGATCGAATTCAGGATGCCGCCCGCGCCACCGCCGCCGTACAAGGTCGACGAAGGGCCGCGCAGCAGCTCGGCGCGCTCGACGGTGAAGATTTCCAGCCGTCCGCCATAGATGAAGCCCGGCATGCGATTGAGGCCGTCGAGATATTGCTCGGCGCCGGTGCCGCGCACCGCGAGGAAGTCGCCGCGGGTGTCGACGCCGTTCAGCTCGCTGGTGGCACCCGCGCTGTAGCGGATGACGTCCTGCAAATTGACGGCTGCGCGATCCTGGAAATCCTCGCTGGTGATGACGCTCACCGACTGCGGGACCTGAGTCAGCGGCGTATCGGTCTTGGTGCCTGAAAGCGCGCTGCCGGTCACGACGATGTCATCTTCGCCGTTCACATCCGGCGCGTCCTGGGCCAGCGCCGCATGCGACCAGGCCAGCATGCCGCAGGCCGACAGCAGCGCCAGCCGCAGTCGCTTCGCTCTGAGGGAACCGCGTATCTCGAACTGCCGTACCATATGCCACCCCTTGTGAAGTCGTTGTGATGTCGTTGTCGAACGCCGGCGCGCAGTGCGTTGTGTGCGCCAGTCCTCCCATCGGCATTCAACAACACGGGCGCGGCAACGCCACGCGCAAATCAGGGTAAGCAAGGGGTGAAGATGGGTAAGCCCGTAGAGACAAGCGGGTGTCAGGCGGCGGGCGGATCGGCGCCCGGCAGAAAGCCGCGCTCGCGCGAGACGCGTACCGCGTCGCGGCGCTTGTTGACCCCGATCTTGCGGAAAACCGATTTGAGCCGGTATTTTACCGTGTCCGGCGACATGCCGATCAGCCGGGCGATCTCCTTGTTCGAATAACCGTAGCTCAGATGCGCGAGGATCGCCGTTTCGGCTGGGTTGAGAGCGTCGTCGTCCGCCGGCGCCGCGGCGCGGATGGCGACGGCGCGAGAGAGATTGCGCAGGAACTGGGCGCGGAAGCGATCGATCCGCGGCGCGCCGCCAAGCGCCGCCTCGACCAGCTCACGCGAGAAGCGCCGCGCATCGACGAAAGGGCGGACCACGCCCTGGAACATCGCCACGCCGACCGCCTCGTCGAAACAAGCCTGTGCGCGGGCCGCGTCGCCCGCCTGACGCAAGCCATGTGCGCGGAGCAGATTGACGTCGATCAGCAGCCGGCCCGCGCCGTGCTGGCTGGCCCAGCGGTGCATATGCGCGAGATCGGCGAGCGCGGTCACGTGATCGCCGTCCAGCAGATGCAATTGCGCGCGGCACATGGCAGCGGCCACCGCCACTGCGCGATAGCGCGGCGATTCCGAGCGCATCGGCTCCGCAAGCGCGTCGAGCCCGATGCGCTCGGCCAATGCCCTTGCAGGGGCGATGTCCGGCGCGTGGTGGAGCAGCAGCTCGAGCTCGCATAGATCGGTGAGCAAGGTGAGCTGGTGGAAGCGCCGGCGCTCGGCGGTGCGCCGGGCGCGATCGAGCAATGCCTGCGCGGCGGCAAGCGCGCCGTCGCCGGCCGCCGCGCGGGCGGCAGTGAAATAAGCTGCGGCGTAGACGTCGACCCAGCCGTCGAACAATTCCATGTGCGGCAGCGCCCATTCGAGCAAGGCGAGCGCCTCCGGCGCGCGGTCCTGCTCGTAGAGCAATTCCGCCTCGAACGCCGCGCAATTGGCCGCGAGGTCCGATCGCGGGCCGAAGCCGCGTTCGATTTCATCGCGAGCATCGGCGAGGATCACGGCGGCGTCCTGCATGCGGCCCTGGGCGCGCTTGATCCGCGCCTCGTGGAAGCGCGTGAACAGGTCCGAATAAAGCGAGCCGAGCGCCTGATAATGCTCGCGCGCGGCGAGCGTCGGTTCGAGCGCACGCTCCAGCCAGCCGCCTTCATAATATTTGGCGCCCAGCGTTTCGTAGAAATTGGCGAGCACCAGATGATCGTCGGCCGGCAGCGTGCGGAGCAGCGCCTCGCGCTCGAGCAAGGTCTCGAACGTCATCGGCAGATTCTCATATTCGACCAGCACATCGCCGACGACGCGGATCTCGGTCCATAGATCGGCGGAGAGATCGGGGTCTGCGGTCGCGACGAAGCGATCGAACTCGGCGCGGGCGACTTCCATCTGGCCGCGCTTCACTTCGAGATAGATGCTCGCCAGCAACAGCCGCGGGCGCGCCGCGATGGTGGCGGCAGGCAATTCGGCGAGGCCGCGCTCGACCATGCCCTGAAAGCCCTGCGGGATCAGCCGCCAGCCGCCGGCATCCTCGAGCACCGTCGCCAGCAGTGCGTCGTCACTCGCCTGGACGGCGTGATCGACCGCTTCGACCACTTCGCCCCGCTCGGCGAACCACAAGGCCGCCCGCCGCTGCAGCGTGCGGAACAATGCGGCATCGCCGCGGGCGAGGCGCTCGCGCAGATATTCGGCGAAGAGCTGATGATAGCGATAGGCTTGGCGATCGGGCGAAACCGGGGTGAGCACCACGCCTTGCTGCTCGAGCCTTTCGAGCAGCAGCCAGCCGTCCTGGCGATCGCACAGCAAATTGATCGTGTCGCCGGTGAGATGGTCGAGCAACGCGGTGCGCAGGACGACTTGCTGAGTTTCCTCGGGCAGCGTCATCAGCACTTGCTCGGAAAGGTAGCGTGCGAGTTCCGAACTCGCGCCGCTGAAATGCGCGACGAGCTGGCGGGGGTCGGCGCCGCGCTTCAAGGAGAGCGCAGTGAGCTGGAGCGCGATCGCCCAGCCTTCGGTGCGCTCGACGATGCGCGCCACGTCTTCGCCCGCGAGCGTCGCGCCGTCGCCGCGCGCGAGCAGCGCCCCTGCTTCCTCGGCAGAGAATTTGAGGTCCTCGGCATGGAGCTCGAGCAATTGCTCTTCGGCAGCGAGGAGCGACTGGCCGAGCCACGGATAATCGCGCGAGGCGACGATGAAGTGGCAGTTGGGCGGCGCGAGCTGGATCAGCGCCTTGAGGAACTCGCCGACCGGCGCGCCTTCGGCGAGATGGAGATCGTCGAGAATCAGCACCACCCGGCGCGGTTCGCGCGCGAGGCGATTGATGATCGCGGACAAGGCCGCGCGCGGCGGCAGATCGGCGAGCTTGCGTTCGCCCTCGGCATCCATGCCGTCCACCGCGAGCGCGATATATTGGGCGAGGCGCCCGGGATCGGCATCGTCGCGTTCGAGAGTCAGCCACGCGACCAGCGTCGCGTCGCCGTCGACCCGGGCGCGCCACTGCGAAAGCAGGCTGGTCTTGCCGTAGCCGGCGGGGGCGTGGATGAGCGTGAGGCGCCGCGCCAGCGCCCCATCGAGCCGCGCGAGCAGCGCATCGCGCCGCACCTGGTTCCCCATCCAGGCGGGGGGCGCGATCTTCGTGGGGATCAGTTCATCCACTTTGCCGTCCTGTCGCCAAGGCTCCTCGTCGCTTTCCGGCATCCCGCTCCGCCGGGAAGTCTAGGCGTGGAATTGCGGTGCGCTCAAGGCCGCCACGACAAGAATTACCCGATTGGGCGGGCCGATTACCCGAACCACCTGTTCCCGCACCCGTTTTACGAGTTGCGCGGCGAACGACGCGGCACCTACCCACAAGGGGTTACCGGGGCAGGAGTTGAGGTCAGTGCGCATTGGTGTCGATGTGGGGGGCACGAATACCGACGCCGTGCTGATGGACGGGAGCGACGTGCGCGCCTGGACCAAGCAGCCGACCACCGCCGATGTGAGCTCGGGAGTCGCAGCGGCGATCACGGTCGTGCTGGAGCAGGCCGGGGTGGCGCCGGGCGCGATCGCATCGGTGATGATCGGCACCACCCATTTCGCCAACGCTTTGGTCGAGCGCAACCAGCTCGACCGGGTCGGGGTGCTCCGGCTGGCGAGCCCCTCGGGCGAGGCGCTGCCGCCGATGACCGGCTGGCCGGCCGACCTGACCGCGCGGATCGGCGACCATGTCTTCCTGCTTCCTGGCGGCTATGAAATGGACGGGCGCGAGATCGCGCCGCTCGACGAGACCAGGGTCCGCGACGCCGCGCTCACCTTGCGGTCGGCGGGCGTCGACGCGATAGCGATCAGCTGCGCCTTCGCGCCGATCAACGCGGCGATGGAAGACCGCGCCGCACAGATCGTGCGGCAGGTGCATCCGGACGCCGTGGTCACCGTCTCCAATGCGATCGGCCGGATCGGTTTCATCGAGCGCGAGAATGCGGCGATCCTCAATACCGCACTGACCAGCCTTGCGGGCCGGGTGATTGCGTCTTTCGAGCGGGCGCTGGCGGCGATCGGCGTATCCGCGCCGCTCTATATCTCGCAGAATGACGGTACCTTGATCTCGGCGGCGCAGGCGGCGACCTATCCGGTGCTGACGATCGGATCGGGGCCGACCAACTCGATGCGCGGCGCCGCCTTCCTGACCGGCGTTACCGACGCGATCGTGATGGATGTCGGCGGCACCACCACCGATGTCGGCGTGCTGGTGGGCGGCTTCCCGCGCGAATCCTCGATCGCAGTCGATATCGGCGGGGTGCGCACCAATTTCCGCATGCCCGACATCCTCGCGATTGGGCTGGGGGGTGGTACGCGGGTGCATCTCGATCCGGCGCTGTATGGAGCGGTGGCGCTCGACGCGGCGGCGCTGCGGGTTGGTCCGGACTCGGTCGGCTTCCGCATCGCCGAGGATGCGATGCTGTTCGGCGGGGCCACGCTGACGACGAGCGACGTGGCGGTCGCCACCGGCCGTGCCGCGTTCGGCGATCCGTCGCGCTTGCCTCCGCTGAGCGACGCGGTGTTGCAGACGGTGTGGCAGCGAATCCAGACCATGCTGGCCGACACCGTCGACCGCATGAAGACCGCACGCGGCGACGTGACGATACTCGCAGTGGGCGGCGGCAATTTCCTGATTCCGGATACGCTGAAGGGTGCCGCGAAAGTGATCCGTCCGCCGCATGCGGGGGTGGCCAATGCAGTGGGGGCGGCGATCGCGCAGATCGGCGCGCAGGTCGAGCAACTCGTCAGCTATGACAAGGTGCCGCGCGCCACGGTGATCGCGCAGCTGTCCGACGAGGCGCGCGCACGCGTGGCGGCGGCGGGGGGCGATATCGAGAAGGTGCAAATCGTGGACGTCGATGAAGTGTTTCTGAGCTATATGCCCGGCCGGGCCGCGCAAGTCCGCGTCCGCGCGGTGAGCGATCTCGTCGAGAACCGCACCACCGGCGCCACCCCTGAAACGAGCCTGGCCGCCCATGCGCATTGATCGCGCGGCGCTTGCCGATCTCGCCACCGGCGCGGCCTTTCTGGGATCGGGCGGGGGTGGGGACCCCTATTATGCCATGCTCCTCGGCGAGGCCGAACTCGCCCGGCGCGGCAGCTTTGAGCTGGTGACGCTCGATGTGTTGGCGGACGACGCGCTGGTCGTGCCGTGCGGCTGGGTCGGTGCGCCGACAGTCTCGGTCGAGAAGTTGCCGAGCGGCAAGGAGGCGATGGCCGGACTGCTCCGGCTGGAGACGATGCTCGGCCGAAAGATCGACGCAGTGATGCCGATCGAGATCGGCGGCAGCAACGGGCTGGCGCCCCTCGTCGCCGCCGCCGAGCTGGGAGTGCCGGTGGTCGATGCCGATGGCATGGGGCGTGCCTTCCCCGAATCGCAGATGGCGATCTTCAACATCCACGGGATATCGGCCTGCCCCTCGGTGGTGACCGCATCGTCGGGATCGCTGACGGTGATCGAGACCTCGGACAATGTCGAGCATGAGCGGCTGGCGCGTGCGCTGGCGATCGCGCTGGGCGGGATCGCACACATGGTCGAATATCCACTGAGCGGCGCGCAGGCCAAGGCCTATGCGGTGCCCGGCAGCATTTCGGCGGCGATCGCGATCGGCGCGGCGATCCGGCAGGCGCGCGCGGCGGGCGAGGATCCGTTCGAGGCGCTGTTCACTGCGCTGTGGGAGGGCGGGCTCTATTCGCATGCGGGAGTGCTGTTCGACGGCAAGATCACCGATCTCGAGCGCGAGACGCGCGGCGGCTTCTCGGTCGGCCGGATCGTGATCGAGGCGTTCGACGGCCAGTCGCGCGTCGAGGTCGATTTCCAGAACGAGAATCTGCTGGCGCGCCGCGACGGCCGGATCGTCGCGATGGTGCCTGACATCCTGACGGTGATGGACCGCGAGACCGCCGACAGCATTACTACCGAACGGCTCAAATACGGCCAGCGAGTCAAATTGGTCGGCGCCGCCGCGCCGGCGATGCTGCGCACCGAACGCGCGCTCGACTTCGTCGGGCCAGGCGCCTTCGGCTATCCCGACGCCTATGTGCCGATCGAGCAATTGAACGGGTGGGGGGCGTGACCGAACACGCCGGCGAACTCCACGCGCACAGCCCGGTCCCCGAGGGCGTTACCGTCCCCGGCTGGCGGGTCGGGCTGATCGTCGCGAGCTTTTCGATCGGGCTGCCGGACTTCCTCAACGGTGCGCACAATGCGTTGGCGCTGGGCTTGTGGGGCGCGGTGAGCGCGGCATTGATCGCGGCGGTGATCCTGTGCGCCGGGGGGTGCCTCACCGCATTGGTCAGTGTGCGGACGCGGCTATCGACCTATCTGCTCGTCCGCCGTTCGTTCGGCACCGGCGGCGCGGCGCTGATCAACACCGTGATCGCGCTCATCCATTTCTGCTGGTTCGGCGTAAACGCCTCGTTCTTCGGCGAGGCGATGGTGCAGGCGGCGGAGGCCAACGGCTTCGCCGGAAACTTCACGCTCTTCGTGATCCTCGGCAGCGCGCTGATGACGGTTTCGACGATCATCGGCTTCAAGGCGCTCGATCGGCTCGCGGTGGTGGCGGTGCCGGTGCTTGGCGTTATCCTGGCGCTGGTCGTCTGGGCCGCGCTCGATCGCCACGGATTGGTGACGGTCCCCGCCGCCAGCCCGGCAGAGCCGATGGGCTTCGGCATCGCGATCTCGGCGCTGATCGGCGCCTATATGCTCGCGGTCGCGACGATGCCCGATCTGTCGCGCTATACCCGCACCACGCGCGGCGCGATCGCCAGCATGGTGCTGTCCTTCCCCATCGCCACGCCGCTGATGATGACCGCCGCGGCGATCCCCGCGCTGGCGACCTGCGAGACCAGCATCATGAAGCTGGTGGTGCAATTCGGCTTCGGCACGCCGGTATTGTTCCTGCTGGTGCTGCCGACCTGGACGGTCAACTCGCTCAACCTCTATTCCTCGAGCCTGTCGCTCGGCACCACTTTCCCGCGGGTGCGGCCGTGGCTGTTCACAATGCTGGGCGGCACGATGGGCGCCGGCTTTGCGCTGATGGGCATCCTCGACGCGTTCATTCCGTTCCTTTTGTTCCTCGGCCTGATCATCCCGCCGATCGCCGCGATCTATGTGATCGACGCGTTCACTACCTGGCGCGACGCCGATTCCGCCGCGTCCATCGCCGCAGTGCCGCTGGTGCGCTGGCCGGCGCTGGCGACCTGGCTCGGATCGATCGTGGTCGCTGTGCTCGCCGCCTATCAGGGATGGACGCTGACCACGGTGCCCGCGCTCGACGCGACGATCTGCGCCGCTTTGGTCTATGCGCTGGTGCGCCGGCGTTTCGCGTCAGCCCGGCCCGGTTCCGACCACGCCTGAGGCGACCAGCGCCTCGATCGCCGCATCGTCATGTCCGCAGTCGCGCAGCACCGCGCGGCTGTCCGCGCCGATCCCGGCAGGCGGCGCATCGGGGGCAGGAGATACCGTCTCGAAACGCACCGGCTGCGGCACCATCCGCGCCAACCCGGCGGGATAGACCTCGGGCACGTCGAAGAAGCCGATCTCGGCGAGATGCGGATCGTGCAACAGATCGTTGGGCGTCGCGATGCGCGCGCACGGGACATCGCGTGCCGACAGCTTCTCGATCCACGCATCGGTAGTCCGCGCGGGCAGGCTCTCGGCGAGGATCGCATAGAGGTCGTCGATCCGCGTCTGCCGCGTCCGCGCATCGCGGAACCATGCCTCTTCGCACAGCGCCTCGCGGCCGATCTCGGCGAGGAAGCGGCGCCATTGTTCGGCGGTATAAGGCAGCACCGCGATCCAGCCATCGGCAGTGCGGAACGGCCGGCGATTGGCCGACAGCACCCGCGGATAGCCGGTCGCGCCGTCTTCGGCGAAGCTCGCTTCGGCGAGATGCTCGTTCATCAGGAACGCGACCATCGCCTCGAACATCGGCACTTCGACCCGGAACGGCCCCGGCTGTCCGCGCTCGCGCGCCACGAGCGCCGCAAGGATGCCGTAGACCGTGTGCAAGGCCGCGACCTTGTCGGCGACGATCGTCGGCACGAATTGCGGCGCGCCGCCGTGATGCATCGCCAGCCCCGCCATGCCGCTGGCCGCCTGGATGATGTCGTCGAACGCCGGCCGGTCTCGATATTGCCCCGCCTGCCCGAAGCCGATCGCGGCGCAGTGGACGATGCGCGGGTTGATCGCGGCCACTGCATCGAAGCCCAGCCCCAGCCGCTCGGCCGCATCGACGCGCATATTGTGGAGCAGCACGTCCGCCGTCCCGATCAGCCGCGCCAGCGCGGCGCGTCCCTCGGCGCGCTTCAGGTCGATCGCGAGCATCCGCTTGTTGCGGTTGTTGTTGACGAACAGCGCGCCGCCGCCGGGACCCTGCGGATGCGCGTTGCGGGCGATATCGCCCTCGAGCGGTTCGACTTTGATCACTTCGGCGCCGAGATCGCCGAGGATCTGCCCGGCATAGGGGCCGAGCACCACCGCTCCGATTTCGACCACGCGGATGCCCTTGAGCAGCGGAATCACCGAATCTCTCCCTAAATCTCTTGACTCATGTTTCCATGTGAGGACTAATATGTCCATATATAGAGACTATACCGAGAGTGATGTCGATGACCGAGTTCCGCTTCGATCGCCTGTTCATCGGCGGCGCCTGGGTTGCGCCGATCGACGGCGGGGTGCGTGACAGCGTGGATCCGGCGACCGGCCAGCCATGGACGCAGGTCGCTTATGGGGGTGCGCAGGACATTGATCGGGCGGTTGTTGTGGCGCGCGAGGCGTTCGAGGGGCCGTGGCGCAAGATGGCGCCGTGGGAGCGGGCCGGGCTGCTGCGCAAGTTCGCCGAGCTCTACGCCACGCAAATCGAGGCGCTGGCGCAAGTCGAATCGCGCGACAATGGCCGCGCGATCCGTGAGTCGCGCGGCGATATCGGACTCCATCCGCAATATTGGCACTGGTTCGCCAGCCTCGCCGACAAGGCGGACGGTCGGACGATCCCGATGGACGACAGCGTCCATGCCTTCACGTCGCGGCTGCCGGTGGGTGTGGTCGGCACGATCACGCCGTGGAACGTGCCGCTGATGGCGGCGACGTGGAAGCTCGGGCCGGCACTGGCGGCGGGATGCACCGTCGTCCTCAAGCCCGCCGAGCAGACTCCGGCTTCGTCGCTGGCGCTCGCCGCGTTGTTCGAGCAAGCGGGTTTTCCGCCGGGCGTGGTCAATGTCGTGCCCGGCGATGGTCCCGTTGCCGGCGCGCATCTCGTCGCGCATCCGGGGGTCGACAAGATCGCCTTCACCGGCGAGGGCGCGACCGCCAAGGCGATCCTCAAGACCGGCGCCGACACGCTCAAGCGCTTCAGCTTCGAGCTGGGCGGCAAGGCGCCACACATCATTTTCGCGGACGCCGATATCGAGAATGCGGTCAACGCCGCGACCGGATCGGCCTGGGCACTGTGCGGCCAGAGCTGCGCGCTCGGGAGCCGGGTGCTGGTCGAGCGCCCGGTCTATGACCGCGTCGTCGAGGCGTTTCGCCGCAACGCCGGCCGGGTCCGTGTCGGCAACCAGATGGACCCCGCCACGCATATGGGTCCGCAGGCGCATGCCGAGCAGCTCGCCAAGACGCTGTCTTATGTCGATATCGGCCGCGACGAGGGGGCCGAATTGGTCGCGGGTGGGACCCGCATCGGAAGCGAGGGTTATTTCGTCGAGCCCACCGTGTTCGCCGGCGTCGCGCCGCAGATGCGGATCGCGCAGGAGGAAATCTTCGGCCCGGTCGCCGCGATCATCCCCTTCGACGGCGAGGACGAGGCAGTCGCGATCGCCAACGGCACGCCTTATGGCCTCGCCGCCGGACTGTGGACCGGCGATGTCGGCCGCGCGCACCGCGTCGCCAATCGGATCGAGGCCGGCATGGTCTGGGTCAACACCTATCGCTATATCCGCTGGTCCACGCCTTATGGCGGCGTGAAGACCAGCGGCTGGGGCCGCGAGAACGGCGTCGAGGCGCTCGATTCCTATCTGGAGACGCGCACCACCGTGATCTCCACCACCGGCAAGTTTGCCGATCCCTTTGCGAATTGAGGAGAGAGTGATGCGCCTTCAGGGCAGGCTGGCGATCGTCACCGCGGCGGCTTCGGGAATGGGCCGGGCAGGGGTCGAGCGCTTCGTGCGCGAAGGCGCGCAAGTCGCGGCGATCGACATCGACCCGGCGGCGCTCGACGCGCTGGTCGCGGCGTTCGGCGCCGATCGGGTGACGGCCATCGCGGCGGACCTGTCGACCCCTGAAGGTGCGCGCGGCAGCATCGATCAGGCGGTGGCGGCTTTGGGCGGTGCCGATATCCTCTGGGCGCATGCCGGGATGCCGGGGCCGGCATCGGTCGAGAATCTCGATCTCGTCGCCTATCAAAAGGCGATCGACCTCAACATCACCTCCGCCGCGCTCGGCGCGGGGCAGGTGGCGCCGCACATGCGTGCGCGCGGCGGCGGATCGATCATCTTCACGTCGTCGATCTCGGGACTGGTCGGATCGATGATGAGCCCGATCTATTCGGCGGCGAAATGGGGCGTGGTCGGTCTCGCCAAGTCGCTTGCGCTGGCGCTCGCCCCCGATGGGATCCGCGTCAATGTGGTGTGCCCGGGCCTTGCCGACACGCCGATGAAATTGGGCTTCACGGGCCGCAGCGGCGATCCCGCCGAAGCCGCGGCCAACGAGGCGAAGATCGTTGCCGCGGTGCCGCTCGGCCGGCTGGTCAAGCCGGGGGAGGTAGCCGACGCTGCGCTCTGGCTGGCTTCCGACGAGGCGAGCTTCGTCACCGGCGTGGCATTGCCGGTCGATGGCGGCTTCACGGCGCGCTGAGGATGGGGCGGGATCCGGCCAGCGCGCGACACGCTGTTGCCGGGGCCGCGCTTGCGCCATACGGCTCCAATCATGATCGTCCGCCAGGCGGCCAATGCGCTGCAGATCCTCGAATTCTTCGCCGAGCGGCAGCGACCCGCCAATGCCGCGGAGATCGCCGATGCGATGGGCTGGCCGCGCTCGAGCACGTTCAAGCTGGTCGGCACGCTGGCAGGGATGGGCTATCTCTACGAGCCGCTGCCGCGCGGCGGCCATTATCCCAGCCCGCGCTGGCTCGAGCTGGCCGAGAAGGTTTCGCAGGCCGATCCGCTGCCGGCGGAGCTCGGGCCGCTGATCCGCGACGTGATGCAGGAGAGCGGCGAGACCGTGGCGATCTCGGCTCCGGCCGGCGTGCATGCGATGTTCGTCGCGGTGGCGGAGTCGCGCCAGCCGGTCCGCTATTTCGCGCGGGTCGGCGATCGGGTGCCGATCCATGCCAGCTCGGCCGGGCGCGCCTTGCTCGCGCAGATGAGCGCGGAGGAACGCCAGGCGCTGTATCGCCGGATAGACTTCACCGATTATTCGGCGACGACGCCGATGACGCCCGGGCGCATCGAGGACGATCTGGCCGAGGCGGAGGCGCGCGGCTGGCATCAGAGCAATGCCGAATACACCCCCGATCTCGCCGGCGTGGCACTGCCGCTGGCGTATCCCGATCGGCGGCTGTCGATCGTGGTGGTCGGCCCGGTGTCGCGCTGCCTCGATCGGCGTGCCGAGACCGCGGCGCTGCTGCAGCGGCATGTGAAGGCGCTTCCCGCGCGCTGAAACCATACGAGCCCCGCCCAAAGAGGTGCGGGCCGAACCCGAGAGGAACCCCATGACGCAGGATCCCCGCGCGGTGATCGCCGCCGAGCCGATGCGCGCCGCGCAGATCGTGGTGATCGTCTTGTGCATCGCGCTCAATGCGCTCGATGGCTTCGACGTGCTGGCGATCAGCTTCGCGGCGCCGGGGATCGCGCTGGAATGGGGGATCGACAAAGCGACGCTCGGCCTGCTGCTGTCGATGGAGCTGTTCGGCATGGCCGTAGGATCGGTACTGATCGGCAATGTCGCCGATCGCATCGGGCGGCGCCCGACGATCCTCGGCTGCCTCGTGGTGATGGCGATCGGGATGTTCGCGGCGTGGGGCGCGCGCGACCTCCAATGGCTCTCGGCCGCGCGATTGTTCACCGGGCTGGGCATCGGGGGCATGCTCTCCTCGACCAGCGCGATGGTCGCCGAATTCTCGAACGATCGCCGCCGCGGGCTCGCCGTGTCGCTCAACATCGCCGGCTATTCGACCGGCGCGATCCTCGGCGGGCTGGTCGCTTCGGCACTGCTGGCGGAGACCGGCGACTGGCGTTCGGTGTTCCTGTTCGGCGCGATCGCGACCAGCGTGGCGCTGCCGCTCGCTTTCTTCCTGCTTCCCGAATCGATCGATTCGCTGATCGCGCGGCGCCGCCCGGACGCGGTGGCGCGGGTGAACGCCACCCTTGCGCGGCTTGCCCGCCCGCCGATCGCGCAATTGCCGCCACTACCCGCGCAGATCGAGAAGCCGTCGGTATTGACGCTGTTCTCGCCGCGTTATGCCGGCGTCACCTTGCTGCTCACCACCGCCTATTTCGCGCAGATCATGTTCTTTTATTATGTCCAGAAATGGATCCCGAAGATCGTGGTCGACATGGGTTTCGACCAGGCGTCCGCCGGACGCGTGCTGGTCATGGCGAATATCGGCAATCTTGCCGGTGCCGTGGCGATCGGGCTCGCCGCGCAGCGCTTCGCGCTTCGCCCGCTGGTCATCGCGGCGATGCTGGCGGGGGTCGCCGCGATCGCAGTGTTCGGCCTCGGTTTCCACGATCTGGTCAAGCTGTCGGCGGCGGCGGCGGTCGCGGCCTTCTTCATCAACGCCGGCGTGGTCGGCATGTACCCGATCCTCGCCGAGGCCTATCCGGCGGCGCTTCGGGCCAGCGGCACCGGCTTCGTGATCGGAATCGGGCGCGGCGGATCCGCGGTCGGGCCGCTGGTCGCCGGCGCCTTGTTCGCCGGGGGTAGCGGGCTCATGACGGTGTCGCTGGTGATGGGCGTCGGCGGACTGATCGCCGCGACGATGCTGGTCCTGCTCCCGGTTGCGCTGCGTCGGTTGCACAGCGACAGCGCCTGATATTCCTGGCGTTCGCGTGATTATCCGTCTTCGGAATCATCCGCGGGTGGATCGGCAAATTCCGGGAAAAGCTGTTCGATCGCGCTTTGCAGATCGTCGGTGCCGGGAAGCAGATCGTAATGGGCGAGCAATCGCTTCACCAGCCCGGCCTTGTGCGGGCCGATTCCCGGCATCGCTTCCAGACCGGGCAGGTCCGGGTCGGAGAGCCGGTCAGCCAGATCTCCCAGCGTTCGATAGCCCGACGCCGTCAGCTGCTTGCGCAGG
This sequence comes from Sphingomonas psychrotolerans, assembly GCF_002796605.1. Lineage (NCBI taxonomy): Bacteria > Pseudomonadati > Pseudomonadota > Alphaproteobacteria > Sphingomonadales > Sphingomonadaceae > Sphingomonas > Sphingomonas psychrotolerans. The sequence goes on from NZ_CP024923.1 coordinate 4,510,746, forward strand.
CCCGATGGCAATATCGATCGGCTTACCGGAAGATCGCGATCGGTGGCATCCGGCGTGGTGCGCAACAATCGGGTGCCGGCTGCCTTCTCCCGCGAGAGCGCCCGGCGAATATAGCCGAGCTGCCCCGGGCTGAGCCCAAGCTGGCGTCGGATCTGGCGATAGGAATAGCCGGCGGCACGCAGGCTACGCGCCTCTTCGAGGTTCAACGCCGCTTGCTTCGACGGGCTCAACATCGGTCCCGGTTCTTCCTTTCTCATGCCGACCTTCCGCGTCAGGCGACCCAATGCTCCCGCGAAGCAGGAGCCCGAGGGCATACAGCCCTCGCTTCGTCCAGGCTCCTGTTTTCGGAACCAGCTGCGCCGAGCCCTCTTGATAGATATACAAGTGCTTGTATATATCGGCACATGAATGGAACTGCTACCTTGGGAACGCTGCTTCGTCGGCTGATCGAGCATCTCGATGGCGCCGTCGAGCGGGTCTATCTCGACGCCGGGCTGGACTATCGCCCGCGCTATACGCCGGTGGTTCGCGCTTTGATCGCCGAGGGGCCGTCGACGATCCGGGCGCTTTCGGAGCGGACCCGCGTCACCCATTCCGCCACCGGGCAGACGGTCAACCAGATGGAGCGGTGCGGCCTGGTCACGCTGACCGCGGGCAGCGATGCCAGGGAGCGGATCGTCGCGCTCGCGCCGCTCGGCGAGAGCATCGTGCCCCGGCTCGAGCAATTATGGGCCGCCACCGAGACGGCGGCGCGAACCCTCGACGAGGAACTCGGGCTGTCGCTTCCGGATGTGATCGCGCGCGCGCTGGATCTGCTCGACGAGACGCCGTTCATCGAGCGGCTCAAGGCCGCGTCGCCTCGCTTGCCAAACCAATGAAAGGCATTGCCATGTTGCTGCGTTCCGCCGCGGTTCTTGCCTTGCTCGCTGCCTCGCCCGCTTCCGCGCAGGGCGTCGTGCCGGGAAGCGCAGCGTCTTCGGCGGTTTCGCTGACTGCCGCGCAGCGTTCCGCCGCGATCGCCGACGTCGTGAAAAAGGTGACCGATCGCTATGTCTTCCCCGATCGCGTCCCGGCGATCGTCGCGCGGCTCAACGCGAGTCTCGCCGCGGGCCGGTACGATACCGACAGTCCCACCGCTTTCGCCGCCCGCGTCACCGAGGATCTGCGCGCCGCGAGCAATGATCGCCACATGTATCTGAACTATGCCCCGGCCCAGTTCGCGGCCGCGAGCACGAGCAAGCGTGGGGGCGAGGACAGCCCTGAACTTCAGGCATTCTGGCAGCGCAAGGCACGTCGCGACAATCATGGTCTCACCGAGATGAAGATCCTGCCGGGCAATGTGCGGTATCTGCGCATCGCGGGCTTCGAATGGGTCGAGGACCAGACCGGCGGGGCCTATGACGCGGCGATGCGCTTCCTTCGCGACGGGGACGCAGTGATCGTCGATCTGCGCGGCAATGGCGGCGGATCGCATGCCGCGGTGCGCTATCTGCTCAGCCATTTCATGGCGAGCGACCAGCTCGACATCACCTTCCTAGAAACCGGCAAGGAGCCGGTCCAGTCGCGCACGCTGGAATATCTCCCGTCCGGCCGGCTGAAAAGCACGCCGCTTTATGTGCTGATCAGCAAGCAGGTCGGTTCGGGCGCCGAGGCCTTCGCTTATGACGTCCAGCAATTCCATCTCGGCACCCTGGTCGGCGCGACCACTTCGGGCGCCGCGAACAACAACGAACTGACTCCGATCGCGCCGGGCTTCATCCTGAGCTGTTCCTACGGTCGACCGGTTCATCCGGTGTCCGGGTCGAACTGGGAGGGGATCGGCGTGAAGCCCGACATCGCGACCGACGCGGAGCAGGCGCTGGAGGTTGCCCAATCGCTCGCGCTGGCCGGACTGCTCAAGCGGACCGACGCGAATCCCGCCGACCGTAGCGCCTGGACATGGGCACGCTTCGGCATCGAGGCACGGCTGCATCCGCCGGTGCTGTCGCAAGCCCAATTGCGCGCGATGGCCGGGCAATATGGCGAGCAGCGCGTGCTTTGGCGCGATGGGGCGCTTTATTACGCGCGCCGCAGCGGTCAGGCCGCGCGACTCATTCCCTTGACCGCGGACGGGCTGTTCACGGTCGAGGGCTATGACGATCATCTCCACATCCGCCTGACCGGCGATGCGATGGAGACGCAGTGGAACGACGAGCCGGCACCCACGCGTCTGCCCCGGTCGTCGGGTGTCGCGAAGCCCTGATCGCGCTTATCATGCCACGTCGTGCATCGATCCATCGCGGCTTTGGTTTGGACGGGGCGCCGGAGACGCCCTAGTTGAACAGGCGAGACCCGTGGCGCATCGATCGCGGCGCGGCCTGGGAGATGCCTGTGACGATGAGCCCGACCGACATGGCCCGCACCTTGGGTGGTGGGCTGCTGTCCTTCCCCGTGACCCATTTCGACGCCGAGGGCACCTTCCTCGAAGATCCCTATCGCGCGCATTGCGCATGGATGCTCTCGCACGAGCTGGCGGGGCTGTTCGCCGCCGGTGGCACCGGCGAATTCTTCTCGCTCACTCCGAACGAAGTCGTCCGGGTCGTGGGCGCCGCGGCCGCCGAGGCGAACGGCAAGCTGCCGGTGATCTCGGGCTGCGGCTATGGCACTGCGATCGCAGTCGAGATCGCGCGCGGCGCCGAAAAGGCCGGTGCCGACGGGCTGCTGCTGCTCCCGCCCTATCTGGTCGGCTCGTCGCAGGCGGGGCTCGCCGCGCATGTCGAGGCGGTTTGCAAGGCGACCGGGCTCGGCGTGATCGTCTACAACCGCGACAATGCGGTGCTCGACGACGAGGCGCTCGCGGGGCTTTGCGAACGCAACCCCAACCTTGTCGGGTTTAAGGACGGCGTCGGCGATATCGAGCTGATGACGCGGATCTATGCGCGGATGGGCGATCGGCTGACCTATATCGGCGGGCTTCCCACCGCGGAGACCTTCGCCGCGCCCTATCTGACGATGGGCGTCACCACCTATTCCTCGGCGATCTTCAATTTCATGCCCGAATGGGCGCTGAATTTCTATCGCGCGGTGCGCGCCGACGACCGCGCCGAAGTGCTCGCCCAGCTTCGCGCGTTCGTGCTTCCCTATATCACGCTGCGCAACCGCGGCCGCGGTTATGCGGTGTCGATCGTCAAGGCCGGCATGCGCGTGGTGGGTCGCGATGCGGGTCCGGTGCGCTCGCCGCTCACCGATCTGACCCCTGCCGAGCAGGAAGAGCTTCGCGCGCTGATCGAGCGTGCCAGTGCCGGGGCGATCGCGCACGCCGCGTGACTTGGGGCATGGGGGTGCGATAGATGGGCTCATGTTCGAGCTGAGCCAGCTTCGCTGCTTCGTCGCCGCTGCCGAGGAACTTCATTTCGGCCGCGCCGCGCAGCGGCTGAACATGACCCAGTCCCCGCTCAGCCGCCAGATCCAGCTGCTCGAGCGCATTCTCGGGATCACCTTGCTCGAGCGGACCAGCCGGCAGGTCAGCCTGACTCCGGCGGGCCGCGTCTTTCTGATCGAGGCGCGCCGTATCGTCCGCCTCGCCGAGAGCGCGGCGCTTTCCGCCCGGCGCGTGGCGAAGGGCGATACCGGCAAGGTCGCGATCGGCTTCACCGCGGTGTCGGGCTACAGCCTCGTCCCGCGCATCGTCGCGCAGGCGCGGGCACGCCTGCCCAATATCGACCTCGAATTGCGCGAGATGGTATCGGGCGATCAGGTCGATGCCTTGCTCACCGGGCTGATCGACATCGGTTTCGTCCGCCCTCCCGTCGACCGGCACGAATTCGACACCTTGTGCGTCGCGCGTGAGCCTTTGGTGGTGGCGTTGCCGCCGGGCGATCCAGGTCTGGGCAAGGCCGAGTTCGCCCTTGAGGACTTCGACGGCGAGCCGCTGATCATGTATTCGCGCGAGGGGGCGGGCTATTTCCACAACATGCTGCTGCGGCTGTTCGACGATGCCGGCGTGTCGCCGCTCTATATCCAGCACGTGACCCAGATCCATTCGATGCTCGGGCTGGTGCAGGCCGGGCTCGCTGCCGCGGTGGTGCCGCAGTCGGCCTCGGGGCTGCACTTGATCGACGTGCAGTTTCGGACCCTGCAGACCGAGCCGGAGGCCCCGGTCGAGCTGCACATGGCGTGGCGGCGCGACAATGCGAACCCCGCGCTCGAGCCGATGCGCCTGCTCTGCGCGCAGATTGCCGGGACATGATCGCGCGCCGGACACTGCTCGCGAGTACCTTGCTGCTGCCGGCCGCGAGCTGGGCGCGCGGCGCCGATCCGGTGGTTGCCACGCGCTACGGCCGCGTTCGCGGGCTCGCCAAAGAGGGCGTCCTGATCTTCCGCGGCGTCCGCTACGGCGCCGACACCCGGCCGCGCCGCTTCCAGCGCGCATTGCCGCCGGTGCCGTGGTCGGGCGTGGCCGATGCCATCCGCTACGGCCCCGCGGCGCCGCAGACCCGCGCCGACGAGCCGATCAGCGAGGACTGTCTGTTCCTCAACATCTGGACTCCGGCGCTCGATCGCGCGCGCCGCCCGGTGATGGTCTATCTCCACGGCGGCGCGCATGCGCACGGTTCGGGTTCGGACCCGCTGTACGACGGCACCAATCTCGTCCGCCGCGGCGATGTCGTGGTGGTGACGCTCAACCACCGTCTCGCCGGGCTTGGTTATGCCTATCTCGCGGGGCTGGGCGGCCCGGCGGAATCGGGCAATGTCGGCAATCTCGACATCGTCCTCGCGCTGCAATGGCTCCGCGACAACATCGCCGGTTTCGGCGGCGACCCTGACAAGGTGATGCTGTTCGGTCAGTCGGGCGGCGGCGCCAAGGTAGTCACCTTGATGGCGATGCCAGAGGCGCGCCCGCTGTTCCACCGCGCCGCGACGATGAGCGGCCAGCACGTCACCGCCGCCGGCCCGATGCACGCGACTGCACGTGCAAAGGCGTGGATGGCCAAGGCCGGCGCCGCGGACGTCGCCGCGCTGCGCGCGCTGCCGGTCGACAAGCTCGTCGAGGCGATGGGGATGACCGATCCGCTCGAAGGCAAGGGTGAGATCAGCTTCGTCTCAACGCTCGACCATGCAGTGCTGCGGCGCCATCCCTTCGTTCCCGATGCGCCGCGCGAAGCCGCGCACATCCCGCTGATCGTCGGCAACACGCATGACGAAACCGCCGGCTGGATTGCCGATTGGCTCAAGCGCGGCGACACCAATTGGGACAATCTCCCCGCGCGCATCGCCTCGCAGATCACCAAGGATGTCGCGCCCGATTGGGTCGCGCGGCGCTATCGCGAGATCTATCCGGACAAGACTCCCGGCCAGATCCTGCTCGCGGCGACGACGGCGGGGCGCTCATGGCCCGGGCACCTGATCCAGGCCGAGGAGCGCGCGAAGATCGGCGCACCCGCGTGGATGTACCAGCTCGATTTTCCCGCACCCGAACATAATGGCGTGCTCGGCGCGTTTCACACGCTGGACATCCCACTGGTGTTCGACAATGTCGCGGCGCCGGGTTCGCACACCGGCACGAGCCCGGCGGCGCGGCGGCTGGCGGGGCGTATGGCCGACGCCTTCATCGCCTTCGCGCGTACCGGCGATCCGAATTGCGCCAGTATCCCCGTCTGGCCGAAATACGCGCTCGACCGGCGCCTGACGATGCTCTTCGACACCGACACCCGCGTGGCGAGTGATCCGCGCCGCGAGGAGCGGCTGCTCTGGTCTGTCGCACCCTATATCAAGCCGGGCGGTTGACCCCGCTTGCAATGTTGGATTTCACCTGCTTGGCTCGGGCGTCCGCTGCTGCCGGCCGCTCTTTGACATGATTTGATATAGGCGAAATCGCTGCCCGGAAACATGCGTGGCAGTGTCAAGCCAGTGTCAACTTCCGCTTCGCTCGCCTCAGCGATCCCAGGGAAATGCCAGCGTCGGCCGATTGGCGTAGCGCCGCATCGCCAGTCGCAGCCGCGCGCCGCAGCCGGGCTCGAGCCGGATGGTGAAGTCGCGCTTGCCTACCGGCGTTTCGCGCCCGTTGAGCACCACGCTGTCGATTCGATGTTCGGAATAGGCGCCGCCCTGCACCGTGACGGTGCGCGCGTGCGTGCGGCTCAGATTCACCAGGGTGACGTCGGCCGACGCATCGCCGAGCGCATGAACCAGCGCGGCGACATCCTCGGGCACGCCGGCGCGTCGCCGGTCGGCATCGAAATAGCGCAACCGGCAATGCAGCGGCACGCCGCCTTGCGGGGGTGAGGTCGGCGACCAGGACGGGCGGGCGATGTGCAGCCCGCCGGTCATCAGCTGGACGAGGCTGGTCACGCTCGCCGGGTTGATCCCGATTGGCCAGTCGGCGAGCCGGGTGTCTGGCGTGGTCGGATCCTTCTCGCGCGCGGTGACGCGCCCGGCGACGCGGTCGAGATCGGCCTGCAATGCCTTGGCGGGATAGCCGGGATTGCGGCCTTCGAGGAAATCGAGCCATGGATGGTTGCCCGCGGCGGCGCGATCGTCGGCGCGCTGGGTGATGTACCAGATCTCGAAGCCGTTGGTGCGATACGCGCCGGGCTTCCAGCCATGCCAGCCCTGCGGCCCGTACATCGTCGGCGTCTGGTGCTTGCCGTCGACTTGCTTGCCGGCGTCGTTGATCCGCGAGGTCTGGCGGCGCCAGACCTCGATATAGGCCGGGTCGCCGGTGAGCAAAGTGCCGTTCAGGAACGCCGTGATCGATCGGGGCACCCGGTTGCGGTGCTCGCGCGCGCCGGTCTGCGGCACCACCGGCGAGAAGCCCCAGCCATAGACGCCGCCCCACCAATCGGACGCGATCCGGCCGTCGAGCCCGATTTTGCTCGGCAGGATGTCGTTGTTGACGCGGGCGCGCTCGACCCACGCGTCGAGATAATCGAGCGCCCAGCGCCGATAGCGCTCGCCGCCGCCCAGCGCATAGGCGTTCAGCCCGAGCGTCGTCGCTTGTAAATTGAGCGGGCTGTCGCAGACGACGTCGCCATATTCGGCATAATGATCGAGCGTCTGCTGATAGGTGTTCTCGCCATGCTCCATGTGGAAGCGGGCGCCCGCCTCGAACGGATCGCCGGCCCAGTCGAGCGGCGTCGCGTTGCGCAGCATCGGCCCGCGGCTGCCGTTGAGCATCGATCGGATCATGCGGCGCTGCGGATCGTAATTCTGCGCGGTCGGATCGCGGCCGGTGTAGAAATCGGCATAGCGCCGCGTGCGTTCGAGCAATTTGCGGTCGCGCGGCGTCGACATGCCGATCACGTTGAAGGTGGTGAGGCCTTCCGAATTGTGCTGCCAGTCCATCTGGACCGGGAATTCGCGCGAATACATGCCGCTCCGCGCGATCGGCACCTCGACGGTGCGCGCTGCGGTATATTGCTTGAGATGCCCCTCCCAGAAGCGCCGGGTCAGATCGAGGATCCGGTCCGGTCCGCCGAGCGCGTGGAGGATCGCCCAGTCGTTGGTCGCCTCGGCGGCATCGTCGGGGCCATCATTGGCGCCCCAGCGCGCGAACGCGCGCAGCCAGTCGCGCCGGTCGACATATTTGGCGTAGAACGCCTCGCACGCCGCGCCATTCGCCTGCAGCAGCCGGCGCTGGAGCAAAGCCCAGTCGGGCGCCGCCATCGGCGTGCGCGCCACCAACTCTGCGGGCGCCGCACGCGCGGTGGCGGGGACCGCGGCTGCTGCAGCGCCGGCAAGGAGATGGCGGCGGCTCAGCTTCATTCGGGCAGCTCCATCCGCCGGATCGGGCCGGCGATGACGAGGAAAGCGAAGATCGTCAGCAGGCAGTGCGCGCCGACGAAGATCAATGCGAGGTCGAACGAGCCCGTCGCCGCAACGATGTAGCCGACGACGATCGGCGTGACGATCCCCGCGATGTTGCCGAACATGTTGAACACCCCGCCCGAAAGCCCGGCGAGGCGGCGCGGCGCGACGTCGGCCATGATCGCCCAGCCGAGCGAAGCGATACCCTTGCCGAAAAATGCGACCGACATCAGCGCGACCACCAGCCATTCGCTCGGCGCCCAGACGCAGGCGATGATCATCGAGGCGAGCAGCATGCCGACCACCAAGGGCGTCTTGCGCGCCCAGTCGAGCGAACCGGTGCGTTTGAGGATGCGATCGGAGATGAAGCCGCCGGCGAGCCCTCCGGCGAAGCCGAACAATGCCGGCGCGGCGGCGGCGAAGCCGGCCTCGAGCACGTTCAGGCCACGCTCCTTGATCAAATAGATCGGGAACCACGTCACGAAGAAATAGGTCAGCACGTTGATGCAATATTGGCCGAGATAGATGCCGAGCATCATCCGGTTCGCAATCAGGTGCCGGACGTTGCGCCACGCGAAGGCCGGCGCCTTGCTCGCGGCGGAATCCTCCATGCCGACCAGCCCGCCGCCGGCCTCGATATGCGCGAGTTCCGCTGCATTGATGCGGGGATGGTTCGCCGGGCTGTGGATGAAGCGGACAAACGCCAGGGTCGCCAGCACACCAAGGACACCCATCGTCCAGAAGATCGAACGCCAGCCATAATTGTGCGCCAGCCACCCCATCAGCGGCGCGAAGGCGACCAGCGAGAAATATTGCGCCGAGTTGAAGATCGCCGACGCGGTGCCGCGCTCGGCGGCGGGGAACCACGCCGCAACGAGGCGGGCGTTGCCGGGGAAAGATGGTGCCTCGGCCAGACCGACGAGGAAGCGCAGCGCGAAGAGCATCGCGACGACGGGGATGCCGATGATCCAGCCGGCAAAGCCCTGGGTGGCGGTGAACAGCGACCAGAGCAGGATCGCGGCGGCATAGACGCGCTTGGTGCCGAAGCGATCGAGCAGCACGCCACCGGGGATCTGCGCCAGCACATAGGCCCAGGCGAAAGCGGAAAGGATGAAGCCGGTCTGCACGGGAGTGAGGGCGAGTTCGCGCGCCGCTGCGCTGCCCGCGATCGAGAAAGTCGCGCGGTCGGCATAATTGACCGAGGTGATCAGGAAGATCAGCGCGATGATCGCGTAACGCACGCGGGTCGGCCTGGCGTGCAGGTCGGTCAAATCGTCTCTCCTTGCCTCGCGCCGCCTGCATGGTCGGTCTGATCGAGGCATCACCCCTAACCGGGACACCCGAAGCGGTCCAAGCCAAAAGGGGGGATGATCCAGCCAGACTCTGGCTCAATGACCCCACACGCGCGCGAGAGCTGCGCAGATCAGTGCAAGGCATGCATCGATCCATGTCGGATTGAGGTTGGCGTTTGCCGCGACGGCGGGGCTAACGACAGGCTGTAGAGCCGGCTCGCGACGAAGCCGGGCGCCCATGGGGAGTCTGAAGGCACATGTCCCGTATTCGAATCCTGAAGACCGTCTTCGCCGTCTCGAGCGCGGCCGCCGCGCTCGCCACGTCCTCCGCCTGGGCGCAGGCCCAGCCCGAAACGCCCGTGCTCCAGAGCGAGCCGGAGGATACCGTCGAGCAAGATACCGTCGGGCAGGACATCGTCGTCCAGGGCTTCCGCGCCAGCCTGACCAGCGCGATCAACATCAAGCGCAACCAGACTGCGACGGTCGACGTGATCAAGGCCGAGGACATCGCCGAGTTTCCCGACCTCAATCTGGCGGAATCGCTTCAGCGCATTCCCGGCGTGGCGATCAGCCGGGTCAACGGCGAGGGCCGCAACATCTCGGTTCGCGGCCTGGGGCCGGAATATAGCCGGGTGCGGATCAACGGCATGGAAGCGATCGGCACCACCGGCGGCACCGACAATTCGGGCGGCGTCAATCGCGGCCGCGGCTTCGATTTCAACATCTTCTCGTCGGACCTGTTCAACAGCCTCGCGGTGCGCAAGACCGCGACCGCCGATGTCGAGGAAGGTTCGCTCGGCGGCACCGTCGACCTGCAGAGCGCGAAGCCGTTCGACTATAAGAAGAACACCGCAGTGATCGCGGCGGCGGCGAGCTACAACGATCTGGCGCGCAAGACCAAGCCGCGCGTCTCGGGCCTCGTCACCGCCACCACCGACGACGGCAAATTCGGCGTGCTGCTCTCGGTCGCCTATGAGGAGCGCCGCCTGACCGAGGAAGGCGCCAACATCACGCGCTGGACCTATGGCGGCTTCAACGGCGGCTTCAATCCGGCCTCGACGATCCAGGGCAAGACGATCGGGCAGATCAACTACGGCTTGCTGCCGGGCGAGACCGACGTAGCGACCAAAGGGCTGTTCCACCCCCGCATCCCCGGACTGGTGAGCTACGATATCGAGCAGAAGCGGCTGGGCGCGGCGCTGTCGCTCCAGTTCCAGCCGACCGACAAGACCCTGCTCTCGATCGACGGCCTCTATTCGCGCCTCGACGGCACGCGCACCGAAGCGCAGTTCCAGGCGATCGGCTTCAGCCGTTCGGGCAGCGGCAAGCCGCAGACGATCATCCGCTCGGGCACCGTCGATGCCGACAACAACATCGTCAGCGGCACCTTCGACGCCGTCGATCTGCGTACCCAGTCGCGCTACGACGAGCTCAAGACCGATTTCTATCAGCTCACCGCCACGCTCGATCAGAAGATCGGCGAGAACTTCAAGGTCGGCGGCGTCGTCGGCTATTCGCGCTCGGAGTTCCGCAATCCGGTCCAGACCACGGTCACGATGGACGCGGCGAACACCAACGGCTTCTTCTACGACTTCTCGACCCGCTTCCCGACGATCCGGCCGGGAGTGGACGTGACCAACCCGGCGACCTTCGCGTTCACCAACGGCACGTCCGAGGTCCGCATCCGCCCGCAGACCGTCGACAACAGCTTCACCAACGCCAAGGGCTTCGTCGAATGGACGGTCAGCCCGATCGTCAAGCTCAAGGCGGGGGCGGACTGGCGCAAGTTCGAATATGCTTCCACCGAGCGCCGCCGCCTCCAGGGCGAGACCGTGGTGACCACACTCACCGGCGCGCAGCTCGCCCCGTTGACGATGCTCTATTCGGGCTTCGGCCGCGGGCTCGACGTGCCCGAAGGAACACCGACGGCGTGGGTCGTCCCCAATCTCGCGGCCTTCCAGAACGCGCTCAACACCGCCGGCAATCCGCTCTACGCCACCGGCGGAGTCCAGAACGCGACGGCGCGCGGCTCGTTCGTCACCGTGCAGGAGAAGGACCTCGGCTTCTGGGGGATGAGCGAGTTCAACCTCGCCGAGGCCGGCCTGCCGGTGCGCGGCGATGTTGGTGTGCGCTACGTCAAGACCGACCAGTTCTCGACCGGCTATGCCGGGCAGGGCGCCACCGTCGACCTGGTCGGCGCGGACCGCAGCTATGATCGCTGGCTACCCTCGGCCAACCTCGTCCTCGACGTGACGCCGAATTTGCTCGTCCGCGTGGCCGCAGCCAAGACGATCGCCCGCGCGGGGATCGGCTCGCTCACCCCGGGCGGCAACCTCAACGTCTCGGGCGGCAATCGCACCTTCAGCTCGGGCAATCCGGACCTGTTGCCGACCGAATCGACCAATCTCGACGCCTCGATCGAATGGTATCCGGCGCCGGGCGCGCTCTACGCGGTTTCGGTGTTCCAGAAGGATATCGGCACCTTCGTCCAGACGCTCAGCACCACCGTTCCCTATAGCAGCCTCGGCCTGCCGGACTCGCTGCTGGCGGGAACGACGGCGAGCCCATCGGACGCGTTCATCGTCAGCCAGCCGGTCAATTCGAACGGCGGCCTGCTCCGCGGCTTCGAAGTCAACGTCCAGCAGCCCTTCACCTTCCTGCCGGGCTTCCTCTCCAATTTCGGCATCCTGGCGAACTACACCTATGTGAGCTCGGACATCGAATATCTGCTCGCGGCCAACGGCTCGGCGACGGTCGAGGCGCCGCTTCTCGGGCTCTCCAAAAACGCCGCCAACGCGACACTCTATTTCGAGACGAAGAAGTTCTCGATCCGCGGCTCGGTGGCGTATCGCTCCAAATATCTCACGGCTGTGCCCGGCACCGAGGGCAATGCCTATAACGGCACCAACGCGACGACCAATTTCGATGCGCAGATCTCGTACAACGTCACCGACAGTCTCAAGCTCAGCCTCGAGATGATCAACCTGACCGACGAGAAGAACGATCAGTTCGTCGACGAGACCAACAGGCTCAACGTGCTGACCCATAGCGGGCGGCAATTCGTGCTCGGTGCACGCATGGCATTCTGACAGCCTCCGTCGAATGCCCGCTCAGGGCCAGCCGCCATGCGGCTGGCCCCTTTTTCGCCCTGGGATCTTTACGATAACGCGACGTTACAGGTCACTATCCAGATATCCATGGACCGCCCTGGATACGCGATTGCCAAGATTTTCCTGGTCCAGCTCGCCGCGTTCCCCGCCGGCATCGACCATCCCCTTGATGATTGCCAGCACGTCCTGTGCGGCCACATCCGGATCGAGCTGGTGGCGGATATCAGAACGGCTCAGCACATCGAGCAGGATCGTCCGAAGCCGTTGTGTAACATTCTGGGTAGCCGCATCGAACGGCAATCGCGCTTCTTCCAGGTCCAGTAACCGGGCGAGCCCGGGACGTCGAAGCTGATGCTTCACTGCCGACGAGATCAATCTGGATAAAACAGCCCTCCCGGTCGGTGCCGCGAGGGACGTTTCCCAATCTGCGATCAGGAGCGAGGTTTCCCGGACGATCAAGGCCCCTATCAGCGCATCCTTGCCGGGGAAATATTGGTAGAGCGAACCTATGCTGACGCCGGCACGTTCCGCCACGGCATTCGTGGTGAACCCGCCGAGTCCGCCTTTTTCCAGAATGCGAGCAGCAGCCTCGACAATCACGCGCACCGTCTCGGCGGAGCGCGCCTGCCGGGGTGCTTTCCTGAGGGGCGGGCGCTGCTGGACGGGTGTTTGCGGCATAAGACGAACGCGAGTAGCCAATTGTGAGGATCTGCTCGCATCCTAGGCGCGTCAACCAACGACGCAAGGATGAAAAATGACCTCACAGCGCACCCCGTTCGAACCGGCCCTGACGGTATTCATGATGGTGAAAACCTCCCCCGAATGGCTGGGCTTCACCGTGGATCGCCGTTTCGAACTTCTGGGCGAACACTTTACCCCTATTCTGAAAAAACACGCCGCGAACGTCACCCTCCGCTTCTTCGATGTCGAGTTCTATTCGACCCGCGTTACGGACATCTGGATGTGGGATGCAAAGGACCACCATTCATACGAATTGCTGGTGGAGGACCTGCGTGAAACCGCGTTCTGGGACCGCTATTTCGACGTGGTGGAAATCTTGGCCGGTGTGGAAAATGCCTATGCCAAAAACTACGACAGACCTCTCGTCACCGCTTGACGACATAGCGGGGTGGGCCTTGTGCCCGCCCGCTTTGCCTCGGGAAAGACCGTTATCGGATGTGCGGGATCGACCGGGACAGCTTGTAGCGGGTCGAAGGCGGTTGCGGCCGCCGGGTTTTTCAAAGACGCGATTTTTTGCGCCCGGATCGCGACCGTCGGCATGCGTGCTCCGACCGGCTCGCTTGACAGTGCCACGCTTGCCCCGCCAAGCCGCAGCAAATGGGGTCACATTCCAAAACCGGGCGTGGCGAGGGGAGGCCTCCCGACCCCGCGAACGCGGCGCAGCCCACGATGGACGACGTCGCGGCGCTCGCCGGCGTCGCGCGCGCCACGGTTTCGCGCGTGCTCAGCAATCACGCCAATGTGCGCGGGGCGGTGCGCGAACGCGTCATGCAGGCGGTTGCCGCGCTCGACTATCGCGTCAATCCGCAGGCGCGGGGCCTCGCCAGCAAGGTCAGCAAGGCGCTGGTGCTGGTCCATTGCACCAATCCGGACGCCGAACCCAATTCCTATTATGATTCGGCGCTCGAACTCGGCGCGCTGCGGGCTGCCGCCGCGGCGGGATTCGAGTTGTCGACGTTGAGCCTGTTCACCGATGATCCGCGCCGTTCGGACAAATTGATCGAATTGCTCGCCTCCGGACGCTGCGCCGGCGCGATCCTCACGCCGCCGATGTCCGACGATGTCGCGCTGGCGAAGCGGCTGATCGAGCTCGGCCTGCCTGCGGTCTGCGTCGCGCCGGGGGACGAGGTGCGCGGGCTGCTGGCCGGTGTTGGGCTCGACGAAGAGGCCGCCGGACACGAGATGGGGGCCTATATGCTGGCGCTCGGGCATCGCCGGCTAGGCTATGTGCTCGGCATCGAGGGACACCGTTCCGCCGAGCTGCGTCACGCCGGCTTCGCGCGCGCCGTGCGCGAGGCGGGGATGTCCGAAGACGCCGTCTCCACCGTGCGCGGCGATTTCACTTTCCGCGCCGGCGTGATCTGCACCCAGCAATTGCTCGATGCCGGCGCGGGGATCAGCGCCATCGTCTGCGCCAATGACGATATGGCGGTGGGTGCTCTGTTCGCGGCGCACCGCATGCGGCTGGCGGTTCCGGCAGAGCTGTCGATCGTCGGCTTCGACGACGCCCCGATCTCTGCCCACACCTGGCCGCCATTGACCACCGTCCATCAGCCGGTTCGCGCGATCGCTGGCCGTGCCGTGGAGCTTCTGGTCGAGACCGTGGGGCGCGGCTCGGCGCTCGCCCCGACGTTCGAAGCAGTCGAGCACCGGCTGGTCATCCGCGATTCGGCCTCCGCGCCGCACGTCTAGGCGATCAAATTCAGGGCGGCATTGACGCGAACGCCGATCTGACGGTAGTAAATTGGAAGCGCTTCCAATTTGGCAACGTTGTCAGGCGGGAGGGCGAAAAACGAAGCAGGGCGATCGATCGTCCGCACTCAGGGGAGAGAGCAGGATGGGCCACACCGCCGGCACGCGTCGATTGAATCCGACATTGTGGAAACTCGGCCTGACGGCGTCGTCGCTCGCGCTGATCGCGGCGCTCCCGTCGGTCGCGCTGGCGCAGGAAGCCGCCGCGCCCGACGATCAGGTCCAGTCGGAAGACGAGATCGTCGTCACCGGCCTTCGCGCCGGTCTTGAAAGCTCGATCAGGACCAAGCGCGACGAGACCTCGATCGTCGAGGCGATTTCCGCCGAGGATATCGGCAAGCTGCCGGACGTCTCGATCGCCGAATCGATCGCGCGCCTGCCGGGCCTCGCGGCGCAGCGGGTCAACGGTCGCGCGCAGGTGATCTCGATCCGCGGTCTCGCTCCCGATTTCACCACCACCTTGCTCAACGGCCGCCAGCAGGCGAGCTCGGGCGACAACCGCGCAGTCGAGTTCGATCAATATCCGTCCGAGCTGCTGTCGAGCGTGGTCATCTACAAGACACCCGATGCCGAAATCGCGGGAATGGGTCTGTCGGGCACTGCGGATCTGCGCACGGTGCGGCCGCTCAATTTCGGCAAGCGTGCGATTGCGGTCAACATCCGCGGCGAGAAGATCGAGGGCGACCGGCTGAACAGCGACGTTCGCAACTGGGGCGGCCGGGCGAGTATCAGCTATATCGATCAGTTCGCCAACGGCACGCTGGGGATTGCGATCGGCTATGCGCATCTCGATTCGCCGTCGCAGAACAAGCATTACAAAGCCTATGGCTATGAGGCCTTTGGCGGTGTGTGCGAGCCCGTCCCGGTGACCAATGAATGCGGCACCGATACGGTTCAGCCTGACGCCGCGGACACGGCGCTGCTCCTGAACGGGCAGGAGGTGTTCGCGACGTCGCGCCTCAATCGTCGCGACGCCGTAATGGGTATCCTCGAATGGCAGCCGAGCGACCGGGCGCATTCGACCCTCGACGTCTATTATTCCAAATTCCACCAGGAAGAGACGACGCGCGGCGCGCAATGGTTCTCGAACGGCTGGGCGGACGGCGCCTTCTTCCGCGACGTCGTCGCCGAGGATCGCGGCGGCACGCCGTTCGGAGTGAGCGGGACGGCCAATCGCGTCGTTCCGATCATCCGCAACGACCACAATACGCGTGACGACGAGTTGTTCTCGATCGGCCTCAACAACGAGTTCAAGCTCGACGATCGCACCAATTTCGCTGCCGACCTGTCTTACTCGAAGAACCACCGCAAGGAGCAGATCCTCGAAACCTATGCGGGCTATGGCCGCGGTACCGGTTTCGTGAACGGCGCGACGCCGGATGCCGGGAGGACCTTCGACACTATCGGTTTCGATTTGCCGGACGACGGCTATCCGACTTATTCGGAAGGGCTGAACTATGCCGACGCGGCGCAGGTGTCGCTCGGCGATCGCGCGCCCTGGGGCGGCTGGGCCCATGACGGCGCGATCCGCTTTCCCGATGTCGAAGAGAGCATCTATGCGATCGACCTCAAGCTCGATCACGAGTTCGACGGCGTGCTAAACAAACTGACCGCGGGCATCAACTTCACCCAGCGCCAGAAGAACAAGACCGTCGACGACAACGATCTGTTCCTCAAGAACGGACGCCAGCAGGTCCTCGTCGACTCGCAATATCTCGTGAAGCCGACATCGCTCGGTTATACCGGTTTCGGCAACGTGCTGAGCGTCGATATCGAGCGGGCGCTCGACGCCTATTACGACTGGGCGCCGATCCGCGACGCCAATTATTTCGACAAGACCTGGGAGATCGAGGAAGATCTGCTCACCGGTTTCGTCAAGGCCGATTTCAAGCTGGGGCCGATCCGCGGCAATGTCGGCGTGCAGATCGTCCAGCAGCGCCAGCAATCGACCGGCATGATGATCAACGCCACCAGCAGCGGGCCGATCGTCCCGACCACGCGCACGCTGGGTGCGGAATATACCGACATACTGCCTAGCGCGAACCTGATCTGGGATCTCGGTGGCGGTCACCGCCTCCGCGCCGCGGCGTCCAAGACCATGGCACGCCCGCGCATGGACCAAATGCGGGCCAACGTGACGCCGGGGTTCGATCCGCTGCAATGCAGTCAGGGCGGGGGATGCGCGCCCGGCGCGACCGTCAATCCCTGGTCGGCCTCTGGCGGCAATCCCAACCTCAAGCCCTGGCGGGCGACCGCGTTCGACGCCGCCTATGAATGGTATGTCGACCGCACGACCTATTTTTCGGTCGCGGGCTTCTACAAGGACCTCGACACCTACATCTACCAGCAATCGACCGTCTTCGATTTCACCGGCATTCCGATCCCTGCGGCAGGGCAGTTAAACTACGCCAATCAGGTGATCAGCCCGCTCGGCCAATTGACCTTGCCGGCGAACGGCAATGGCGGAACGGTCAAGGGCGTCGAGATCAGCGGCGCGCTCGATTTCGGAACGCTGATCAAGCCGCTCGAAGGGCTGGGCGTGATCGCCAGCCTGTCGCTCACCGAGTCCGACCTGAACCCGACGACCGAGGACGAGGAGGTCCGCATCCCCGGCCTGTCGGGGACGATCTACAACATCACCGGCTATTACGAGCGCGGCGGCTTCCAGGCGCGCGCCAGCTATCGCTACCGTTCGGCTTTCAAGGGCGAGGTGGTGCAGCTGTTCGCCAACCGCGGACAGACCGAGATTCTCGCAGATCGGCAGATCGACGCGCAGATCGGCTACACCTTCGAAAGCGGAGCGCTGGAGGGCTTCGGCGTGCTGCTCCAGGTCAACAATTTCCGACTCGCCGTATCGCACCCGGCTGGGCCTCGATGGCGGCGGCACCCACACCGCCGACGGTTCGAGCCTGCTCGAGACATACGAGAAATACGGCCGGTCGTTCCTGCTCGGCTTCAACTACCGGTTCTGAACCCTCCTCGGAACGTCTCCGAGAGCTTTGGGGAGACGCCGGCAGGTCCGCGCCTCCCCGTTTTTCCCAGGAGGGGCGTAGACGGCCGGGCCTTGCCAAGCATGCCGGCGAGTTGCGACACCATCGCAGGATAAGGGGAGAGGAAGCGCGATGGAGCAGATCAGGCAGATCTTGATCGTCGGCGGTGGATCGGCCGGCTGGATGACGGCCGCTTTGCTCGCCCGATTGTTTCAGGGCCTCTACCAGATCACGCTGATCGAATCCGAGGAGATCGGTACGATCGGCGTCGGCGAGGCGACGATCCCGGCGATCAAGAAATATAACGAGCTGCTCGGGCTGGACGAGAACGACTTCCTTCGCCGCACCCAGGGAACGTTCAAGCTCGGCATCCAGTTCGTCGACTGGCTGCGCTGCGGATCGAGCTACATCCACGGCTTCGGGGTGATCGGACAGGATCTCGGCTGGCTGCGTTGCCACCAATATTGGCTCAAGATGCATGGGCTCGGTCGCGCCTCGGACTTCGCCAATTATTCGATCAACACCGCCGCCGCGCTCGCCGACAAGTTCCGCCGCGCCGATCCCAAGATGGCGGAATCGCCGATCGGGCATATCGCCAACGCCTTCCATTTCGACGCCAGCCTCTATGCCAAATTCCTGCGCGGCTTTGCCGAGGAGCGCGGCGTGGTGCGCCGCGAGGGCAAGGTCACCGATGTCGCGCTCGACCCCGAAAACGGCTTCGTCCGCTCCGTGACGATGGCCGACGGTGCGGTGATCGAAGCCGATCTGTTCATCGACTGCTCGGGTTTTCGCGGGCTGATCATCGAGCAGGCGATGCAGACCGGCTATGAGGAATGGACGCAGTGGCTGCCCTGCGACCGCGCGATCGCAGTGCCGTGCGCGCGCAGCGACGCGTTCACCCCCTATACCCGGGCCACTGCGCGCAGCGCCGGCTGGCAATGGCGGATCCCGCTCCAGCATCGCACCGGCAACGGCCATGTCTATTCGAGCCGATATGTGGATGATGCCGAGGCCGAGGCGATGCTGCTCGCCAATCTGGACGGGGCGCAATTGGCCGAGCCCAATCGCATCCGCTTCGTCACCGGCAAGCGCCGCAAGACGTGGAACCGCAACTGCGTCGCGATCGGGCTGGCCGCGGGCTTTCTCGAGCCGCTCGAATCGACCAGCCTTCACCTCATCCAGTCGGCGGTCATCCGGATGGTGCGGCTGCTGCCCGACGCGCGCTTCGATCCCGCGACGATCGCCGAGTTCAACCGCCAGACCGATTTCGAATATGAGCGCGTCCGCGACTTCATCATCCTCCACTACAAGGCCACGGAGCGCGACGACACGCCCTTCTGGCGATATTGCCGCGACATGGAGGTGCCCGACACGCTCCGGCACAAGATCGATCTGTTCGCCGCCAATGGCCGCATCTTCCGCGAGGACGAGGAATTGTTCGCCGAAGAAAGCTGGATCCAGGTCCTTCTCGGCCAAGGCGTGATCCCGCGCGGCTATGATCCGCTGGTCGACATCAAGAGCGAGCCGCAGATCGAGCAGTATCTCGGCAACGTGGAACGCGTGATCCGCAAATGCGTCGAGGTGATGCCGACGCATGACGATTATGTCGCGAATACGTGTCCGGCCTAGGCCTGCAGCCGGGCGAGCAATGCACGGCGCATCTGCGCGATATCGCGCGGCGACGTCGCTCCAAGGATTCCGCGCGCTCCTTCGGCAAGATGCGCGCCGGGGTCGCCTTTGGTCAGGAAGACATAATGGTCGAACATCGCCCGCCAGGCCCTGCGCTGATCGGGCGGCAGGGGACGAAGGCTCATCATCCCGGCCATCATCGCATCGAGCGGCGAACCGATATCGGCGCGCGCCGGATCCCACCAATAATTCACCAGCACGTTGAACGCGTCGAGCGCCTCGACATGATGATACCATTGATAGGGGATGTAGAGCGCGTCGCCGGGTTCGAGTTCGGCGACCAGCGCCGCCGCGAGCGCCTCGGCGAAGCGGGGGTAACGGGCGAGATCGGGCGCAGTGACATGGACCATGCTCACTTGCACTCCCGCGGGCGTGGGATCGAACGGACCCATATAGAGATTGCCGACCTGCTCGGGCGGAAACAGCGTGAAGCGCCGTCGCCCCGCCGCGACGCACGCGATGTTTTCCGAAGGATCGTGATGCGTCGCCACCTTGGCAGCGTTGCCGATCCACAGCCGCGGCCCGATCGCCGGGGGCAGGAGCGGCATCGGGTTGCGCTCGGCGAAGCCCGGCAGGTGCGTGGCGGCGGGCAAGCCCTGCAGCGCGAGCGCCTCGGCTTGGCCCGCGGCGAGCAGATCGAGAAAGCCGGCAAGCGTCGCCTCGCCGCGTTCGAAGTTCCGCCCGGTCGCGCCGTCGGCATAATGCAATCGGCCTCCGACCTCGGGCGGTGCGCGCATGAACTGCACCGGCTTCGCGGTCGCCAGTCCGCGCAACCAGCCGGACGGGTCGTCGGTGCGAACGATCGGCCAGTCGGCGACCACGCCCTTCAGCACCACCGGCTCGGCCGCGGCGCGTATCTCGTGGAAGATCGCCGGGGAAACATGGTGCCGGGCCGGGATCGGATGCATCGAGGGAGCTTATCAGTGGCGCATGGCGACGAGCAACCGCGGCTGGAGACGATGGCATGAGAACGCTCCCCTTGTTGCTGGCATTGGGCATCGCCGCCTGTGTGCCGATGGACCGGCCCGGCGCGGCTCCCGCGACGGTCGAGGTCTGGCTGACCACGCCCGACAAGACGGCCTTGCTCTCGCCGCAAGCCTCGCTCCCGCTCGAGACCGGCGCGCCGCCTCCGGAGGCCCTCATGGTGGATCCGGCGCGGCGCTATCAGCGCATGGTCGGCTTCGGGGCCTCGATCACCGACGCTTCGGCGTGGCTGATCCAGCGGATGACCGAGGATCAGCGCAAGGCGCTGCTGGCGGAGCTGTTCGGACCCGCGCCGGGCCTCAATTTCTCTTTCACCCGGCTGACCATCGGCGCCTCCGACTTCTCGCGCAGCCATTACAGCTATGACGATATGCCGAAGGGGCAGGCCGATCCGGCGCTCGCGCATTTCTCGATCGCGCCGGCACGCGAAGACGTGCTGCCCGTTGCCAAGGCCGCGCGGGCGATCAATCCAGGGCTGGCAGTTATGGTATCGCCGTGGAGCGCACCGGGCTGGATGAAGACGAGGGACTCGCTGATCAAGGGCAGCTTGCGCGCGTCGGCCTATGCGCCCTTCGCCAGCTATCTGCGCCGCACGGTCCAAGACTTCTCCGCCGAAATCGGCCCGATCGACTATCTCAGCATCCAGAACGAACCGGATTTTGAGCCGGACAATTATCCGGGCATGCGGTTGAGCGCCGCACAGCGCGCGCGGATCATCGGCGATCATCTCGGTCCCGAATTCGCGCGTGCGGGGTTGAAGACGCGCATCCTCGATTGGGATCACAATTGGGATCAACCTGCGCAGCCGCTCGGCGTGCTCGCCGATGCCAAAGCGGCGCGTCACGTCGCAGGGGTGGCGTGGCATTGCTACAATGGCGAGGTCGGCGCGCAGACTATCGTGCGCGACAAATATCCCGACAAGGACGTGTTCTTCACCGAATGCTCGGGCGGCGAATGGTCGAAGGCGTGGCCCGACAGCTGGGCGTGGACGATGCGCAACCTCGTGATCGGCAGCACCCGCAACTGGGCACGGGGCGTGCTGATGTGGAACCTCGCGCTCGACGAGAATTTCGGGCCGCATCTCGGCGGCTGCGGCAATTGCCGCGGCGTGGTGACGATCGACAGCCGGACCGGCGCAGTCACGCGCAACCCCGAATATTATGCGCTCGGCCATGCCAGCCGCTTCGTACCGGTCGGCGCATCCCGGATTGCGTCTGACAGCCGGTCGGGCGGCGTCGAAACGGTCGCCTTCGCCAATCCGGACGGCGCGCGCGTGCTGCTCGCCTTCAACGCGGGCAAGGAGACGGCGGCCTTCGCGGTGGCGAGCGGCGGGCGGCATTTCGCGTATCAGCTGGCGCCGAACGCCGCGGTCACCTTCCGTTGGCGAGACCGGCGCTGAGCGGCACGCCTCGCAGCACCGGCGTCGCATTCGCCTCGGTCACGGCCTTGTTCTTCGCCTGGGGGTTCATCTGCGCGAACAACGACCCGCTCATCGCAGCGCTGCGGCGGATCTTCGCCGTCTCCTATACCGAGGCTCTGCTCACCCACATCGTCTTCTTCGCGGCGTTCGGCACGATGGGGCTGCCGGCGGCGGCGCTGCTGGGCCGGATGGGTACGATCGCTACGATGATGAGCGCACTCGCTGCGATGATCGCCGGTAGCTTGATCGTGCAGGCGACGGCGTGGGTGCCGTGGTTTCCGCTGCTGCTCGCCGGATTGTTCGTCCTCGCCTCGGGGATCGTCACGCTGCAGGTCGTCGCCAATCCGCTCGCCGCGACCCTGGGCCCGCCCGAACGCAGCCATTTTCGCCTGACGCTGGCGCAGTCGTTCAATTCGCTCGGTGTGGTTGCCGGCGTGCAGTTCGGCGCGGCACTCGTCCTCGGCGATGCGGTCTTCGCGGGGACCGGGCCGCTGCTTTCGGAGGCGGCGCGTGGGGCAGGGCTGGCGGCGGTCCAGCGCGCCTTCCTGACGATCGCGGCGCTGATAGTGCTGTTGACGGCGTTGCTGTGGATCGTGCGAAGCCCGATCGAACAGGCGGCGCCCCGCGCCACCGGCACATCCGGCATCGCGGACGCTTTTCGCTCGCGCTGGGCGGTGTTCGGCGCAGTCACGATCGCGCTTTATGTCGGGGCCGAGGTGGCGATCGGCAGCATGATGATCGGCTTCCTCGCCGATCCGCACATTCTGGGCCTGTCAATGGTCGAGGCAGGGACGTGGCTCGCGACCTTTTATTGGGGCGGCGCGCTGATCGGCCGCTTCCTCGGCAGCTGGATGCTGACCCGGGTCGCCGCCGCCAATTTGCTGCGCGTTGCCGCAGCGACGGCGGTGCTGCTTTGCGCCGCGGCGACGTTTGCCCCCGGACCCGTCGCCGCCGGCTGTGCGCTTGCGATCGGGCTGTGCAATGCGATCATGTTCCCGACGATATTCTCGCTGACCCTCGAACGCTCGACCGCCTCGGCGGCGGCGACTTCGGGCCTGCTCTGCGTCGCGATCTCAGGCGGCGCCATGGTCCCTTTGTTGGTGGGGCAGGTCGCCGATCGTGCCGGTATCGGCTGGATATTCGTCGTACCGCTCGCCGCCTATCTGGCCATCGCGGCGTTCGCGACCCGGGCAAAGGCCGGGACTTGACCGCTTGACGGGTCGGACGTTTTTGTAGGCGAGGGGCACCCGGTAAATTGCTTGTTTGTAAGGATAAAATGTCGGGGTAAGTTGATCCGGGGGTGACGTTGCGCCCGCGACGCGGCGCCTCGATCATGCGCGACCGATGCTGCGTGAGGACGACGACCGTGTCCGGGCATTGCTCGGTTTTGCTTCGGAAGAAGCCAAGCACATCCATTTGTTCTACCGCTTCCACGCCGCGTTCGTGCGCGGATTCCCGGTGGAGTGCGGGATGATCGGCCCGGCCGACGCGATCGCCGCCGAGATCCTGCGGCATGACCCATCCGAACTTCCGCGCCACGCTCGGCACGATCTCGACTGCCGCGCGCGATCGGCTGATGTCGGACCGCCGCGCGCTTCAGGTGCGCGGCGGTCTGGCGGTCGCGATGCGGCGCGCCGCGGCATGACGCTCGGCGCGATCGAGCAAAGCCTCGAGATCCTCGCGGCTGACGTCGAAGGTCTCGCCCGATTCCTCCAGTGCGGCGTCGATATCCTCCATCAGCAGCCGCGGCCGATCGGCGATCTTCATCGCGCGGTGCGGATAGCTGTGGCCCGAGATGCGGTGAAAGGCGATGCCGACCGCTACGAGCGCGACGGCATTGAGCCCGACCGGCAGGAGCGCGAAACCGTAACCCTGCGCGAGTACCGCCGGCGCGAGCAGCGGCAGCAATACCGTACCGCCGCCGGGCGGGTGCAGGCATCGCAATACCGACATTGCCAATATAGACGCGCCCACCGCCACTCCTACGGCGAGCGCCCCGCTTCCCAACTGATGCGCCACCACGACGCCGACGAGTGCCGAGACCACATTGCCGCCGACGATCGGCCAGGGCTGGGCGAGGGGGCTCGACGGCACCGCGAACAGCAACACTGCCGACGCACCGAGCGGAGCGGCAAGCAACAGGCCGTGGCTCGGCGTCGCCAGCGTCGAGATCGCCGCGCACAGACCGATCCCGATCACCGCGCCGACGCCCGCGATCAGTCGCTCGCGCCAGTTCGCCCCCGCGAGCAGCAGGGCGAAGCGCCGATTCTTGAGACGCATCCTATTTGCGCTGCCACACCCGGTCGCCGCCGACCCAGGTCTCGATGACCTTGGTGCTGCGCAGATCGCCCGGCGCGGCGAGCAGCGGATCGCGGTCGACGATCAGGAAGTCCGCGCGCATGCCCACGGCGATCCGGCCGATCTTGTCCTCGGCGAACCCGGCATAGGCCGCGCCGGTGGTGAAGCCGGCCCAGCCCTGCTCGCGGGTCACTGCCTCTTGCGGACGCCAGCCGCCAAAGGGCTGGCCGCTTGCATCCTGCCGCGTGAAGCTCGCTGCCCAGCCTGCCCACGGATCGGGGCTCTCGACGGGGAAATCCGAGCCGAAGGCGAGCCGCGATCCGTTCTGCAGCATCGATCGCCACGCATAGGCGCCAGCGAGCCGCGCCTCGCCCAGCCGCGCCTCGGCCATGTGCATGTCGCTGGTCTGATGGACCGGCTGCATCGAGGCGATCGTGCCGAACTTGCCGAAGCGCGGCAGATCCCTGGGATCGACGATCTGGGCATGCTCGATTCGCCAGCGGCGATCACCCTTATAGGTTTCGGAGAGTATCTCGATCGCGTCGAGCACTTGCTGGTTGGCGCGGTCGCCGATCGCGTGGACCGCGATCTGAAAGCCGTCCATCGTGCCGCGGATCATGTTGTTGAGCAATTGGTCGTCGGTCAGGAAAGGCAGGCCCCTGTTGCCCGGCGCATCGGCATAATCGGCCTTGAGCCACGCGCCGCGCGAACCGAGCGCGCCGTCGTCGTAGAGCTTGATCCCGCCCATACGCAGCCGTTCGGCATAGAGCCAAGGGGTAGGGCCTTGCCCGGCGACTGCGAGCGCGGTGTCGATGCCGGCGGCATAGCTGAGGATACGTACCCTGAGCAGCCCGAGATCGCCCATCCGGCGATAGGTCAGCCAGTCCGCCTGGGTAGTGCCCATGTCGGCTGCTGCGGTGACACCCAGCGACAGCAGCCGCTCCTGCGCGGCGAGGAAGGCGGCGTTCTGTTCGCGCGGGGTAGCGGCGGGGATCGTCCGCGTGACGAATTCCATCGCCGCATCGACCAGCACGCCCGCCGGCTTGCCGCCAGTACCGCGCTCGATGCGCCCGCCTGAAGGGTCCTTGGTCGCCGCGGTGATGCCTCCGGCCGTGATCGCGCGGCTGTTGGCCCAGCCGGCATGGCCGTCGACGCGTTCAAACCAGGCCGGGCGGTCGCTGACGGCGGCATCGAGGTCCGCGGCGGTCGGGAAGCGGCCGAGCTTCCACCGCTCCTGGTTCCAGCCCCCGCCGAGGATCCACTTGGTCGGATTGGCGGCAGCGTAGGTGCGGATCTTCGCCAGCGCCTCGTCGAGCGAATTGGTTTCGGACAGATCGAGCCGCAGCAACTGCGCGCCCAGGCCCATGACATGGCCGTGGCCGTCGATCATCCCGGGCAGCAGCGTCTTGCCGCCCATGTCGATCTTCCAGTCGACCTTCTTGGGGCGCCGTTCGCCGCTCTTCAGGACATAAGTGATCTTGCCGTCGCGGTTCATCATCAGGCCGGTGAAGCGGACGACCTGCCCCTTGTCGTCGAGCGTCATGCCGTTGACGTTGTCGATCAATGCATCGGCGCGGGCGGCGACAGGGGCGGCAAGCACGAGGAGCGGGGCCAACAGGCGCGCGAGCAGGAGCAGCTTTGGCATAGGCGATTGCGCATAGGGCCTGTTCCCCGCCGCGCCAGATGGTCTAGGCGGGAGCCACTATGGCCACCAAAGCAGCACCGGCGCACACGCCGCTTCCCGTATCGATCACCGACGTTCGGGACGCTGCGCAGCGGATTATGGGCTCGGTCGTGCGGACGCCGACCCTGGTGAGCAAGACCTTGTCCGATCTGACCGGCGCGACGGTCTATCTCAAGTTCGAGAATCTGCAGTTCACTGCGGCCTATAAGGAGCGCGGCGCGCTCAACACGCTGCTCCAGCTCGACGAGACCGCGCGGTCCAAGGGCGTGATCGCGGCCTCGGCCGGCAATCATGCCCAGGGGCTGGCCTATCACGCGACCCGGCTGGGCATCCCGAGCACGATCGTGATGCCGCTCAACACGCCGACGGTGAAGATCACCCAGACCGAGGGGCACGGCGCCAACGTCATCCTCCACGGCGAGACCTTCGACGCGGCCTATGCCCATTCGCGCGAACTGGAAGCCGAGCGGGGCTTTACCTTCGTCCATCCGTTCGACGATGTCCGGATCATCGCCGGGCAGGGCACCGCCGCGCTCGAGATGATCGAGGACGTGCCCGAGATCGATACCCTGGTCATCCCGATCGGCGGCGGCGGGCTGATCTCGGGTTCCGCGGTGGTCGCCAAGTCCGAAGGACGCACGCTCGATGTCGTGGGAGTCGAGGCCGAACTCTATCCGTCGATGTACAATCGCATCCACGGCACCGACATGCCATGCGCGGGCGACACGCTTGCCGAGGGCATTGCGGTCAAGGAGCCTGGCGGGATCACGGCGAAGATGGTCGAGGCGCTGGTCGACGACATCGTCCTCGTCAGCGAGCGCCGGCTGGAGGAAGCGGTGAGCCTGTTGCTCCAGATCGAGAAGACCGTGGTCGAGGGCGCCGGCGCTGCCGGCCTCGCGGCGTTGATGGCCGAGCCCGAACGGTTTCGCGGCAAGACCGTCGGCACGATCCTGTGCGGCGGCAATATCGACACCCGGCTGCTCGCCAACGTGCTGCTCCGCGACCTTGCCCGCTCGGGGCGGCTGGCGCGCCTTCGGATCCGGCTGCAGGACCGCCCCGGCGCCTTGTTCAACGTCGCTCGCATCTTTCATGAGCAGGGCGTCAACATCATCGAAGTCTATCATCAGCGCGTGTTCACTACGCTCCCCGCCAAGGGGCTGATCACCGATATCGAATGCGAGACTCGCGATCGCGATCATCTGGATCGGCTGATGACTGCGCTGCGCAGGGCGCAATATGAAGTGAGCCCGGTCGAGCTGGCTTAGCTCGCCCTCCACCTGAACTTTCCCTCCGTCATCCCGGCTTTCGCCGGGATGACGAAAGGGTCTGCGTCGAATCGAATCGCTGACGCGCCGAATCGAGTCGCCGTGGGATTCACTTGCGACTCCAGCGCCAATATACTGCGGCCGCAGCAGTCTTCGCGCGCGCCCCGCGCCGCGCTGCCATGGTTAACGACGTCCGTCCCCGTGCCAGCACGGCACGGCGCAAGCCTTTGGTTTCGCTCGCTTGCGCCAAAGCTTAATCGTTAACTCTCTTTCTTGGTGAATCGGCTTTTCATCATCGGTTTCCGGCTTCATAGTCATTGCGACAGGCCCCGTGAAAGGGCCGAAGCAAAGGCTTGAACGGTGACTGCACTTTCCCGGTTTCCGCGGTTCTTCGTGACGAGTCCCTCGCCGTGCCCCTATCTGCCCGGGCGGCAGGAGCGGAAGATCTTCACCGAACTGACCGGCCAGCATGCCGGCGAGCTCAACGATGCGCTTGGTCGTATCGGCTTTCGCCGCAGCCAGTCGGTCGCGTACCGGCCGAGCTGCGCGGGCTGCACCGCGTGCGTTTCGGTGCGCGTGGTCGCCGATCAGTTCCAGCCCAACGCCACCCAGCGCAAACTGCTCAAGCGGCACGGCGATCTCGAAGTCACTGCGTGCAAGCCATGGGCGACCGAGGAGCAGTTCGAGCTTCTCCACCGCTATCTGACCTCGCGGCATCCGGGCGGCGGCATGGCGGCGATGGACGAGAGCGACTATGCCGACATGGTCGAGCAATCGCCGGTCAGCTCGTACGTCATCGAGTATCGTGAGCCTTCGGTGGAGGGCGAGCGCGGCCGGCTGATCGGCGCCTGCATCACCGATCAGCAGGCCGACGGTCTGTCGATGATCTACAGCTTCTTCGAGGCCGACAGCGAGACGCGTCAGGGACTCGGCAACTTCATCATCATCGATCACATCCTGCGCGCCCGCGCGGCGAGCCTGCCTTATGTGTATCTCGGCTATTGGGTGAAGGGCTCGGAGCGGATGGCGTACAAGACGCGCTATCGGCCGATCGAAGTGCTCGGCCCCAATGGCTGGTCGCTGCTCACCGACGAGGACATGGCAGTGTCGATGCCGGCTCCGGCGCAGATGCGCGAACTGGCCTGAACTATTCTTCGACCTGAACTATTCCTCGGAGACGCGGAGCGCCACGTCGAGTTCTTCGTCGCCGGCGCCGATCCGGGTCCCCGCGATCGACGCGGCACCCAGCGCATCGAGGCCCACCGCGATCCGGACATAGCCGTCGTCGGGCGACAGCCCCGTCGCCGGATCGAACCCGACCCAGCCCAATCCCTCGACATGCGCCTCCGCCCAGGCATGCGGGGCCGATTGGGCACTGCTGTCGATCCGGTATCCCGATACATAACGTGCGGGCACTTCGAAGCCGCGCGCCGCCGCGATGAACATCTGCGCCGCGTCGCGCGAAGTCGCACGGCCGCGGGCGAACGCCTCCGCCGCAGTCAGTCCGGTATCCGGCGCATCGGGCACGCAGGGAAAGCGGACGTGGAACGCCGCGTTTAGCCGGTGCAGCCGATCCAGCGGATCGCCGGCACCGGTCATGCTCTCGGCGGCGAACGCCGGAAGGTCGTTCCCCAGCGTCGTGCGCGCGGTGGTGCGCAAATAGAGCATCGGCGGCAGCGGCTCGACCGACCCGTGCACGACGCCGCTGCTGTCGACGGTCAGCACTTCGCCGGTCACTGTGATGTCGATTTCCTCGATCGGCCCCTCGGCGTAGAGCATCGTAACCGCATTGCCGAGGCCGTCGGTCGCGTCGCGCAGCCGCGCGTCGCAATCGACGCCGACCATCCAGCTCACCACCGTCTGGTCGCGCGTGTCGCACGGCGTGAGGCGCAGCATCTGGACGATCCGCGCCTGCGGCGCAGTGAAGCGATACCGGGTGCGATGGTCGATCGCTATTCTCATATGAACCTGAACTGCCGCGCCACCGCGGCATTGAGCATCGAATTCTCGTGGATGAACGCCTCAAGATATTCGTGGAGCCCACTGACGATCACTTCGGGGGTGCGCGTCTTCTGCATTCGCGCCATCCGGGCGCGCGCCATGCGATCGGCCTCACCCTGCAGCCCGGTGCGCCGCGCCAGCTGGCTGAGCAGTTGCACCGCTTCCTCGACGCACGCCGCAAGGCTGCGCGGCAGCTCGAAGCGGCTGATCAGCAAGTCGATGACATTGGTGGGCTGAAGCCCGTCGCTGTAGAGCCAGCGATAGGCAGTCACTGCCGAGACGGTCTGGAGGATCGTGGTCCACTGGTCGCGATCGACGACGCCGCCCACGGCTTCGTCCTCGGGCAGCAGCAGATGATATTTGACGTCCACCAGCCGCGCGGTGTTGTCGGCGCGCTCGATCGCGGCGCCGAGCTGGATCAGCCACGTCGCCTCGTTGCGCATCATCCGGTGGATCGAACCCTCGAAGCCGCGCGTCTCGCCCTTGACCTGCTCGACGAGATTGAGCGTCGCGGTGGCGCCCCCGGTCGAGGCGCGGTTCTGGAACAGCCACCAGGCGCGATTGATCGCAGTCCACGCGTCGCGGGTGAGCGCGGTGCGGACGGCGCGTGCGTTATTCCGCGCCATTTCGAGGCAGCGGACGATCGAGCCGGGATGGCTGGCGTCGAGCGTCAGGAAGCGCGCAACATGGCTCTGGGTGTAGCTCTGCCCGGTCGCGGCGAAGGCGTCGTCGGTATCGGTGACGGCGAGCGCGCTCTGCCACGCCGCCTCGCCCGCGGGTCGGGCGGAGAGAGCGTCGAGCCGCACGGTGGCTTCCACGAGCCGCGCGATGAAATCGGCGCGCTCGACATAGCGGCCGAGCCAGTACAGCGCCGCCGCGGTGC
The DNA here is from genome assembly GCF_002796605.1 of Sphingomonas psychrotolerans. Classification (NCBI taxonomy): domain Bacteria; kingdom Pseudomonadati; phylum Pseudomonadota; class Alphaproteobacteria; order Sphingomonadales; family Sphingomonadaceae; genus Sphingomonas; species Sphingomonas psychrotolerans. The sequence goes on from NZ_CP024923.1 coordinate 4,540,640, forward strand.
GCGAGAGCATCAGCATATGAGTGCGTCCTCCGCACCCTCAACCGTCATCCCCGCGAAGGCGGGGACCCAGTTCCGGGCGATGTCCGGAGTGATGAAGGCTGTTGTAGTGGTAGAAAGCCCAAGAGATGGGCCCCCGCTTTCGCGGGGGTGACGACTTGGGGCACTCACTGGCTTTGCCTCTGCGATTGGGATTGACCCGCCGCCTTATCCTCCAGCAGCACGAAGCTGTCCTTGGTCCCGCCGCCCTGGCTGGAATTCACCACCAGCGAGCCCTCGCGCAGCGCCACCCGGGTAAGTCCGCCGGGCACCACGCGCACGCCGTCGCTGCCGGTCAGCACGAAGGGACGAAAGTCGACATGGCGCGGGGCGAGGCCGGCATCGCTCATCGTCGGCACGGTCGACAGCGCGAGCGTCGGCTGGGCGATGTAGCGGTGCGGTTCGGCGATCAGCGCGAGGCGGAAGTCGGCGATCTGCGCCCTCGTCGCGGTCGGGCCGACGAGCATCCCGTAACCGCCCGAACCATCGACCAGTTTCACCACGAGTTGGTCGAGATGATCGAGCACATATTGCAGCGCCTGCGGTTCGCGGCAGCGGAAGGTCTCGACATTGGGCAGCTTGGCCTCGCCGCCCGAATAGAATTTCACGATCTCGGGCATGTAGCTGTAGATCGCCTTGTCGTCGGCGATGCCGTTTCCGGGCGCATTGATCAGCGCGACATTGCCGGCGCGATAGGCGGCGATCAGCCCGGGCACGCCGAGCAGCGAATCCGCGCGGAAGGTGAGCGGATCGAGATAATCGTCGTCGATCCGGCGATAGATCACGTCGACTTTGACGCGTCCCGCAATCGTCTGCACCCAGACCACGTCGTCATCGACCACCAGATCGGCGGCCTCGACCAATTCGATTCCCATCGAATCGGCGAGGAAGCTGTGTTCGTAATATGCCGAGTTGAAATGGCCGGGGGTGAGGACGACGCAGACCGGGTGCGGATTGTTGCCCGGCGCCACCGAGCGCATCGTCTCGAGCAGCATATCGGGATAGGAATCGACCGGCGCAACGCGGAAATCGCGGAACAATTCGGGGCAGAGCCGCAGCATCGCCTCGCGATTTTCGAGCATGTACGACACGCCCGAAGGGGTGCGGGCATTGTCCTCGAGCACGTAGAATTCGTCCGGCCCGGTGCGGACCAGATCGATCCCGCAGATGTGCGCCCACACCCCGTGCGGCGGGCGGATGCCGGCGACTTCGGGGCGGAACTGCTCGTTGCGATAGATCAGTTCGGGCGGGATCAGCCCTTCCCTGAGGATCCGGCGCTCGCCGTAAATGTCCTCGAGGAACGCGTTAATCGCCTCGACGCGCTGGACCAGCCCCTCGCACAGCCGCGTCCATTCCTGCTGAAGGAAGACCCGGGGAACGATGTCGAACGGGATGATCCGCTCGGCGGCGTCGCTGTCGCCATAGACTGCGAAGGTGATGCCCAATTGGCGGAACGCGGCCTCGGCGGATTGCTGCCGGCGCTGGAGTTCGGAAGCGGGGGTGTCGGCCACCCACTGCGACAGTGCAGCGAATTCGGGCCGCGGGTCTTCGGGCCCGCCATGCCCCCAGATTTCGTCGAACGCCCCGCGTGCTGCCATCAACGCTCCCAAGTGCGGCAGATCGCCGCTGGTTCCATGCTGCAACGCTTTGTTGCGTTGCACAAGTAGGGTTTGTGGCAGCCCCCTCTCTTGGCGGGGGAGGGGGATTCGGATCAGCTCGCGTATTTTACCGTGCAGCCATAAGGCCGGCTCTGGGCCACCGACACCGGCTTGCCCGCGCGAAGCTCGCCCAGCGCTGCGAGGACATGGTTGCGCGCGGTGGCGATGTCGGCCTTGTCGGCGGTCGGCTTGTCGTCGATCGCGCCGTTATAGGCCAGCCGCCCCTTGCCATCGATGATGTACAGATGCGGCGTGGTCTTCGCGCCATAGCCCTTGCCGACCAATCCCTGCGGATCGAGCAGATAGGCGCTGGGCTTTGCGCCTTGCGCCGCCACGAATTGTTGCGCCTCGGGGCCGTTCATATGGCCCTGCTTGCCGGGCGCGCCCGAATTGATCGTCAGCCACACCGCGCCCTGCGCCACTGCCGCGGCCTGGGTCTTCTGCATGTTGCCGCTCTCATAATGCTTCTTCACGAAGGGGCAGCCGGGGTTGTTCCATTCGAGCACGACCGTCTTGCCGCGGAATTGCGAGAGATCGACGATCTTGCCGTGCATGTCATAGGCGCGGAAATTGGGGACGGCAGTTCCCACCGCCGGTTCGGCGGCGAGGGGGACGGCACTGGCCACGCAGGCCACGGCGATCCCGGCAACGATCCACTTGCTCATGTGCGTCTCCTCGTCAGCCCCCGCTCGACAGGTTTCGCAGCATCGCCTGGGTCAGTATTTGCGGCAGGACCTCAGGCTCTGCGCTGCCCGGCTTATACCACAGATAGAGCGGAACGCCCGCACGATTGTGCCGTTCGATGAAGCGGCCAAGGGCGGGGTCGCCATTGGTCCAGTCGCCGACCAGCACCGCGACCTTGCCCTTGGCGAAGGCGTCGGCGACCGCTTCGGTCTCGATCGCGCCCTTCTCGTTGACCTTGCAGGTCAGGCACCAGTCGGCAGTGAAATAGGCGAAGACAGGCCGCCCTGCTGCGCGCAGCTCCGCGAGCCGCACCTCGCTGAATGGCTCGGCGCCGGCCACTGCGGGGCGTTCGGCGCCGACCGGAGCGGGTCGAACCAGCGCCGCCGCCGCGAGAGCGAGCAGCAGCAACGGCAGCGCAGGCAGCCATGCGTGGCTCGCTCCACGCGCCTGCCGCCGGCCGGCCCACCAAAAGCCGAACGCAGCGAGCAACGCCGCGCCGAGCCCCAGCGCCATGCCGTCGACTCCCGCCTGCCGCCCCAGCACCCAGGCGAGCGCGAGCGCGGTCAGGAACATCGGAATCGACAGGATGCGCCGCAGCGTCGCCATCCAGGCGCCGGGTCTGGGCAGGCGGCGGCGCAACGCGGGCACGAAACCAAGCAGCAGAAAGGGCAAGGCGATGCCGAGGCCGAGCCCGCCGAACACCGCCAGGGCCGCGGGCCAGGGCAGAATCAGCGCAGTTCCCAACGCGGCGCCCATGAACGGGCCGGCGCAGGGCGTCGCGACGAAGGCGGCGAGCGCCCCGGTGAGGAACGCGCCGCCTTGCCCTCGCGCCGCGGCGCGGTTGGCGAAGGCAGGCGCGGGGATCTCGAACAGGCCCGCAAGATTGAGCGCGATGGCCGAGGCCAGCAGCAGCAGGAACAGGATCACGCGCGGATCCTGCAGCTGGAAGGCCCAGCCGACCGCGGCGCCGCCGGCGCGCAGGCCGAGCAGGATGCCGCCGAGCACGAGGCAAGTGAGCACGACCCCGGCAGTATAAGCCAGCGCCTCGCCGCGCGGATTGCCGGCCTCGTCGCCTGCCTTGACGAGGCTCAGCGCCTTGAGGCTGAGGATCGGGAAGACGCACGGCATGATGTTGAGGATCACCCCGCCGGCGACCGCGCCGAGAAAGGCGAGCAGCGCAGTAGTGATCCAGCCGGCCGGTGCGGCACCGGCGGAAGCGGCAGCAACGGTCCCCGGCGCGGCAGAGAGCAGAAATCCCTGGCTGCCGAAGGCGAGCAGGCCCTCGACCTTGGGCAAGGCGCGTTTCGACGGCGCCTCCACGACGATCCGATCGCCGTCGCGCACCACGCGCTGGGGTGCTGCATAGTCGATCGCGCCGTCGGTCAGCGGGAAGAAATAGCCTTCGCCCGACAGTGTCGCGGCGGCCGGGAAGGGAATTTCGAGCCGAAAGGTCTTGCCGTCGACCTGATATTTCGCCGGGGTGCCGAGCGGCCTCGGCAGCGCCGTGCGCCATGTATCGAAGCGGGACCGGCGGTCGGCCGGCACCGCGCCGTCGCCGATCGTCAGCCTGGTCGCGAGCTCGGCCTTTTCGGGGACGCAGATCTCGTCGGTGCAGACCAGATAGTCTAGCTTGACTCGCACCGGGAGCGCATCGCCGAGCCTGGCATCCGCCGGGACCTTGAGCGTCACCAGAGGTGCGAACGGGGCCTCGTAGACATAGTTCATCAGCCCGGCGATGATCAGCCGGTGCGGTACCGGATAGCGCAGCGGCCCCGCGCCGGCGCCCGGCGGCAGCGTCCATGCCGCCTTGGCCGGAAGCCCCGCGTCCCCGGGATTTTCCCAATAGGCATGCCAGCCGGGCTCGGGAGTCGAGGCGAAGGCGAGCGTGATCTCGCTTCCCGGCGCCGGCCGCTCGCTCTCGGCGATCAGCTCGATCCGGACGTGCGGGCCTCTGTTTTGAACCCCGTCCTGCGCCGATGCCGCGCCGGCTGCGAACAGCAGCGCGAGCGACATCAACACGAAACGAATCCACGCCATGCGCCGTCCTTGCCCAGGATCGACCGATCGACAATAGCTGGGCGCGTAATTCCTCGACTGGAGTCGGCTCCACAATGAAGTTCGTCCTTCCCGCAGCGCTCGCGCTGCTCGCCGCCATGCCAGCAGCGGCCCAGCAGGCGCCGGCACCCGCCGCCGCGCCGCAGACTCCGCCGAAACTGCTGGTGGTGATCTCGGTCGACCAGCTTTCGGCCGATCTGTTCGCCGAGTATCGCGGCCAGTTCAGCCAGGGCTTTGCGCGGCTGCTGTCGGGCGCGGTCTTCCCCTCGGGCTATCAGAGTCACGCCGCGACCGAGACCTGTCCCGGCCATTCGACGATCCTCAGCGGCGTGCGGCCGGCGCGGACCGGGATCATCGCCAATGACTGGACCGATTTCTCGGCGCCGCGCGAGGACAAGACGGTCTATTGCGCCGAGGACGAGAGCGTGCCTGGCAGCACTTCGAGCAACTACACCGTCTCGGACAAGCATCTGAAGGTGCCGACGCTCGGCGAGTGGATGAAGCTCGCCGACCCCGGGTCGCGTGTCGTCTCGGTCGCCGGCAAGGACCGCGCCGCAGTGATGATGGGCGGGCACAAGGTCGACGAATTGTGGTGGTGGGGCGGCAAGGGCTTCGTCTCTTATGCCGGCCGCGTCGAGCCGGCGATGGTCACGCGCGTGAACGCCAGCGTCACCGAGCGGATCGCCGAAGCACAGGAGCCGATGGAATTGACTCCGTTCTGCCGCGCGCGGAGCCGCGCCGTGCCGGTGACGCCGACCTTCTCGGTCGGTGACGGGCGGTTCGCGCGCGCCGCGGGCGACGTCAAAGCCTTCCGCACCTCGCCCGAGTTCGACGAGGCGATCCTCGCGCTTGGCGCCGGGCTCGCCACCGACATGAAGCTGGGGCAGGGGCCGCATACCGATCTGCTGATCCTCGGCGCCTCGGCCACCGACTATGTCGGCCATGGTCTCGGCACCGAAGGCAGCGAGATGTGCCTCCAGTTGCAGGCGCTCGATCAGACGATCGGCAAATTGTTTGCGGTGCTCGACAGGACCGGCATCGATTATGCCGTGGCGCTGACCGCCGATCATGGCGGGCACGATCTGCCCGAGCGCAACCGCGATCACGCCGCGCCCACGGCCGCGCGGGTCGATCCGGCGCTGTCGGCAAAGGCGCTGGGCGCCGAGATCGCGACCAAATTGCAGATAGCCGGCCCGACGCTCGTCGGCAGCACGGCGGGCGACGTCTATTTCGCTCCGAAGCTCACCAAAGTGCAGCGCGCGGCGGTGCAGGCCGAGGCGATCCGGCGATATTCGGCGCATCCGCAAGTGCAGGCGGTGCTGACGCGTGCCCAAATCGCCGCCACGTCCGCGCCCAAAGGGCCGCCCGAAACCTGGACCCTGCTCGAGCGCGCGCGCCAATCCTATGATCCGGCGCGTTCGGGCGATCTCGTCGTCGCGCTCAAGCCGCGGGTGACGCCGATCGCCAGTCCGGGGGCCGGTTATGTCGCGACGCATGGCAGCTTCTGGGACTATGACCGGCGCGTGCCGATCCTGTTCTGGCGCAAGGGCATGACCGGGTTCGAGCAGCCGCTGTCGGTGGAGACGGTGGACATCGCACCGACGCTTGCCGCGCTGATCGGAGTGAAGGTGCCGGTGCCGATCGACGGGCGCTGCCTCGATCTCGATTCGGGGGCGGGGAGCACGTGTAAGTAAGTAAATCCCTCTCCCCTTGGGGGAGAGGGAGGGACCGAAGTTAGTCGGCGGAAGGATGAGGGGGAGTGAGACTCAGTCCCCCTCATCCTTCCCACGCCTTCGGCGCGGGCCCCTTCCTTCTCCCACAAGGGGAGAGGGAGCTAACGCCGCTCGAATGCGCGCATGCCGCTCAGGCGGTTGCCGGAAAGCTCGATCGTCGAGCCGCTGAGGTCGGCCACGAAGGCCGGGTTCGGCGGCGCACCCGGTGCCATGCTCGCGACATTGTCCTCGATGCGCAGGCCCGCAGAGGGATAGGTCCGCCCTTCCGCGGCGACGACGATCAGCCCCGAATGATTGTCCTTGCTCTTGCCCTGGACGAAGGTGTTGCGCGCGATCAGCCCGGTACCGCCTTCGGAGAGATCGATCATATAGTTGGTCTTCTTGCCGGCGCTGTCGTCGAAGCTCGAATCGGTGATGTTGACGCGGCGTGCTCGCAATTTGACGTAATGCCCGCCGGTGCCGCGTTCGAAGCGCGAGCGGGTGACCGAAACCTCGCCGTCGACCGCGAGATAGATCGCATGGCTGCAATTCTCGGTCTCGCACTGGCCGAGCCCGGCAAAGGTGGTGCGATCGATGCTGATCCGGCGCACGGTCTCGTGGCCCCCGCCGAGAATGCCTTCCTGGCTGTCGAGGAACATCGAATTGGTGATCGTCAGATCGCCCATCTCGTGGCGGATGCCGGCGCCGTTGCCGTCGGACACCGCATAGCCCCGAAAGACCACGCCATCGATCGTCGACCCGCGGCCGCGCAGGACGAACCCAGCCTTGTCCTCGCACACTTCCTTCTCGAAGATCACGGTGCCCGGCTGGCGCGCCTTGAAAGTGATCTTGCCGCCGGTCTGCACGGTGCACTGGCGATAGGTGCCCGGCGCGATCAAGATCGTCGCATCGTCGTTGCGGATCGCAGTGACCGCTTCGTCGATCGTGGCATAGCCCTGGCCGGTCTCGGCGACGACGAAGGGGGCGGGACGCTCCTGCGCGGCAGCAGGGGCGGCGAGGGCGAGAAGCAGGATGGCACGCATGATGTTCCTATGCGCCGCGAGATGGAAAGGCCGGGTTAATCGCGAAGGAGGTGCCGGCGCACCACCAGCTCTACCCCTTCAGCATCTTGATGATGCCCGAGAAATCGAGCGTCGCGCCTTCGCCGTTGACGAATGTCTCGTAGAGCTCCCCGGCGCGGGCGGCCATTGGCGTGTCGGCGTCGACGCTGGCGGCCGCCTCGAGCGCGAGCTTGAGGTCCTTGAGCATCAGAGCCGCAGCGAACCCGCCCTGATAGTCGCGGTCGGCCGGGGTTTCCGGCCCGACGCCGGGGACCGGGCAATAACTGGTGATCGACCAGCTCTGGCCCGAGCTCACCGAGGCGATGTCGTAGAGCTTCTGCAAGTCGAGCCCGAGTTTTTCGGCGAGGGCGAAGCTCTCGCAGGTGGCGACCATCGTCGCGCCGAGCATCATGTTGTTGCAGATCTTGGCGGCCTGGCCCGCGCCGCCGGCGCCGGCATGGATCACTGCCTTGCCCATGTCCAACAGGAAGGTCTCGGCGCGCGAGAACGCCGCCTCGCTGCCGCCGACCATGAAAGTGAGCGTGCCGGCACTGGCCGCGGCGATTCCGCCCGAGACCGGTGCATCGACCGCGGTCAGGCCGTGCGCGCCGGCGGCTACGGCGACGCGGCGCGCGGTGGCGACGTCGATCGTCGAACAGTCGATCAGGATCGCGCCGGCGTCGGCATGGGGCAGGATGCTGTCGGTATAGACGGCTTCGACATGGCGGCCGGCGGGGAGCATGGTGATCACTGCCTCCGCGCCGAGGATCGCGGCATTGGCGTCCTCGGCGGGCAGGCAGCCGGCCTTCTTCGCCTTGTCGAGCGCTTCGCCGGAGAGATCGAACGCGCGGACGTCGTGGCCCGCTTTGGCAAGGTTCGCGGCCATCCCGCCGCCCATATTGCCGAGCCCGATAAATGCGATGCGTGCCATGGTCTTCTTCCTTGTTCCCCTTCCGCTTGCGGGAGGGGCTAGGGGAGGGGGCGGTCCTCCCCTTCGTATTTCAGGCCCTCCCCGACCCCTCCCGCAAGCGGAAGGGGAGCGCATGAGGCACGAGCCGGTTGCTTACTTCCCCGTCCAGTTGCCCGGGCGCTTCTCGACGAAGGCAGTCATGCCTTCCTTCTGGTCCGCCGTGCCGAACAATGCGTGGAACAGGCGGCGCTCGAACTGCACGCCCTGGGTCAGGGTCGTCTCATAGGCCGCATTGACCATTTCCTTGTTCGCCAGCACCGCGAGCGGGGCCATGCCGGCGATCGTCGCGGCGGTCTTCATCGCCTCCTCGACCAGCCCGGCGGCAGGAACGATGCGGGCGACGAGTCCGGCGCGCTCGGCCTCGGCGGCGTCGATCATCCGGCCGGTGAGGCACATCTCCATCGCCTTGGCCTTGCCGACCGCGCGAGTCAGCCGCTGCGACCCGCCCATGCCGGGCGAAACCGCGAGCTTGATCTCTGGCTGGCCGAACTTCGCATTGTCGGCGGCGAGGATGAAATCGCACATCATCGCCAGCTCGCAGCCGCCGCCCAGCGCATAGCCGGCGACTGCTGCGATGACCGGCTTGCGGGTGCGGGTGAAGGCGTCCCAGCCGGCGAAGAAATCATGGCCGTACATGCTGGCAAAGCCCTGCGACTGCATCTCCTTGATGTCGGCGCCGGCGGCGAAGGCCCTTTCGCTGCCGGTGATCACCGCGCAGCCTTGCGACGTGTCCTTGTCGAACGCGGCCATCGCGTCGAGCAGCTCGGACAGGATCTGGCCGTTGAGCGCGTTCAATGCCTCTGGGCGATTGAGCGTGACCAGCGTGACTGCGCCGCGCTGCTCGACGAGGATGCTTTGGTAGGCCATTTGCACTCCTTCAGGCCGGCGCCCACGCCTGATCCTCCGGCAGGGGCGCGAATATCTGGTCGATGACGTGATCGGTGACGCCTTCGACGGTGGCGGGTTGCCAGCGCGGCGCATTGTCCTTGTCGACGATCACTGCGCGGACGCCCTCGGCGAAATCGGGGCGCTGGACGACGCGCGTGGCGACGGCGAATTCCTGCCGCATCTCGTCCTCGAAGCTCGGCATGTGGCGGCCCTCGCGGACGAGATGGAGCGAGACCTTCATCGCCTGCGGGGATTTGGTGGCGAGGATCGCCAATTGCTCCTTGGCCCACAGGCCGGGATCCATGGCGAGCGCGGCGAGGATCTCCTCGAGCGTGTCGGCGGCGAACAGGCGGTCGATATTATCGATGTCGGCGAGGATCTTCGCCTCGGGTGGTGCTTCGCAGAGCGCGTCGAGAGCGGCGGCGATCGCCTGCGGGTCGCTGGCGATGTCCGCCTTGGCCCGATCGAGGCGGTCGGCGGAAAGATAGTGCGTGGCGAGGCCGAGCGCGAGGCAATCGGCGCCGTCGAGCCGGGCGCCGGTCAGCGCGATATATTCGCCGAGATGGCCGGGCAGCCGCGACAGATGCCAGCCGCCGCCGACATCGGGGAACAGGCCGATCCCGGTCTCGGGCATCGCGAATTTGGTGTTCCCGGTCGCGACGCGGAACTTCGCCGGCACCGCGATGCCGACGCCGCCGCCCATGGTGATCCCGTCCATGAACGCGACCACCGGCTTGGCATAAGTGAACAGTGCGTGGTTGAGCTGATATTCGACGCGGAAGAAGGCGCGGGCAGCGGCGCCGTCACCTGCGCCGCTCGTCGCGATCATGCGGATGTCGCCCCCCGCGCAGAAGCCGCGGCCTTCGGCATGGTCGATCAATACCGCTTCGACGGCGGGATCGGCGCGCCACGCGATGAGTGCGTCGAGCATTTTCGCGCACATCGCAGTGTCGAGCGCGTGGATCGCTTTGGGGCGATTGAGCCGGATGCGGCCGATTTGGCCTTCGGTGAAGGTGAGGACGTCGGCGGTCATGCGTTGTGCTCCTGCGAAAGCAGGAGCCCAGGGCGGCAAGCGATGCGCTCGTGACTTTGGGTTCCTGCTTTCGCAGGAACCCGGAGGGTGCGTGTTCTCATTGCCGCGTCAATTCCCGTCCGACGATCATGCGCATCACCTGGTTGGTCCCTTCGAGGATCGAATGGACGCGCAAATCGCGCCAGAAGCGTTCGATAGGATAATCTTGCAGATAGCCATATCCCCCATGGAGCTGGAGCGCGCGGTCGACCACGCTGCTACCCGTATCGGTGGCGAGGCGCTTGGCCATTGCGGCGAAGCGGGTCTTGTCCGGGGCGCCCGCAGTGACCTTGGCGGCGGCGAGATAGAGCAATGCGCGCGCCGCCTCGAGCTCGGTCGCCATGTCGGCAAGCGTGAACTGGGTGTTCTGGAAGTCGGCGATCGGTTTGCCGAACTGCTGGCGGTCCTTGGTATATTGGATCGCTTCGTCGAGGCAGCGCTGCGCCCCGCCCAGCGAGCAGGCGCCGATATTGAGCCGGCCGCCGTCGAGCCCCATCATCGCGATGCGGAAGCCCTCGCCTTCGCCGCCGACAAGGTTTTCAACCGGCACGCGGACTTCCTCGAGGATCACCTGCGCGGTGGGCTGCGAGTGCCAGCCGAGCTTCTTCTCCTGCGCGCCGAAGCTGACGCCGGGCATGTCTTTCTCGATGACGAGGCACGAAATGCCCTTGGGACCCTCCTCGCCGGTGCGGACCATGGTGACGTAGACTTCGTTCTCGCCGCCGCCCGAGATGAACTGCTTGGTGCCGGTGACGACGTAATCGTCACCGTCACGCACTGCGCGGGTCTTGAGCGCTGCGGCGTCCGAGCCCGAGCTGGGTTCGGTGAGGCAATAGCTCGCCAGCCGGTCCATCGTGATCAGGCTGGGGAGATACTTGCCCTTGACCGACTGCGACCCGAACCGGTCGATCATCCAGCTCGCCATATTGTGGATCGAGATGAACGCGCTGGTCGACGGGCAGCCATAGGCCATCGCCTCCATGATCAACGCCGATTCGAGCCGGCCGAGACCGATCCCGCCGCTCGCCTCCGAGACGTAGATGGAGGCGAAGCCGAGTTCGGCCGCGGACTTGATCGTCTCGCGCGGGAAGATGTGCTTCTCGTCCCATTCGCCGGCGTGCGGAGTGATGCGGTCGGCGGTGAATGCGCGCGCCATCTCCTGGATCTGGAGCTGCTCATCGGTGAGGTCGAATTGGGTAGTCATTGCGGTTTCTCGTGCAGCACGCGCTCGGCGAAGAGCGGGTTGGCGATCTTGAGGTCGTTGCGCGCATACCAGCGCGGGGCGGGGAGGCCCTTTTCCCAGGCGAGCAGCTCGGTGAGCGTGCCGTTGGTGCTGGGCACGTCGGGCGCGGCGGTCTTGAGCGGGTCGGCATAGGCCACATCCGCAGTGATGATCTCCCAGCCGTCCGCGCGCAACGCCTTGACCAGGTCGGCGATGTACAGCGCGGCGATGTCGGTCTCGTGGAGCAGCATCACATGCGGCGGCGAGCGGCCGATCGTCCGACGCATCAGCGCGTCGGCGAAGTCGGCGGCTTCGACATGGGTCTCGACATAGAGATCGCGCAACGCCGCCATGTCGATCGTCTTGCCGGCTTTCTTCGCGTCGATCGCCAGCTGCTCGATGTTCCAGTCCGAGCCCTCGGCGGTGACATAGCCATTGTGCAGGCCGCGCGCGGCGAGCCCGGCGCGGACCGCGTCGCGCTTGACCTTGTCCTTGCCGCCCTCGTCGAGGAAGGGATAGCGGAACCAGGCGCGATAGCCGCGGCGCGGTTTGAGCCAGGCTTCGGCCTTGTCCACATCGGCGAGATAATCGGCGGCGCTTTGCTGGGTGAGGTGCGCGTGGCTGAAGCTGTGGTTGGCGATGACATGGCCCGCGCGGACATAGTTCTCCACCAGCGTTTCGTCAGCCGGACTTTCCGCTCTGCCCGGATTGACGAAGAACGCGGCCTGCGCGACCCGCGCCTCCTTGAGCAAGGCGATCAGCCGGCGGGCGCGCTCCTGCTTGGTGAAGAACGCGCCGACGCCGCGCGGCGCATCGTCGAACGTCAGCGCGATGCGCTTTTGCGCGACCGCCGGGGTCGCGATCAGCAGCGCGCAAAGCAGAAGCAACAGCCGCTTCATCGGCTCAGCCCATCGTCGGGATGACGAAGGCGTCCTGGATGCGCGAGGGGCCGCCGTCCTCGCTGCCGCCGGGAAGCGCCGAGCCGTCGGGCCAGCGCTGGGTGACGGTCTTGACCTTGGTCCAGAAGCGGACGCCCTCCATGCCGTGCTGGTTGACGTCGCCGAACGCGCTGCGCTTCCAGCCGCCGAAGCTGTGATAGGCGACGGGGACGGGGATCGGCACGTTGATCCCGACCATGCCGACATTGACGCGCGCGGCGAACTCGCGCGCGGCGTGGCCGTTGCGGGTGAAGATCGCGACGCCGTTGCCATATTGGTGCTCGCTCGGCAGGCGCAATGCGGTCTCGAAATCGGGGGCGCGGATGATCTGGAGGACCGGGCCGAAAATCTCTTCCTTGTACGACTGCATGTCCGGGGTGACGTGGTCGAACAGCGACGGGCCGATGAAAAACCCCTCTTCATGTCCCTGCAGCTGGAAGCCGCGGCCGTCGACGACGAGCTCGGCGCCTTCGTCGACTCCGGTCTGGATCCAGTTCTCGACGCGCTGCTTGTGGGCGGCGTTCACCACGGGTCCGTAATGCGCATCATTATCAGTTGAGACGCCGACGCGCAGCGAACGAATCGCAGGAAGCAGCTTTTCGCGCAGCGCATCTGCGGTCTTGTCGCCTACGGGCACTACCACCGGCAGCGCCATGCAGCGCTCGCCCGCCGATCCGAAGGCAGCGCCGGAGAGGTCGGCGACGACCTGGTCGAGATCGGCATCGGGCATGACGATGCCGTGGTTCTTGGCGCCGCCCATCGCCTGGACGCGCTTGCCGGCCTCGACGCCGCGGCGATAGACATAATGCGCGATGTCCGACGAGCCGACGAAGCTGACGGCGGAGATCGCGGGATGATCGAGGATCGCGTCGACCATTTCCTTGTCACCGTGGACGACCTGGAGGATGCCTTCGGGCAAGCCCGCCTCGAGCATCAGTTCGGCGAGGCGGACGGGGACCGAGGGATCCCGCTCGCTGGGCTTGAGCAGGAAGGCATTGCCGCAGGCGATCGCCACGCCCGACATCCACAAGGGGATCATCGCCGGGAAGTTGAACGGGGTAATGCCGGCGCCGATGCCGAGCGGCTGGCGCATGCTGTAAACGTCGATGCCGGGGCCGGCGCCCTGGGTATATTCGCCCTTGAGCACGTGCGGGATGCCGCAGGCGAATTCGATCACTTCGAGCCCACGCTGGATGTCGCCCTTCGAGTCCGCGATGACCTTGCCGTGCTCGGACGAGAGCAGATGCGCGAGGGCGTCGATATTCGCTTCGACCAGTTCCTTGAACTTGAACATCACCCGGGCGCGGCGCTGCGGGTTGGTCGCGGCCCAGCCGGGCTGGGCGGCCTGAGCGGCGGCGATTGCGCGGTCGAGATCGGCGCTGGTACCCAGCGACACGCGGGCCTGAACCTGCCCGGTGTTGGGGTCGAACACGTCGGACGTGCGCCCCGCGCCTCCGCCCGAATGGCCGGCAATGAGATGCTCGATCGTGCGCATAAACTCTCCTGCGGCGGGCATTTTGGCCCGACTCGTCGTGTAATTTTATTGCGCAATGGCACAGGGGCTCCCCTCCCCGCAAGGAGGTGACTCACACGCGTCATCCCGGCGAAAGCCGGGATCTCGTGCGATGGCGGGAGCAAACTGCCCGAGATCCGGCGTTCGCCGGGATGACGGATATCGGCCTATTTGGTCCGGCCGATCGGCACCGGCAGCAAACGGCCCTGTTCGTCGGGAACGATCATTACCTCGACACCGAAGGCCTCGCGCAGCGGCTGGTGCGCCAGTGCCTCCGCCGCAGGGCCGAACGCTACGACCTCGCCTTGCTTCAACAGTAGCACGTCGTCGGCGGCGCGGGCGGCCTGGATCAAATCGTGCAAGACGATCACCACGCCCATGCCGTCCGCGGCGAGCGCGCGGAGCTGGTCGAGCAGGCCGAGCTGGTGGACGGGATCGAGGCTGGCGAGCGGTTCGTCGGCGAGCAGCCATTGCGGCTCGCCGGCGAGGACGCGGGCGAGGAGGACGCGCGCCCGCTCGCCGCCCGAGAGCTGGTCGGCGCCGCGATCGGCGAGGTGATGGGCGTCCGTCGCGGCGAGCGCGGCGCCGATCGCCATCGCATCCGCCTGCGATGCGCCGGCGAAGGGCGAACGATGGGGCAGGCGGCCGAGCGCCACGAGGTCGCGCACCGCGAGGTTCCAGTGGACGATCGGGTCCTGCGGCAGATAGCCGATCAGCCGGGCGCGCTCGCGCGGCTCGATCCGGGCGATGGGGCGCGTGCCGAGTTTGACGTGACCGGCATCGGCGTCGAGCAGCCCGGCGAGCGTCTTGACCAGAGTCGACTTGCCCGAGCCGTTGGCGCCGAGGATCGCCGTGACGCGGCCGGGCCGGAAGGCGGCGGTGATATGGTCGAGCACCCGGCGATTGCCGAGGCTGACCGCGAGATCGCTGACGCTCAGCTCCATGCCGACCGCCGCATCTTGAGCAGGAGCACGAGGAAGAACGGCGTGCCGAGCAAGGCCATTGCGACGCCGAGCCGGATTTCCGCCGCACCGGGGCCGAGCCGGACGAGGCTGTCGGCGGCAAGCACCAGAGCCGCACCGCCGAGCGCGCTGGGGACGAGCAAGGCAGAGGGCCTGGCGCCGGTGAGCGGGCGGAGCAGATGCGGCACGATCAGCCCGACAAAGCCGACCACGCCGGTCACCGCGACGCTGGCGCCGACTGCCAGACCGGCGCCGAGCACGATGAGCAATTGGGTGCGCGCGAGCCGCACGCCGAGCGAGCGCGCCGCGGCCTCGCCGAGGGTGAGCGCGTCAAGCGCGCGGCCGGTGAAGAGGAGCAGCGCGCAGCCGACGGCAATGAATGGCAGCGCCAGCTGGACCTCGGCGAAGCTGCGGTCGGTGAGCGCGCCCATGATCCAGTCGATGATCTCGGCGGTGGCGAAGGGGTTGGGCGCGATCGAGATCAGGAAGGCAGTCAGCGCCCCGGCGAGGCTGGCGAGCACGGTGCCGGCGAGGATGAAAGCGACCTGGCTGTCGGCGCGCCATGCCAGTCCCGCGAGCAGCAGCATCGATCCGCACGCGGCAAGCATCGCGGCGCCGAAGATGACGAGCGGGCCGCTGGCCGAAAATATGACGATCGCGGCGACGGCACCGAGCGCGGCGGAAGAGGAGACGCCGACCACCGCCGGGTCGGCGAGGGGGTTGCGCAGATAGCCTTGCAGCACCGCGCCGGTGAGGCCTAGCGCCGCGCCGATCGCGAGCCCGAGGATCGCGCGGGGCAGGCGCAGCTCGGCGACGATCCACCAGCGCGGATCGTTCGAGAACCAAACCGACGCCGGCACCCAGATCTTGCCGGCCATCAGCGAGCCGGCGAAGAGCAGGCCGACAAGGGCCGCGAGCAGCGTGAGGAGGAGAGCGCGGTTCATTGCCCCACCTCGCTGCGTATTTCCGCAAGCCGCGTCATCGCCCTGGGGATCACCGGTCCGCCGCAATTGACGAGACTGCGCTCAAAGGGCGCCTGATGCACCGTGGCGCCCGAGCGGGCGAGCGCCCAGCCGCGCATCTGCGCCGCCCGCGAAGCCGCGTCGCGGCCGGCCTGGTCGGGGACCAGCATCACGCGTGGCGGATCGGCGACGACATGCTCGATCGGGAGATAGCCGGTGCCTTGCAGTCCATAATGCGCAGCATGGTCGCTGAAGCCCGCCTTGACCATCATCTCGTCGAGCAAGGTGTTCGCGCCGTTGACGGTGTTGCCGCCGATCCAGAGCAAGGCGGAGACCGGCGGGCGGCCGGTGCGGGCGGCCGTAATGGCGCCGTCGATCTTCGCGACCATCGCCTCGCCGGCGGGCTTTGCGTCGAGCGCGGCGGCGAGTTCACGGACCTGTTTTCTGCTGTCTTCGATCGTATTGGCCCATCCCAGCGTCAGCGTCTTCACGCCGGCCCGCGTCAGCGCTTCGCGAGTCGAGACCGAAGCGAAGCTATCAATGATCGCCAGATCGGGGCGAAGCGCGATGATCTCCTCGGCGGTGCCGTTGTTGACGTTGAACTTGCGCGCAAGATCCAGCGGGATCGAGGTCGCGCCGGGATCGCGCGAATAATGGCTGATCGCGGCGATGCGGTCGCGCGGGACCAGCTCGACCAGCATCGCATCGGCGCACGGGTTGAGCGAGACGATTCCGCCGCCTTTTGCCGAAGGTTGCGCCGCGCATCCGGCCAGCAGCAGGCACAGGAGCGCGGCGCGTTTCATCCTTGCCATCCATCGTCACCCCGGACCGGTTCCGGGGTCCACCAGGCGGCGAGGCGAAGACGGCTCGGTTCCTGCCGAATCCGTCCCGCCAGGCGGCACAGTGGATGCCGGAACCAGTCCGGCATGACGGTGGGGGGGCTGGTCATCAGTTGAGGCGGATCCGCACCCCGGCATAGGCCGCACGGCCATAGGTGCCGTAGCCCGATACGACCTGGTACTTCTCGTCGGTGACATTCTCGACGCGGCCGTAGACCGCGAAGCGATCGCCGATCGGCATCTCGGCACGGATGCTGCCGAGCGCAAAGCCGTCGAGCCGGGTAAAATTGCCCTGGTCGTTGAAGCTGTCCCCGACGATCGTCACCGTGCCTCCCAGCGAAAGCCCGAACGGCAGGCGGTAATCGGCCGAGAGGCTGGCGGTGTCCTGCGGACGGCGCGCCAGCTGATTGCCTTCATACCCCGCCGAGCGGTTCTCGGCGTCGGTATAGGTGTAGTTAGCAGTGACGGTAAACGCCTCGACCGGCTTGAGCGCGAGTTCGACCTCGACGCCCTCGGCGCGGGTGCGGGCGATATTGGCGTAGGTGCCGAAGGGGCGATTGAAGCAGATCGATGCCGGGTTGGTCACTTGCGCTGCCGGGCACGAGAAGAAGTCGATCTGGTTGCGCGTGTCGCGGTGGAACCACGTCACGCCCAGCTTCGCCGCGCCGTTCAGCGCCGACTGCTCGACGCCCACTTCCCAGCTCTTCGCTGTCTCTGGATCCAGCGATTCGGTGCCATAGTCCGAGAACAGCTGATAGAGCGTCGGCGCCTTGAAGCCTTCGCCATAGCTGGCGCGCAGCAAGGTGGTTTCGAACGGCTTCACTGCGAGATTGGCGCCCCAGCTGGTGTGTGCGCCGAAGCGGCTATGATCGTCGTTGCGAATGCCCGCGGTGAGCGTCACTTGCTCGACCGGCGTGACGATCGCCTGGCCGTAGAAGCTGGTGATGTCGGCGCGGTTGGTCACGAAGCCGTCATAGAAGCGCAGATTTTCGCGCTCGGCGCCGAAGGTGACGCGGAGCTGGTCGACCAGCTTGGCGTCGCCGCGATATTCGTAGCGTTCGCTGCGGCCGCGATAGAGATAGGCGGGCGCCGTATCGCTGGTGGAATTATAGCCGTCGCGGTTGATGTCGGCGATGGTGAAGGCGATGCGATTGGCGACGGGTCCGATGTCCGCGAACAACCCGGCATAGCCGTACAATTCCTGCGCGGTCGAATATTCGTCGGTGTCGCCGAAGCTGTAGGTGGGGGGAGCGAACCCGTCGAGCTCGAGGCGCGAATTGGCGTAATAGCCGCGCAGGTCGACGCCGAAGCCCGGCGCGAATTCGTAGCGCAGCCGGCCGCTGGCATTATATTGGCGATAGCCGTCGGCCTCGGTGCCGACCGCGGCCTGCGAGACGCCGTCGGTGCGGAAATAGCCGCCGGTCAGCGCGCCCTGCAGCGTATCGTTGCCCGCTGCGATCGCGGCATTGGCGGAAACCTGCTCGGCATAGCCATATTCGGCATTGGCGCGCGCCGCCACGCCGTCGACCGGCGCCTGCGTCACCAAATTGACCACGCCGCCCAGCGCCTGGCTGCCCCAGATCACCGAATTGGGTCCGCGCAGGATTTCGACGCGCTGGATCGATCCGGTCAGCAGATTGCCGAAGTCGAAGGCGCCGGCGGGCGCCGAGGGATCGTTGGCGCGGACGCCGTCGATCAACACCAGCGTCTGCGCGTCCTCGGCGCCGCGGATGCGCACCGCAGTGACGCCGCCGGGGCCGCCGTTGCGGGTGGCGGTGATGCCCGGGGTGGTGGCGAGCAGATCGGACAGCGAGACGGTCTGACGCGTCTCGATCGCCGCGCGGTCGAGCACGGTGATCGAGCGGCCAGTGGTTTCGGCCTCCTGCTCGACGCCGGATGCGACGACGACGATCTGGTCCTCGTCCGATTGGGCATGCGCCACCGCCGGCAGCAATGCGGCGGAGGCATAGAGAAACAGCTTCAACTTGGTCACGGCAAGACACCTTTGTCTGGGGTCGTCTTGCCGAAATTGGCGCGGCGACCCGGTTAACGGTGTCGCTCACGCGAGGGCACAGCCCTCGTTCGCCCGGTGCACCCCGCCCGCGCAAAGGAATCGACTGTGACTGGCAGGTCTCCTGGCTCCCGGGTCAATACTCTCGCGCCGCCTTCCCGGAAAAGCTCCAGTGGCTTGGATGGCGCGAACGCTCGCCGGTTACAGTTGCGGGGGCAGCCTCGGGTTTGAACCGAGTTCCCATTTTCATCCCCTTGCGGGGACACCCGTCACGGCCGGGCCTCTACGCCGCGCCTTCGTTCGCTGCAACTGCGAAAAAAGGCGATTTGTCACGCAGGTGTAACCAACGGTGAAGCTGGCCTTTACCAACTGCCTCTAGGGCGGAGGCATGAAGGTCGCACAACTTGCCCCGCGGTCGGACCCGAATCCGGGCTGGCTCACTACTGCCGAAGCCGATCCGCCATGGCTGACGCTCGACGATTCGCTGTTCAAGGCAGTCGATCTGTTCAACTCGGATACCGATCTTCGTCTGATGCCGGTGGTCGACGCCGCCCATCGACCCGTCGGCGCGATCTTCGAGAAGGACGTGCGGCGGCTGCTGCTCAATCCGTTCGGGCACGCGTTGCTGCGCAATCCGTATTTCGGCCACGGCGTGGTCCGCCATGTCCGCGCCTGCCCGGTGGCGGAGATTGCCGAGGATGCAAGCATGCTGATCCAGGCCTATCGTGCCGCCAATGGCAGCGAAGGGATGATCCTGACGCGCGGCGGCAGGCTGGCCGGAGTGATCGGCAATCGCCGGCTGCTCCATCTCGCCGCCGAATATGAGCGCAGCACCGCCGCCACCCGCATCGCGCGTGCCGAGCGGATCGAGCGTGCCAGCGAGCGCTTCGAAGGCGAGGTGGCGTCGCTCGCGCAGGCGCTGGGCAGTCTGTCGGCCGAATTGCAGCGGGGCGCCGCCGCCAGCGCCGAGCGTGCCGGCGCGGTTGGCGGCCGCGCGGTTGCAGTAGCCTCGGCAGCGTCGCAGACCAGCGACAACATGCGCGAAATCGCCGCGCGCGGACGCGAGCTGGCCACCGCTCTGGAGCATGTCGAGCGGAATACCGAAGCCGCCGAGGCGGCCGCGGGCAAGGTCTCCGAGCTGGTCCGCGCCGGCAGTGCCCGCACCCGCGAGCTGCACTGCGCCGCGCAGCGAATCACTTCGGTGATCGGCCTGATCAGCGACATCGCCGGTCAGGTGAATCTCCTCGCGCTCAACGCCACGATCGAGGCGGCGCGTGCCGGGGAGGCGGGGCGTGGCTTCACCGTGGTAGCCAATGAAGTGAAGCAGCTGTCGAGCCAGACCGGCGTCGCCGCGGGAAGGATCGCGGCGCATGTCGACGAGATCCGCCGCGGCATCGACGACGTCACGGCGGGGCACGGGCAAGTCGAGGAAGCGATCGCGGTCATGGTCGATCTCGCGGGGGGCGTGCAGGCGGCGGTCGTCGCGCAGGAGAATGCAACCCACATGATCGCGCGCAATGTCGAGGAAGCGGTCGGCGCGAGCAATGCGATCCGGCACGATGTCGAGGCGATCGGCGAGACCTCGGGCGAAGCCTCCGCCAGCGCCCAGGGAATGCGCGGCGTCGCGGCGAAGCTGCAGCAAGGCGCAGCAGAGCTCTCCGCGGAACTGCGCGATTTTCTCGCCGAGCTGCGCGCCGCCTGAGAATTCTGCCGCAATCTCATTGAGAAAGCGGAACGCCGGCTTCGGGACTGCGTTGTGGGACCCCGAGGAGGACGCCTTGCCATGAAGAAGCATCATCTGATCCTGGGGCTGGCCCCGGCGCTGGCGCTCGCCGCGTGCGGCGGCAACGAGACGGCTACCAATACCACCACGGCCGACAACATGGCCGGCATGGACATGCCCGGCGACGCCAATTGGACCGACAACGGCGCCGGCAATGCGATGGCTGCCGAAGCTGCATCGCCGGGGCAGAAATTCGCCAACGACGTGGGTGCGAGCGACTATTACGAGATCGAGGCCGGCAAGCTCGCGCAGGAGAAGGCGCAGGCACAGCCGCTCAAGGACTTCGGCAAGCTGATGGTCGAGCATCACACTGCGTCGACCGACAAGCTCAAGGCCGCGGGCGCCAAGGCCAGTCCGGCGATCACTCCGAGCCCGGCGCTCAGCGTCGAGCAGGAAGCCGGTCTCGAAGCGCTGCGCCAGGCGGAGGGCGCGGCGTTCGACACCGCCTACAAAGCCCAGCAGATCGCAGCGCACGAAAAGGCGCTGACTTTGGTCAAGGGCTATGCCGCCACCGGCGACGTGCCGGAGCTCAAGAAGTTCGCCAGCGACGCCGAGAAGGTCGTCCAGGCGCATCTTACCAAGATCAAGGGCCTGTAACCCCCCCGTTCCGGGCCCATGAGAGAGGCGCCGCCCGCAAGGACGGCGCCTCTTTTCGTGTGGGCGGTGCCGAACCGGCTCGGCTCCCGCGAAGACAGGAGCTTTGCCAACAAGCGCTATCCGCGTCGTGTCTTATAAATCGCGAATGGCGGGAAGTAGTGGAAAGCCCACGTGGCGGAGCTATGACGTGGCATGCTTATTAAACCGCCGATTATTCCAGGCGTCGCCTTAGTACTAACCGCATGCTCGCCCGGTCATAAGGAGCAGGTGCCGTTCTCTGCGGCGCAGCGTGCGGATCTGTTGGCTGTCTCGATCGCGAAACGCGCGTGCAAGCATCTGGAAAAGCCTACAAAAGCTTCTTGGCCGACTCCTCCAGGCATTTCGAATTATCAGGCTTGCCTCGGTGACCATGCAAATCTGACTCGTCCCGCAAACCCTGAGCTGTGCGCGCTTGCCGGGAGTGCCATGTCGCCTGAAGGCGTCTGCATACTGGGTGAGTGAAGTCAGCCGGTGGCCGCAACTTCCGGTCCCATTTTGCAGGGCACCACCGAAAACCGGCGCTCCTGCCCCGCGGGACTCCGAATCAAGCCGCCTGTTCGCGTGCGGCCGGCGCTGCATCCGGCACCGCGCGCGGCCCGGTCGCTGCGGCGTCGCCGCCGGTGCGCTTGAGCCGGCCGTCGACATGGCCGCCATTTTCGATCGTGATGTCCTCATATTCGACATCGCCGATGATCCGCGCCGAACGCTCGACGATGAGGTGTTTGACCCGGATGCTGCCTTCGATCGCGCCGGCGATCCGCGCGGTATCGGCAGTGACGCCGCCCTGAATGCGGCTCTCCGATCCCTGGACGAAATTGCCGCAATGCACGTCGCCTTCGATGCTGCCGTCGATATGAAGATCCGCGGTGGCACGGACATCGCCGGTCACCACCATGTCGGGTCCGATCACCGAAAACATGCCGCGTCCGCGGCCATTCGCCGGACCCGGCGCCGAAGGTCGTTCGTCGCGGCTCTTGCTGCTGAACACAAGCTCACTCCCCCAAGACGGGACTCGAAGTCCGGGCCGGCTGCCTAGCACAACCGGCGTCCTCCGGCAGACTCCAAAACGCAGTGAACGCTTCGTTGCGGGTGTTGTCGTTCGCTGCCGGACGGGCGGCGCGGCGAATCTCCAGCGTCGCGGCGGCGAGCATCGCCAGCGCGCCGGCGAGGTGCAGGGCCGGGCTGTGTAGCCACGCAGCGGCGAGCGCGATGGCCACGCCGCCCAGCGCCGCCGCGCCCGCCGGTCTGCGCAGCGCTGCCGGCGCGGCGATCGCCAGGGGCACGAGCAATGCCGCACTTCCCAGGCCGGGCAAGGCGCCGGCGATCAGCGCGGCGGGCAGGGCACTCGCGAACAGGGAAGGGCGGGGAGTGATGCTCAGCAATGCGAGGTGACAGGCGAGGAGTCCGGCAGCGGCCGCAAAGGCGATCCCGATCACCGGCAGCAGCGCCGCCGACTCGAACCAGCGCCAACGCTCGGCAAACGGCAGTCCCGTCGTGCCGAGCAGCAATGTCGCCGCCAGCGCGAGCAGCGCAGGGGCGAGCCGGAGCAGGATCGGCCGCATGACGGCGCCATATCGGTAAGAGTGCAGCATCTTATGCAGGCTTTAGCGCGCGATGCGTTGACGCTCTGTTAGCCCGGCCGCCCCATTGACCACCTGGGCGTGCGCCGCTATAGGCGCCACCGTTCCACGAGGGTCCAAAGGCCGCAAGACTCGGGGAACAAAGAGCTGAACGTTGCTGGAGACGCAATGGCCCGGGGGGTCGCAGACACCCGGGGCCTTTTCGTATTCTATAGAGTCTGGGCTCCAGCAAAGTAACCGCCGGAATGATCCGGTAACGCAAAGGTGAAGGGCTTCATGCCAACGATCAACCAGCTGGTCCGCAAGGGCCGCGAACCGCAGAAGGCCAAGTCCAAGGTCCCTGCGATGGAGCAGAACCCGCAAAAGCGCGGCGTCTGCACCCGTGTCTACACCACGACCCCGAAGAAGCCGAACTCGGCGCTCCGCAAGGTTGCGAAGGTCCGCCTGACCAACCAGCGCGAAGTCATCAGCTACATTCCGGGCGAGGGCCACAATCTTCAGGAGCACTCTGTGGTCCTGATCCGCGGCGGCCGCGTGCGCGACCTTCCCGGCGTTCGGTATCACGTCCTTCGTGGCGTGCTCGATACGCAGGGTGTGAAGGATCGTCGCCAGTCGCGTTCCAAGTACGGCGCCAAGCGTCCGAAGTAAGCCGGCCGGGCTTATGCCCGCCACCAACGGCTGAAGTTTAGAAGGAAGATATCAGATGGCTCGTCGTCGTCGTCCCGAAAAGCGGGAAATCCTGCCTGATCCCGTTTACGGGGATGAGGTTCTCACCAAGTTCATGAATTCGGTCATGCTGGACGGCAAGAAGTCCGTGGCCGAGGGCATCGTCTATACGGCGCTCGAAACCGTCGAGCAGCGTGCCAAGCGCGAGCCGATCGGCGTGTTCCATGACGCACTCAACAACATCAAGCCGGGCATCGAGGTCCGTTCGCGCCGCGTCGGTGGTGCGACCTACCAGGTTCCCGTCGAGGTTCGTCCGGAGCGTGCCCAGGCACTGGCCATCCGCTGGCTGATCACCTCGGCGCGTAACCGCAGCGAGCACACCATGTCGGCCCGCCTTTCGGGTGAGCTGATGGATGCCGCGAACAACCGCGGCAACGCAGTGAAGAAGCGCGAAGATACCCACCGTATGGCCGAAGCGAACCGCGCCTTCAGCCACTACCGCTGGTAACTTTCCTACCTATATCGTGGGGAGCCGGACCGCCGGCTCCCCACATCGCTAAGGACTAAGATCATGGCCCGCAGCCATCCGCTCGAGCGTTACCGCAATATCGGCATCATGGCGCACATCGACGCCGGCAAGACGACGACGACCGAGCGCATCCTCTATTACACCGGCAAGTCCTACAAGATCGGCGAAGTGCACGAAGGCACCGCGACGATGGACTGGATGGAGCAGGAGCAGGAGCGCGGGATCACGATCACGTCCGCCGCTACGACGTGCAAGTGGCGCGCCGAAGAAGGCAAGGGCGAAGAGCATCTGATCAACATCATCGACACCCCCGGGCACGTCGACTTCACCATCGAGGTCGAGCGTTCGCTGCGCGTGCTCGATGGCGCGGTTGCATGCTTCGACGGCGTTGCTGGCGTGGAGCCGCAGTCGGAGACCGTCTGGCGTCAGGCCGACAAATACGGCGTGCCGCGCATGTGCTTCATCAACAAGCTCGATCGCACCGGCGCGGACTTCTATTTCTGCGTCAACTCGATCATCGAACGCCTCGGTGCGCGTCCGGCCGTGTTGTATCTGCCGATCGGCATCGAAGGCGGCTTCAAGGGCCTGGTCGATCTGGTCGAGAACCGCGCGATCATCTGGCTCGAAGAGAGCCTTGGCGCGAAGTTCGAATATGCGGACATCCCCGAAGACATGGTCGAGAAGGCCGCCAAGTATCGCAGCGAGCTGATCGAAATGGCCGTCGAACTCGACGACGACCTGATGGAGAAGTATCTCGAAGGCAATGAGCCGAGCGTCGCCGACCTGAAGAAGCTGATCCGCAAGGGGACGCTCAGCATGGCGTTCGTGCCGGTGGTTTGCGGCTCGGCGTTCAAGAACAAGGGCGTCCAGCCCCTGCTCGACGCCGTGGTCGACTATCTGCCTTCGCCGCTCGACGTTCCCGCGATTCAGGGCCTCAAGCTCGACGGCGTGACGCCGGACGAGCGTCCGTCGTCGGACGACGTGCCGTTTTCGGCGCTGGCGTTCAAGATCATGAACGATCCGTTCGTCGGCACGCTGACCTTCGCGCGCATCTATTCGGGCAAGCTCGAGACTGCGTCGCAGGTGACCAACTCGGTCAAGGACAAGAAGGAAAAGGTCGGCCGCATGCTGCTGATGCATGCGAACGACCGCGAGGACATCCAGGTGGCCTATGCCGGCGACATCGTCGCGCTGGCGGGTCTCAAGGACACCACGACCGGTGACACTTTGTGCGCCATCAACGCGCCGATCATTCTCGAGCGGATGGAATTCCCCGAGCCAGTGATCGAGCTGTCGGTGGAGCCCAAGACCAAGGCCGACCAGGAGAAGATGGGCGTCGCCCTGAACCGCCTGGCGCGCGAGGATCCGTCGTTCCGCGTGTCTTCGGACGCCGAGAGCGGGCAGACCATCATCAAGGGCATGGGCGAGCTCCATCTCGAGATTCTGGTCGATCGCATGAAGCGCGAGTTCAAGGTCGAGGCCAATGTCGGCGCGCCGCAGGTTGCGTATCGCGAATATCTCGGCAAGCCGGTCGACATCGATTACACTCACAAGAAGCAGTCGGGCGGTACTGGCCAGTTCGGCCGCGTGAAGGTCAAGCTCACGCCGGGCGAGCGCGGTTCGGGCATCCTCTTCAAGGACGAGATCAAGGGCGGTAATATTCCCAAGGAATATATCCCCGCGATCGAGAAGGGCTTCCGCGAGACGGCTGCTACGGGTTCGCTGGTCGGCTTCCCGATCATCGACTTCGAGATCCTGCTGTATGACGGCGCGTACCATGACGTCGACTCGTCGGCACTGGCGTTCGAAATCTGTGCCCGCGGCGCCATGCGCGAAGCGGCCCAGAAGTCGGGCATCAAGCTGCTCGAGCCGATCATGAAGGTCGAGGTCGTCACTCCGGAGGATTATCTGGGCGACGTCATTGGCGACATGAACAGCCGCCGTGGCCAGATCCAGGGCACCGATACGCGCGGCAACGCGCAGACGGTGGAAGCGATGGTCCCGCTGGCGAACATGTTCGGCTATGTGAACGCGCTCCGCTCGTTCACCCAGGGCCGCGCGCAATACAGCATGCAGTTCTCGCATTACGACGAAGTGCCAGCGAATGTGGCCGACGAAGTGAAGGCGAAGCTGGCGTAACCCAAAATGAGTCGCTAAGGGGCCCCGTTCGCGTGGCGCCCTGAAGGCCGCGAATCAGATTCCAGAAGGTAGGAAACAATGGCGAAGGCAAAATTCGAGCGGAACAAGCCGCATCTCAACATCGGCACCATCGGTCACGTCGACCATGGCAAGACGTCGCTGACGGCCGCCATCACCAAGATCCTGGCCGAGACGACCGGTGGCACCGCCGTCGACTTCGCCAACATCGACAAGGCGCCGGAAGAGCGCGAGCGCGGCATCACCATCTCGACCGCACATGTCGAGTATGAGACCGCGGCGCGTCACTACGCCCACGTCGATTGCCCGGGCCACGCCGATTATGTGAAGAACATGATCACCGGCGCCGCGCAGATGGATGGCGCGATCCTCGTGGTCGCCGCGACTGACGGCCCGATGCCGCAGACTAAGGAGCACATCCTCCTCGCCCGTCAGGTCGGCGTGCCGACGATGGTCGTGTTCCTCAACAAGGTCGATCTGGTCGACGACGAGGAAATCCTCGAGCTGGTCGAGATGGAAATCCGCGAAGAGCTCAGCAAGCGCGAGTTCGACGGCGACAACATTCCGATCATCCGTGGTTCGGCGACCTGCGCGCTCTCGGGTTCTGACGAGAAGCTCGGCAAGGAAGCGATCCTCGCGCTGATGAAGGCGGTCGACGAGTCGATCCCGCAGCCCGAGCGTCCGCTCGACAAGCCGTTCATGATGCCGATCGAGGACGTGTTCTCGATCTCGGGTCGCGGCACCGTCGTCACCGGCCGCGTCGAGACCGGCATCGTCAAGGTCGGCGAGGAAGTCGAGATCGTCGGCATCCAGGAGACCGTCCGCAAGACCACGGTCACCGGCGTCGAGATGTTCCGCAAGCTGCTCGATCAGGGCCAGGCCGGCGACAACATCGGCGCGCTGATCCGCGGCGTGGGCCGTGAAGAAGTCGAGCGTGGCCAGGTTCTGGCCAAGCCGGGTTCGATCAAGCCGCACACCGACTTCAAGTCGGAAGTGTACGTGCTGTCGAAGGACGAGGGTGGCCGTCACACGCCGTTCTTCGCCAACTATCGCCCGCAGTTCTACTTCCGCACGACCGACGTGACCGGCACGATCGAACTGCCTGAGGGCACCGAGATGGTGATGCCGGGCGACAACGTCGCTTTGGGCATCAAGCTCATCGCGCCGATCGCCATGGACGTCGGCCAGCGCTTCACGATCCGCGAAGGCGGCCGCACCGTCGGTGCAGGCGTCGTCGCCGAGATCCAGAAGTAAGCTAGCTAAGGACAAACAGCCGCCCGGCACCCTGAAAAAGGGGTGCCGGGCGGTTGCCTTTTTATGAGGGTGCCTGTAAGGGCCGCCCTCCAGTTTTGGGTTTAACAGCAAGAGCCTCGATTACGGGGCCCGCTCTTTCGCATCGGTAGGTACCATGGAAACGCAGAATATCCGCATTCGCCTCAAGGCGTTCGATCATCGGGTGCTCGACCAGGCTGCCGGCGACATCGCCGACACCGCGCGCCGCACCGGCGCCCTCATCCGTGGTCCGATCCCGCTGCCCACGCACATCGACAAATTCACCGTCAACCGCGGCCCGCACATCGACAAGAAGTCGCGCGAGCAGTTCGAGACCCGCACCTACAAGCGCATGCTGGACATCGTTCAGCCGACCCCGCAGACGGTCGACGCGCTGATGAAGCTGGACCTCGCCGCCGGCGTCGACGTTGAGATCAAGCTCGCCTGAGCGAGTTTGGGTTCAACCCCGCGAAAGCGGGGTGGACACGGGGGCTAAGCTGACATATTAGCCCGCCTCCAACGAGATTCGCGTTTCCCCTGACCGGGATTCGCTAGCTCCCCGACCGGATCATCCCGATTCAATGCAGGGAGCAGAGGGCGCCAAAGCGCACTCAAATACGAGATAGGGATACCGCCGGGCTTGCCCGGGTCTGCGTCCCCCGTCCTCCCGCTCCGGCGGGGGTCAGCCCAGACGGGGGCTCGCATCGAATTTTGGGTTGAAGCACGCACCCGAGGGAATGGTCCCGAGGGTGCCTATGCATAGGAGCAACAGATCATGCGCACTGGCGTGATCGCGAAGAAACTGGGGATGACCCGCCTGTTCCAGGACGACGGCCGCCACGTGCCGGTCACCGTCCTTAGCCTCGAAGGCCTGCAGGTTGTCTCGGTTCGCGAAAAAGATCGTGACGGTTATACTGCCGTCCAGCTCGGCGCCGGCACGGCGAAGAGCAAGAACGTTTCCAAGCCGCAGCGTGGCCATTTCGGCAAGGCCGAAGTCGAGCCCAAGGCGGTCGTCCACGAATTCCGCGTCGACCAGGACGGTCTGCTCGAAGTCGGTGCCGAAATCTCGGCCGCACATTATGTCGCCGGCCAGTTCGTCGACATCCAGGGCAAGACCCAGGGCAAGGGCTTCCAGGGCGGCATGAAGCGCTGGGGCTTCGGCGGTCTGCGCGCCACCCACGGCGTCTCGGTCTCGCACCGTTCGCTCGGTTCGACCGGTCAGCGCCAGGATCCGGGCAAGGTCTTCAAGAACAAGAAGATGGCCGGCCACATGGGTGACAAGTATCGCACCCAGCAGAATCTCGAGATCGTCGGCACCGACGTCGAGCGCGGTCTTCTCTTCGTCAAGGGTTCGGTCCCTGGCTCGAAGGGTGGCTGGCTGTTCGTCAAGGATGCCGTCAAGGTCGACCGTCATGCCGACGCGCCGTTCCCGGCCGGGATCCGTGATCCTCAGCATGCCGGTGAAGAGCATCACATCGCCGCGGTCGAAGAGGGTGCGGTCCACGAGATCGCTCCGCTGCCGAGCGCCGCGGAAGTAGCAGCCGGCGTTGCCGATGCCGACGCCCATGGCGCCGGTCAGAGCGATGCCGAGATCAGCGGTGCCGCCGACGGCGACACCAAGGGCCAGGAGGGCTGAGCGTGAAGATCAAGGTTCAAACCCTCGACGCCCAGGGCAATGGCGACATCGAGCTCAACGACGCGGTTTTCGCCGTCGAGCCCCGTGCCGACATCCTGCACCGCGTCGTCACCTGGCAGCTCGAGAAGCGCCGCGAGACGGCACGTGGCACGCGCGAGCGCGCCGACGTTGCCCGCACCGGCAAGAAGTTCGGCCGCCAGAAGGGTGGCGGTACCGCCCGTCACGGCGATCGCCGCGCGCCGGTGTTCATCGGTGGTGGTAAGGCACACGGCGCCCGCGTCCGTGACTTCAATCCGTCGCTGAACAAGAAGATCCGCGCACTCGGCCTCAAAATGGCTCTCAGCAGCCATGCCAAGGCTGGCTCGCTGATCGTCATGGACAGCCTGACGATTGCCGACAGCAAGACGAAGACCTTGCTCGGCAACATGGAGCAGCTGAACTTCGGCAAGAAGACGCTGGTGATCGACGGCGACGCGGTCGACAACAGCTTCGCGCTGGCCGCCGGCAACCTGCACACGGTCAACGTGCTGCCGGCTCAGGGCGCCAACGTCTATGACATCCTGAAGAGCGACACGCTGGTTCTGACCCGCGCTGCCGTCGAGAAGCTGGAGGCGCGCTTCAATGGCTAAAAAGCAGAAGGCTGCGATCGACAACCGTCATTATGACGTGATCGTCGCGCCGCACATCACCGAGAAATCGACGCTCGTCTCCGAGCACAACGCAGTTGTGTTCAAGGTCGCCGGCGACGCCACCAAGCCTGAGATCAAGGCCGCCGTCGAGGCGCTCTGGAATGTCAAGGTGACTGGCGTCAACACGATCGTCCAGAAGGGCAAGACCAAGCGCTGGAAGGGTGCTCCCTACAAGCGCTCCGACATGAAGAAGGCAATCGTGACGCTCGCCGACGGTGAGCAGATCGATGTGACCTCGGGGGTCAATTCGTAATGGCACTCAAGAATTATAACCCGACGTCGCCTGGCGTCCGCGGCCTGATCCTGATCGACCGTTCGGCCCTGTACAAGGGTCGTCCGGTTAAGGCGCTCACCGAGGGCAAGACCAAGACCGGCGGTCGCAACAACAAGGGTCACGTGACCTCGCGCGGCATCGCCGGCGGCCACAAGCAGCGCTATCGCATCGTCGATTTCAAGCGCCGCCTGTGGGACAAAGAAGGCACCGTCGAGCGGATCGAATATGATCCCAATCGCACTGCTTTCATTGCGCTCGTCAACTATGGCGAGATCGACGGCAAGGCCAGCGTCGCCTATATCATCGCACCGCAGCGTCTTGCTGTCGGCGACAAGGTGATCGCCGGCAAGAAGACCGACGTGAAGCCGGGCAACGCCATGGAGCTCGCTTCGATGCCGGTCGGCACCATCGTCCACAATGTGGAGATGAAGCCGGGCAAGGGCGGCCAGATCGCACGTTCGGCAGGCACTTATGTGCAGGTCGTCGGTCGTGACCGCGGCATGGTGATCGTCCGTCTCAACTCGGGCGAGCAGCGTTACATCCACGGCAATTGCATGGCGACGGTGGGCGCGGTTTCGAACCCCGACAACCAGAACCAGAATCTCGGCAAGGCCGGCCGCAACCGTTGGAAGGGTATCCGCCCGCTGACTCGCGGCGTCGCCAAGAACCCGGTCGACCATCCGCACGGCGGCGGTGAAGGCCGGACCTCGGGCGGCCGTCATCCGGTCACCCCATGGGGCAAGCCGACCAAGGGTGCGCGCACCCGCCACAACAAGGCGACGGACAAGATGATCATCCGTTCGCGTCATTCGACGAAGAGGAAGGGCTAACATGGCTCGCTCAGTTTGGAAGGGTCCGTTCGTGGACCTCCACCTCCTGAAGAAGGCGCAGACCGCGCAGGAGACCAATGTGCGTTCGCCGATCAAGACCTGGTCGCGCCGCTCGACGATTCTCCCCGACTTCGTCGGCCTGACCTTCAGCGTCTATAACGGCCGCAAGTTCGTGCCGGTGTCGGTCAACGAGGACATGGTGGGCATGAAGCTCGGCGAGTTCGCGCCGACTCGCTTCTTCCCCGGCCACGCTGCCGACAAGAAGGGTAAGCGCTAATGTCCAAGCCTCAGGCACCCCGCAAGGTCGGCGACAAGGAAGCGCTGGCGGTTGCGACCCAGATCCGCGGTTCGGCGCAGAAGCTGAACCTCGTCGCGGGCCTCATCCGCGGCCGCAAGGCCGGTGACGCGCTGAACATCCTTCAGTTCTCCACCAAGGCGATGGCAGTCGACGCGCGCAAGGTTCTCGCCTCTGCGATCGCCAATGCCGAGAACAACCACAACCTCGATGTCGACGCGCTCGTCGTCGCCGAGGCTTCGGTCGGCAAGTCGATCACGATGAAGCGCTTCGCGACCCGCGGCCGTGGCAAGTCCACCCGCATCCTGAAGCCGTTCAGCCGTCTTCGCATCGTCGTCCGCGAGCAGGAAGAAGCATAATGGGTCACAAGAGCAACCCGATCGGTCTGCGTCTTCAGATCAACCGTACCTGGGACAGCCGCTGGTTCGCGGAAGGCGCCGATTACGGCCGCCTCCTCATCGAGGACCTCCGGATCCGCCAGTACATCATGAAGACGCTGCCCCAGGCTGCGATCTCCAAGGTGGTGATCGAGCGTCCGGCCAAATTGTGCCGCATCTCGATCTATGCGGCGCGTCCCGGTGTGATCATCGGCAAGAAGGGCTCGGACATCGAGAAGCTGCGCAAGACGCTCGGCGCGATGACTTCGTCCGACGTCTCGCTGAACATCGTCGAGATCCGCAAGCCTGAAGTCGACGCCAAGCTCGTTGCGCAGGGCATCGCCGATCAGCTGGAGCGCCGTATCGCGTTCCGCCGTGCGATGAAGCGCGCCGTTCAGTCGGCGATGCGTCTCGGTGCCGACGGCATCCGCGTCGCTTGCGGCGGCCGTCTCGGCGGCGCCGAGATCGCGCGTAACGAAGGCTATC
The DNA here is from genome assembly GCF_002796605.1 of Sphingomonas psychrotolerans. Classification (NCBI taxonomy): domain Bacteria; kingdom Pseudomonadati; phylum Pseudomonadota; class Alphaproteobacteria; order Sphingomonadales; family Sphingomonadaceae; genus Sphingomonas; species Sphingomonas psychrotolerans. The sequence continues at coordinate 4,572,433 of NZ_CP024923.1, forward strand.
GCGAGGGCCGGGTGCCGCTGCACACGCTGCGCGCCAACCTCGATTATGCCGAGGCCACTGCCCACACCGCTTATGGCGTGTGCGGCGTCAAGGTCTGGATCTTCAAGGGTGAGATCCTCGGCCATGACCCGATGGCGCAGGATCGGCTCAACATGGAAGCTCAGACTTCCGGCGTGCGCCCCGCGCGCGACGATCGCCGCTAAGGACTATAGAACATGCTGCAACCAAAGAAATTTGCGCACCGCAAGCAGTTCAAGGGCCGCATCCATGGCGATGCCAAGGGCGGCACTTCGCTGAACTTCGGTTCCTATGGTCTGAAGGCGATGGAGCCCGAGCGGATCACTGCGCGTCAGATCGAGGCGGCTCGCCGCGCGATCACGCGTCACATCAAGCGCCAGGGGCGTTTGTGGATCCGCATCTTCCCGGACGTTCCGGTTTCGTCGAAGCCGGCCGAAGTCCGCATGGGCTCGGGCAAGGGCGCGCCGGAATATTGGGCCGCTCGCGTCAAGCCCGGCCGCATCCTGTTCGAGCTGGACGGCGTTCCCGGCCCGCTCGCCGCGGAAGCGTTCAGCCGTGCGGCGATGAAGCTGCCGATCAAGGTCAAGGTCGTGGCGCGCCTCGGCGACACCTCGCACCTGGAGGGTTGATAGAATGACCAAGCCTACAGATCTTCGTGCGAAGACCGACGACCAGCTCGGCGACGAGCTCGGCAACCTGAAGCGCGAGGCATTCAACCTGCGCTTCCAGGCCGCGACCAGCCAGCTCGAGAAGCCGAGCCGGGTCAAGGAAGTCCGTCGCGACATCGCCCGCATCAAGACGCTGCAGTCCGAGCGTACGCGCTCGGCAGCGAAGTAAGGAAGAGACCATGCCGAAGCGCGTGCTGACCGGGAACATTGTCTCGGACAAGGGCGACAAGACGGTCGTCGTGCTGGTGGAGCGTAAGGTCAAGCACCCGCTCTACGGCAAGATCATCCGTCGCTCGAAGAAGTACCATGCCCATGACGAGGGCAACGAGTATCGCGAGGGCGAAACCGTGCGGATCGAAGAGATCGCGCCGATTTCGAAGCTCAAGACGTGGAAAGTGATCGAGCGGGTCAACACCCACGCGACTCCCGCCACGTCGGACGCCGCCGCGTAGTTTTTAACTGGAACCACCGGGCCAGACTGGTCCCGGCAGGCCAAACGAGAAGGAACCGGATCGATGATCCAGATGCAGTCCAATCTCGACGTCGCTGACAATAGCGGCGCGAAGCGGGTGCAGTGCATCAAGGTGCTGGGCGGGTCGAAGCGTCGCTTCGCCGGCGTGGGCGACGTCATCGTCGTCAGCATCAAGGAAGCTGCTCCCCGCGGCAAGGTGAAGAAGGGTGACGTGCATCGCGCGGTCATCGTTCGCACCGCCAAGGATGTCCGTCGTACCGACGGCTCGGTGATCCGCTTCGACGGCAATGCCGCGGTGCTGGTCAACAAGAACGAGGAGCCGATCGGCACCCGTATCTTCGGGCCGGTGGTTCGCGAGCTGCGTTCGCGCGGCTTCATGAAGATCATTTCGCTCGCGCCCGAGGTGCTGTGATGGCAACTGCCAAGATCAAGAAGGGCGACCAGGTCATCGTCCTGTCCGGCAAGGACAAGGGACGGACCGGTGAAGTCGTCAAGTCGCTGCCCAAGGACGGCAAGGTCGTCGTTTCGGGCGTCAATGTCGCGGTCCGCCACGTCAAGCCGAGCCAGGGCGATCCCCAGGGCGGGCTGAAGCGTTCGGAAGCGCCGATGCACGTTTCGAAGGTCGCGCACGTGACCGCCGACGGCAAGGCCACGCGCGTTCGTTTCGAAGAGCGCGACGGCAAGAAGGTTCGCGTTGCGGTCAAGACCGGGGAGGTCATCAGTGGCTGATAAGTATACCCCGCGCCTCAAGGGCATGTACGACGAGACCATCGCCAAGGCGATGATCGAGAAGTTCGGCTACAAGAACCTCATGGAAGTTCCGCGGATCGACAAGATCGTGCTGAACATGGGCGTTGGCGAGGCCACCCAGGACAAGAAGAAGGTCGAGCAGGCTGCTGCGGAGATGGAACTCATCGCCGGTCAGAAGCCTGTCGTCGCCAAGGCGAAGAAGTCGATCGCACAGTTCAAGCTGCGCGAAGGCATGCCGATCGGCTGCAAGGTGACCTTGCGCCGTGAGCGGATGTACGAGTTCCTCGACCGCTTCATCACGATCGCGCTCCCGCGCGTTCGCGATTTCCGTGGGCTGAACCCGAAGAGCTTCGACGGGCGCGGCAATTATGCCTGCGGCCTTAAGGAGCAGCTCGTGTTCCCCGAGATCAGCTATGACCGCATCGACAAGGTGCGCGGCATGGACGTGATCGTCACCACCACCGCCAAGACCGATGACGAGGCTCGCGAGCTTCTTCGTCTGTTCGGCTTCCCGTTCCCCATCGAGGCGGACGGCGAAGCGAAGCAAGCGGCGTAGGAAGGACTTAAGTCGATGGCGAAACTGAGTTCGATCAACAAGAACGAGCGTCGCAAGCTGCTCGTCAAGAAATATGCCGGCAAGTATGCGAAGCTGAAGGCAACCGCGAACGACGAGAGCTTGGATGATACCGAGCGCCTCATCGCGCGGCTGAAGATGGCCGAGATTCCGCGGAACGGTAACCCGACCCGCATTCGCAACCGTTGCGAGCTCACCGGCCGCCCGCGCGCCTATTACCGCAAGTTCCGTCTCGCACGCGTCATGCTGCGCGATCTGGCCAACAAGGGCCTGATCCCCGGCGTCACGAAGTCGAGCTGGTAAGGACTACGAGATGGCTTTGACCGATCCACTGGGTGATATGCTCACCCGCATCCGCAACGGCCAGCGCGCCAAGAAGGACTCTGTCCTGACCCCGGCGTCGAAGCTGCGTGCGCGCGTTCTCGATGTTCTCCAGCGCGAAGGCTACATCCGTGGCTATAGCGAAGAGCAGATGGGCCCCGCCGCGGGCATCCGCATCGAGCTGAAATATTTCGAGGGCCAGCCGGCGATCAAGCACGTCGCGCGCGTCTCGAAGCCCGGCCGCCGCGTCTATTCGGGTTCGCAGGAACTGCCCCGGATCCGCAACGGCCTCGGCATCACGATCGTCTCGACGCCTCGCGGCGTTCTGTCCGACGCGGAAGCGCGCGAGCAGAATGTCGGCGGCGAAGTGCTCGCGGAGGTGTTCTGATGAGCCGCATTGGCAAGAAGCCGGTCTCCGTACCGGCAGGCGTCACGACCTCGATCGAGGGCAAGACGCTCAGCGTGAAGGGGCCGAAGGGCACCCTGAGCCTCGTGATGCGCGAAGAGATCAGCTACACGCTCGAGGACGGCAGCATTTCGGTGCAGCCGGCCAACGAGACCAAGGCGGCGCGTGCCTTTTGGGGCATGCAGCGCACGCTCGTGCAGAACCTGATCACCGGCGTGACCGAGGGCTTCACCAAGAAGCTCCTGATCACCGGCGTCGGCTATCGCGCGGCATCGCAGGGCAAGGTGCTCAAGCTCCAGCTCGGCTATTCGCATGACGTGAACGTCGACGTGCCGGAAGGCATCGAGATCAAGACCCCTGATCAGACCACGGTCGAGATCTCGGGGATCGACAAGCAGAAGGTCGGCCAGATTGCGGCCGAGATTCGCCGCTGGCGGAAGCCCGAGCCCTATAAGGGCAAGGGCATCAAGTATGACGGCGAGTTCATCTTCCGTAAGGAAGGGAAGAAGAAGTGATCAGCACCAAGGGTCTTTCGCTTTTCGCAAAGCGCCGTCGCCGCAACCGTACTGCGCTGCGTAGCCGCGCTGGTGGCCGTCCCCGGCTTTCGATCCATCGCTCGGGCAAGCACATCTATGCCCAGGTGATCGACGATACGCAGGGTCGTACGATCGCCTCTGCCTCGACGCTCGAAAAGGACGTGCGCGGCACGACCGGCGCGACCGTTGCAGCGGCGCAGGATGTCGGCAAGCGCGTTGCCGAGGCAGCCAAGGCCGCCGGCGTAACGCAGGTCGTCTTCGATCGCGGCGGCTTCCTTTATCATGGCCGCGTCAAGGCGCTGGCGGATGCCGCTCGCGAGAGCGGACTGGAGTTCTAACAATGGCTGACGAGAACAACACGCCAGAAACTGGCGGCGCTCCCGCCGAAGCCAGCACCCCCGCGCCGGAGAGCACGGGCTATCAGGGCGGCGGCGGCGGTGGTCGCGGTCGCGGTGGTCCCGGCGGCGGTGGCGGCGGTGGTCGCGGTCGTGGCGGCCCGGGTGGCGGCGGCGGCGGCGGCGGTGGTCGCGGCGGCCGTGACGGCGGCCGTGGCGGTCGTGACAATCGCGGCGGTCCGCGCGGCGCTACCGATGACGGCGGCGAAGAGCTGATCGAGAAGCTGGTTCACATCAACCGCGTCTCGAAGACGGTGAAGGGCGGCAAGCGCTTCGGTTTTGCAGCGCTGGTCGTCGTCGGCGACGGCAAGGGCCGGGTCGGCTTCGGCCATGGCAAGGCGCGCGAAGTGCCGGAAGCCATCTCCAAGGCCACTGCGGCCGCGAAGAAGGCAATGGTTCGCGTTCCGCTCAAGGAAGGCCGCACCCTGCATCATGACGGCAATGGCCACTTCGGTGCCGGCCGCGTGACGCTGCGTACGGCGCCTGCCGGTACCGGGATCATCGCGGGTGGCCCGATGCGCGCCATCTTCGAGAGCCTCGGCGTTGCCGACGTCGTGACCAAGTCGGTCGGCACGTCGAATCCCTACAACATGATCCGCGCCACTTTCGAGGCGCTGACCGAGCAGACTTCGCCGAAGTCTGTCGCTCAGCGGCGCGGCAAGAAGATCGCCGACCTGCTCGGCCGCGGTGGTTCGCAAACCGCCGAGGCGGATGCGGCTGCGGTCGCGGAGTAAACGATCATGGCAACCATCAAGATCAAGCAGACCGGTTCGCCGATCCGCCGCACCGGTGATCAGCGCGCAACGCTGATCGGTCTCGGCCTCAACAAGATGCACCGGGTCTCGGAGCTGCAGGACAGCCCCGAGGTCCGCGGGATGATCCGCAAGGTGCAGCACATGGTCGAGGTCGTCGAGGGCTGAGCCTTCGCGCCACGAACGAAACAGGGAAGGGGCGGTAGGCGACTACCGCCCCTTTTCTCATTAGCGTGCGGACGGCTGGCGAATGTCGGCTATCGCCCCACAAGCAGTCGTTGGTGTCGTCCCTTGGCTAGCCTTCAAGCGGTCGGTAGTGATCGCAAGCGGACAATGTCTCTAAAAACGGTCCGCCACGTATGAGGCCGTCGACCATCCATTGGCAGTGAAATACATAAGGGCTTGATCCTCACGCCAATGGCCCGAACCAGCTTTGAAGGTTCTCGCACTTGTGGTCACATTTGATTCAAATCGACAAACGAGCGCCCGCGTGACTTTGATGTTGACCGGTACAAGTTCCGCGGCATTAGCCGGGCGACAATGCTGCTTACGGACCTGAACCCTATAGATGTTGATCATAGGGCAGGCATCGTCAGGCCCGGGACCGGCGCAGCGATCGTCGAAGCGTTCAAGCGTGAGGGCGACGCCCAAATCCAATGGTGAGGGTTGCGTGGAACCTGCGAGCGATTGAGGTGTCGCGGCCGCTAAAGTGACAATAGCTATTGCGATCGGCGACATCAGGCATGTGGACCATATTTCCGCAAGGGCGGCAATGACAGCTTGGTAGGTTCCGTGGGGCGATCCGGGACGGCAGCTATCACTCCGTCGCCTCTCGAAATCAGACGGACAGCTTCCCACCAATCCCGGCCATTCGCGCCCGAAAGCGCGCGCTCGAATTTGGGCCGGTTTGACAAGCCGGGCGCAAGGGCACATCTCTTTCGGCATGACGTATCGCCAACCTCTTCTGCGATACCGCGTTCATGCGGGGCAACTCCTGGCGGGCAACTAGCCCCGGGCTTCTCCTGGCACGTCCCCGGAAGCCCGGGGATCGAAAGCGAGCCAATCGGTTCGTCGGCGAAAAGACCGCATTGCCCGAGAGTCCACGACATGAACAACCTGCACAAGGCCGCCAGCCGGCCACCCATCCAGATGATCGACGCGGAAGCGGAGACGCTCACCGATCTCGCGCTCAGCGTCGAACGCCGCATGCCCGCGGTCAGTGCGCTGCTCCTCCGCGAAGCGGAGCGCGCCCGGCTGCACAACGCCGCGAAAATTCCGGCCGACGTGGTCACCATGGGGTCGCAAGTGGAGTTTCTCGACGATAGCAGCGATGGCCGGCGAACCGTCACGCTCGTCTATCCCCGTGACGCCGACATTGCCGAAGGGCGTATCTCGATCCTCACGCCGGTCGGTGCAGCGTTGATCGGCTTGCGCGCGGGGCAATCCATCCTCTGGCCCGATCGCTGCCTGACCGTGCTCGACGTCCGTCAATGTCGGCAACGGGCGCATTAAACCGCTCCGGTCCAGGGGAGGGTGTGTGACTCGCCGGACGCAGGACAGTTGGCGAGCCGTTCGGGCCTCTCTCCCGATCAGCTTGATCCAGTCATCCAACCGGTTCAAACTGAGATGGTGGGCGCTTGCCTTGAATGTCACGCCAGCGGAGTCTGCTCTGATCATGTTCGCTGATCACGACACCTACATAGCTGAGGCGCCCGAAGACCTTCGCCCTCTGCTGGTTCGATTGCGCGCCCAACTGGCGCGAGCGCTGCCAGACGCCGAGGAAGTCATCGCCTATAAAATGCCGGGGTTCAGGGTCGGGCAATCCATCGTCGCGGGTTATGCAGCGTTCAGCAAGCAATGCGGCCTCTATCTATCTCCTTCCGCCATCACGTCGCATGCCGACGACATTGCCGCGGCCGGGCTCAAGTCTACCAAGACTGGCGTCACTTTCTCGCCGAGTCAGCCAATCCCTGACGGGCTCGTCGAGAAACTCGCTTTGGCTTCCAGAAGGGAGCAAAATCCTTGAGCGGATCGCTTCGGCGTAGCTCATTTTGTCGATGCTGGACGCGACGCCCAAGATGGAGTCCACCTCGAGATTCGATCGCGCCAGCACGGCCCGAGGAGTCGACAGGTCCTTTCCGTCAAACTCCGCTATTCGCTGTCCCAGCGAAGGCCGGAGGCAAGGTCGTGCAGCCCCGATGATTCCTGGGCGCCTGCTTGCCGGAGCGCGAGCGAGACATGCCCGCGCCAACCCCCACCCCGCGCTTGCAATGTAGGATTTCGCCTGCTTCGCTGGGCAGGCTCTTTGCACCGTCGATCCGTGGCCACGCGGTACGTCGTCCGGACGAAGCGCATCCCGGTGCCTGACTGCCGCCTCGCCGTCGCGCGGGTGGCGCGCAAGTCGCGCAGCTGCGGCGCAAGTGTCGCGTCGGTGTCGCGTGCCCGGCGCACAGGCGTAGCTTCGCAGCCGCGTCGTGATGGCCTCGCGGGCGCCTCGGCGGAAAAAGCCCCAAACGAGTCAATCGGAGTCAACCAATCGCGCGGTGCAGCCTGCGCGCAAACATAGGGGGTGACAAAAGCCGGTCCCGCCGCTATGCGCCCCGCTTCCTTTCTATCAGCGCGACAAAAGCGAAAGCGAGTGCACGACATGAAGCTCAACGAACTCAACGACAATGATGGCGCCCGCAAGGGCCGCATGCGCGTCGGCCGTGGTATCGGCTCGGGCAAGGGCAAGACCGCCGGCCGCGGCCAAAAGGGTCAGAAGAGCCGCGAAGGCGTCTCGATCAACGGTTTCGAGGGCGGCCAGATGCCGCTCCACATGCGGATCCCGAAGCGTGGCTTCAACAACATCTTCGCCAAGGACTATGCCGAAGTGAATCTCGGCGCGATCCAGAAGGCAGTCGATGCCGGAAAGCTGACCGCGACCGACATCACCCAGACGGAGCTCAACGCAGCCGGCCTGACCCGTGGCGGCAAGGACGGCGTCCGCCTGCTCGCCAAGGGCGAGTTGACCGCGAAGCTGAGCTTCACCGTCGCCGGCGCGTCGAAGAGCGCGATCGAGGCGGTCCAGAAGGCCGGCGGTTCGGTGACGATCCCCGAGATCGTTCCCGCGGCCGACAAGCACAAGGCGAAGCATCGCTCGGTGCAGAAGGTCATCGCCGCCAAGAAGGCCGGCGGCAAGCAGGGCTGATCATTCGGAGGGCGGGGAAACCTGCCCTTCGTTCGTACCGGCGCAATCCGGAACGAACGGGCCTGAGGGCGGGCGCCGCATTGCCCTCGGGACCGGAGGACTTATATGAGCGGCGGGGGGCGGCGAACGCTTCTCCGCCGCTTTGGTTTCCAGGATAATCGCGCACATGGCATCCGCAGCCGATCAACTCGCCTCCAGCCTCAATCTGTCGAAGTTCGGCAAGGCGACCGAACTCAAGAAGCGCCTGTGGTTCACTCTCGGCGCGCTGATCGTGTTCCGGCTGCTCAGCTATGTGCCGCTGCCTGGCGTCGATCCGACCCAGCTCAACCTGCTCGCGCAGCAAACGTCGGGCGGTGTGCTCGATTTCTTCAACAGCTTCACCGGCGGCGCGCTCAATCGCATGTCGGTCGTCGCGCTGGGCGTGATGCCCTATATCACCGCGTCGATCGTGGTGCAGCTCGCGACGTCGCTGTCGCCGCAGCTCAATGCGATCAAGAAGGAAGGCGAGAGCGGCCGCAAGCGCCTCAATCAATATACCCGCTACGGCACCGTCGGCCTCACCGCGGTGCAGGGCTGGTTCATTGCCGTCGGGCTCGAGAGCTTCGGTGCGAGCGCCGGCCTTCAGGCAGTGATCGAGCCTGGTCTGCTGTTCCGCGTCGGCGCAGTGATCAGCCTCGTCGGCGGCACCTTGTTTCTGATGTGGCTGGGTGAGCAGATCACCAGCCGCGGCGTCGGCAACGGCATTTCGCTGATCATCATGGCCGGGATCGTCGCGCATCTGCCGATGACCGTCGTTCAGTTGTTCGAGAGCGGCCGCACCGGCACGATCGATCCGCTGCGCCTCGTCCTGATCATCGCCGCGGTCTGCGCGATCGTGCTGTTCATCTGCTTCATGGAGCGCGCCCAGCGCCGCATCCTGATCCAATATCCCAAGCGCCAGACCGCGCGCGGGGTCCAGGCCGAGCGCAGCCATCTGCCGCTCAAGCTCAACACCGCCGGCGTGATCCCTCCGATCTTCGCCTCGTCGCTGTTGCTGCTGCCGCTGACGATCACTCAGTTCGCCGGCAACATGACCGCGGGCGAGAGCCAGTGGGGCGATTTCGTGCTCAGCCTCAACCTCTGGCTGCGCCACGGCTCGCCGGTGTACATGGCGCTCTATGCCGCGGGCATCATCTTCTTCTCGTTCTTCTACACCGCGGTGGTGTTCAATCCCGAGGAGACCGCGGACAATCTCAAGCGCTATGGCGGGTTCATCCCCGGCATCCGCCCGGGCAAGAATACCGAGACCTATTTCGATTACGTGCTGACCCGCATCACCGTGATCGGTGCGGCGTATCTGACGATCATCTGCCTGCTGCCGGAATATCTGGTGTCGGCGATGGGCATCCCGTTCCTGATGGGCGGCACCAGCCTTTTGATCGTGGTCAACGTGACGATGGACACGGTCACGCAGATCCAGTCGCATTTGCTGGCGCACCAATATGGCGATCTGATCAAGAAGGCGAAGCTGAAGGGCCGCACGCGCTGAGCTTGCTGTCGTCCTGAGCTTGTCTAAGGGCGACACTTCTCGGTAACGGTGAATTAACGGTGCTTCGACACGCGCAGCACGAACGGTTTTGGGGAGCCGCATGAACATCATCCTGTTGGGCCCTCCGGGTGCGGGCAAGGGCACCCAGGCGAGTCGCCTCGAGGCGGAGCGCGGCATGGTCCAGCTCTCGACGGGGGACATGCTGCGCGCCGCGGTCAAGGCCGGCACGCCGACCGGGCTCAAGGCCAAGGCGGTGATGGAGGCGGGCGAGCTCGTCTCCGACGCGATCGTCTCGGGCATCATCGGCGAACGGCTCGACATGGCCGATACCGAAAAGGGCGCGATCTTCGACGGCTATCCGCGCACTGCCGCGCAGGCCGAGGCGCTCGACGCGTTGCTGTCGGATCGCGGACGCAAGCTCGATTACGTCATCGAGCTTCAGGTCGACGAGGAGGCCTTGGTCGATCGCATCACCGGGCGCTTCACTTGCGCCCAGTGCGGCGCGGGCTATCACGATCGCTTCAAGCAGCCCAAGGTCGCGGAAACCTGCGACGTCTGCGGTGCCCATGAGTTCAAGCGCCGCCCCGACGACAATGCCGAGACGGTGCGCACCCGCATGGCCGAATATCGCGCCAAGACCGCGCCGATCCTGCCCATCTACGAAGCGCGCGGACTCGTCCGCCGCGTCGATGGCATGGCGGACATGGAGGCGGTCGGCACGCAGATCGCGGTGATCCTCGACGGCGGCAACGCCGCGGACTAAGCTCCAGTTCGTCACCCTGGCCAGGGTGACGGGTAGGGGGAAGCGATGCGAACCATTCTACTGGCTATCGCGTTGGCCGGAGTCACGCCCGCCAATGCCGACGTCCTCAAATCCTCGGACACCGGTTTCGCTACCCGGCACATCCAGACCATCGCCGCCCCGCCGGCCAAGGTCTGGGAAACGCTGCTTCACCCCGATCGCTGGTGGGACGGCGCACACACCTATAGCGGCAATGCCGCCAATCTCAGCCTTGATGCCCGTCCCGGCGGCTGCTGGTGCGAGAAGACCGCCACCGGCGGCGTCGAGCATATGCGGATCGTCTATCTCGCCGACGGCGCCACGCTGCGCATGGTCGGCGGGCTGGGCCCGCTTCAGGCGATGCCGGTGATTGCGGTCCTGACCATCACGCTCAAGCCCGCCGCCGCCGGCACCGAACTCACTGCCGATTATGCCGTGGCCGGGCCGGGGCTAACCGGTATCGCAGCGCCGGTCGACGGCGTGCTGGGCGGCCAATGGACCCGGCTCAAGGCAGCGGCGGAGCATTGAAATGGGCAAGGATCGCGAAATCGTCCGGTCGGCACCGCCGGAGCCGCAGGGGCCGCTCTTCACGCCCCAGCGGGCCGCGGCCCGGCTGCAGATCGGCGAACGCTTCGCCGCGACCGCTGAAGTCGAAGTCACCCCCGCGGGCCTGCTCGCGATCGGCGGCATGGTCGCAGCGATCCTGCTCGGCGGCGCGATACTGGCACGCGCTGCGAAGCGCTGACCAGGGGTGTCGCGGCGCGACATGACAAAATCTTCATCCCGGCTTCACCACGGCGTGAAGCGGTCGGGATTAGGAAGAGGGCAGGGCCGGCAGCACGCCGGTTCCTTCTTCCACGGAGGATTTCGATGAAGCTTTCCCGCACCCTGCTCCCCATCGCCGCGGTCGCGATGATCGCCGCGCCGACGATCGCCAGCGCCGCGCGCGCGCCGGCCGCCAAGCACCAAAAGGCCGAGAAGAAGGCCGAGAAGCCGGCCAAGGTCGCGAAGACCAAGACGGTCAAAAAGACCAGGAAGTAAGCGCACGCCACACCGGTGCCATGTCCAGCACCGGCCCGGCCGGCGGAAGGTCCCCCTCTTTCCGCCGGCCGTTCCGCGTCCTAAGCGATGGACTGCCGATGACTCGCAAGATCCTCCTCGTCGAAGACGATTCCGCCTCCGCCGCTTATGTGGCCAAGGGGCTGCAGGAAGCCGGGTTCGCGGTCGAGGTCTGCGGCGACGGTCGCGACGGGCTGTTCCTCGCTTCCGAAGGCATCTTCGATCTTGTGGTGGCCGATCGGATGCTGCCCGGGCTCGACGGCCTGTCGATGCTGGGCGCGCTCCGCGCCGCCAACATCGGCACCCCGGTGCTGATCCTTTCCGCGCTCGGCACCGTCGACGATCGGGTGAAGGGCCTCCACGCCGGCGCCGACGATTATCTCACCAAGCCCTTCTCCTTCGCCGAGCTGCTCGCGCGGGTCGAGGCTCTGCTCCGCCGCGCCGACGGGGCAGGTGCCGAGCCGCAGATCACCCGGTTGAGCGTGGGCGATCTCGAGATCGATCTGCTCGCCCGCAGCGTCACGCGGCAGGGCCGTGCGATCCCGATCGGCGGGCGCGAGTTCAATCTGCTCGAATTCCTCGCCCGGCATGCCGGGCAGGTGGTCACGCGCACGATGATGCTCGAGAAGATCTGGAACTATCACTTCGATCCGGGCTCAAACGTGGTCGATGTCCATATCGGCCGCCTGCGCCGCAAGCTCGAGGAAGGGTTCGACGCGCCGATCCTGCATACCGTGCGCGGCGCGGGCTATCGCCTGTCGCTCGACGGCTGATGCGGATCTCGATCACCGCGCGGCTGGCGCTGCTCGCGGTTTTGCTGTCGCTGGTCACCAGCCTCGCGCTCGCCGGGCTGATCTGGCAGCAGACGCATGACGACGCGATCGAGGCACTGCGCCGCGACACCGCGCAACAGACCGATGCCTTTGCCGCCGTCTACCGTTCGGGCGGGATACCGGCGCTCGCCCAGGCGATCGCCGATGCGCAGGCGGATGACGATTCGCTGGTTGCTGTTGTTGTCGACCGCAGCGGCGCGCGGCGGCTGGGCGTCGGTCCCGACAAGCTCGCCTTCGCGCCTGCGGCCGAAGCCTTTCGCATCGCCACGCTCGGCGCGACCGGGGAATGGGCGGGTCAGGAGGCGGGGATCGCGATCCGCCCGCTCGGGCGCGATTGGCTGGTCAGCGGCCGCCTGCTCGACGATTGGGAGCGCACCCAGCGCAATATCGAGCGCGCGTTGCTGCTCGCGGTTTTGTTGTCGCTGGTGCTCGGCGTCGGTGCGGGCCTCGTCCTCACGCGCTACGTCACGCGTCGTCTCGATCGCATCGCCGGCGCGGTCGATGCCGTCGCCGCCGGCGATCTGACGCGCCGGGTTGGTACCGCGGGCGGGAGCGACGCCTTCGACCGGCTTGCGCTGCGGATCGACGGCATGCTCGATCGGATCGACCGATTGATGGCCGAGCTGCGCGTGGTCACCGATTCGATCGCGCACGACCTGCGCTCGCCGATCGCCCGGCTGCGCGCCCGCGCCGAGGCCGCGGCGACCGCAAGCCAGCCGCAGCAGCGTGAAGCCGCGCTTGCCGGGCTGATTGCCGAGACCGATCTGGTGATGCGGATGCTCGCGGTGTTGCTCGAGATCAGCCGATCCGAAGCGGTGACGCGCGACACCCTCGTTTCGCTCGATCCCGCTGCGCTGATCGAGGAGATCGCCGATCTCTACGCGCCCGTCGCCGAGGAGGCCGGGTTGCGCTTCGTCGTCGCGCCGCCGCCGTCTGCGCCAGCCCTGCAAGCGAAGCTGCACCGCGAATTGCTGTCGCAGGCGCTCGCCAATCTGATCGACAATTCGCTGCGCCACGCCGCCGCCGGTGGCGAGATCGCGCTGTCGCTCCAGGCGGTTTCCGGTGAACTCCGCTTCACGGTCGCCGATCGCGGATCCGGTATTCCGGCTGCCGACCGCGCACAGGCGCTGAGCCGGTTCGGCAGGCTCGATTCGGCGCGCAGCCTGCCCGGAGCGGGGCTGGGGCTGGCGCTGGTCGAGTCGGTCGCGCGGTTGCATGGCGGGCGGCTGGAGCTCGGCGACAACGATCCCGGGTTGGTCGCGACGATCGTCGTGCCCGTCTAGCCCTTCGCTTGCGGCATGGGGGATGATGTCGGGTCATCCAGCTTGGCGGGCGCGCAACGTTCGTGTATGCATCCGGTTCCGGCGATAGCTGCCCGCAGCGCTTGACAGCGCCCTTGCGGCTGCATATGTCGCCCATCTTCCGAAACACCGGTTGCACGGCGGCGTTCCTTTGCGCTCGCTGGGCCACCGCATTTTCGGATCAACGCTACGAGATGGGGTGCAGGCTGCCATGCGGCGCCCCGTGGAGCTGGGAGAATAAATTCATGGCACGTATTGCGGGTGTTAACATCCCGACCAACAAGCGCGTCGTTATCGCGCTGCAGTATATCCACGGCATCGGCCAGACCAAGGCCAAGGAACTCACCGAAAAGCTGGGCATCGCGCCCGAGCGTCGCGTGCAGGACCTGTCGGACCAGGAAGTGCTGCAGATCCGCGAGGCGATCGACGCCGGCTACACCGTCGAAGGTGACCTTCGACGCAATGTGGCGATGAACATCAAGCGCCTGATGGATCTGGCCTGCTATCGCGGCCTCCGTCATCGCAAGGGCCTCCCGGTCCGTGGCCAGCGCACGCATACCAATGCGCGCACCCGCAAGGGCAAGGCCAAGCCGATCGCCGGCAAGAAGAAGTAAGGGAGCGCTGAGCAATGGCACGTGAACCGCAGCGCATTAAGCGCCGTGAGCGCAAGAACATCACATCGGGCGTCGCCCATGTGAATGCTTCCTTCAACAACACCATGATCACGATCACCGATGCCCAGGGCAACGCGATTTCGTGGTCGTCGGCCGGCATGATGGGCTTCAAGGGGTCGCGCAAGTCGACGCCTTATGCTGCCCAGGTCGCCGCCGAAGATGCCGGCCGCAAGGCTGCCGAGCACGGCGTTCGCACCCTCGAGGTCGAAGTCAAGGGTCCGGGTTCGGGCCGCGAGAGCGCGCTGCGCGCCCTCCAGGCGGTCGGTTTCCAGATCACGTCGATCCGCGACGTGACCTCGATCCCGCACAACGGCGTTCGTCCGTCGAAGCGCCGTCGCGTCTGATTTGCAATACTGTCCGTTCACGGGCCCCGAGGGCGGGGTCCGGACCGGGCAGCTGGTACCCGGCAGGATGGCCCCGTCCTGCCCAAATATGAGGAAAGCCCGTGTCGGTGAACCCTAAGAACTGGCAGGAACTCAAGAAGCCCAACGGCCTCGAAAAGAAGGCCGGTGGCGATCCCAAGCGCAAGTCGACCTTCGTGGCCGAGCCGCTCGAGCGCGGTTTCGGCCTTACGCTCGGTAACGCACTGCGTCGCGTTTTGCTCTCGTCGCTGCAGGGCGCCGCGGTCACTTCGATCAAGATCGAGAATGTGCTTCACGAATTCTCGAGCCTTGCCGGCGTCCGTGAGGACGTGACGGACATCGTGCTCAACGTGAAGCAGATCGCCATCCGCATGCAGGGCGAAGGCCCGAAGCGGCTCCAGCTCTCGGCCACCGGCCCGGCTGAAGTGAAGGCAGGCGACATCGCAGTCTCGGGCGACATCGAAGTGATGAACCCCGAGCTGGTGATCTGCCATCTCGACGACGGCGCGACGCTCAACATGGAGCTGACCGCCGATACCGGTAAGGGCTATGTCCCCGCTCAGGCCAACCGTCCGGCGGATGCGCCGATCGGTCTGATCCCGGTCGACGCTTTGTACAGCCCGGTCCGCCAGGTGTCGTACAAGGTCGAGAATACCCGCGTCGGCCAGGAGCTCGATTACGACAAGCTCACGCTGACCGTCGAGACCGACGGCACGATCACTCCGGAGGACGGCCTCGCTTATGCGGCGCGCATCCTCCAGGATCAGCTCTCGCTGTTCGTGCATTTCGACGATTCCGCAGTCACGCGCTCGGCGCCGATCGGCATGGCCGCTCCGGCGGCTGCAGAAGGTGGCGTCGCTTCGGGCGATACCGCGCAGATCAATCGTTACCTTCTCAAGAAGGTCGACGAGCTCGAACTGTCGGTGCGTTCGGCCAATTGCCTCAAGAACGACAACATCATCTATATCGGCGATCTGGTCCAGAAGACCGAAGCCGAGATGCTGCGCACCCCGAACTTCGGCCGCAAGTCGCTCAACGAGATCAAGGAAGTGCTTTCGAGCATGGGCCTGCGCCTGGGTATGGAAATCCCCGGCTGGCCGCCCGAGAACATCGAAGAGATGGCCAAGAAGCTCGAGCAGGAAATCATGGGCTGAGGCGCACCGGATTAGCGCAAGCTAATCCGGAGACGTCGATAGCCCGGCCGGCGGAGCCACAGGCTCCGACCGACGACGCGGTTTTGCCGCGTCGGACTCGACTGCACGAAGGGCTCCGCAGCAATGCGGGGCCCTTTTCGTTACTTGCGCGAAACGGCCGGTTCGACAGCGTCGTTGCGAAGCTTCGAGTGAACGGCAGGCGTGGGCAGCGAGAGTCCGCAAGTTGCGCTTGTGGTCTTTTGGCAACATTCTCCAGCAATTACGCCGATTACATAAAACTTTCCGCCGGCACGAGACCAGCCCTCCCGGCAAACCACCTATAAATTTGGGGAGTAAAATCACCGGGTAATGGGAAGTTTAATGATGCGTTTGAATACATCGGTTTGCTTTGGCGCACTCGCCGTGTCGCTCTTGGCCAGTGCGCAAGTCAATGCGCAGACCAGCGACGCGAATGCCGTCGCGGCCACTGAAACGGTCACTGCCGACGTGATCGGGGGGAAGGACGATGAGATCGTCGTCACCACGACCGCGCAGAAGCGGTTCGAGAACCTTCAGAACGTCCCGCTCGCAGTGCAGGTGATCACGCCGTCGCAGCTCGAGGCGCAGGGCGTCCGTCACTTCCAGGATCTGGGCAAGGTCGCGCCGTCGCTGACGATCCGCACGGCCGAGCATCCGGTCAATGCCAACGTGTCGCTGCGCGGCGTCGGCACCTTCGCATTTGGCATCGGCGTCGAGCCGAGCGTCGCGGTGACCGTCGATGGTGCGGCGGTCGCGTTCCAGGCACGCGCCTTCGCCGACCTTCCCGACGTGGCGCAGATCGAAGTGCTGCGCGGACCGCAGAGCACCTTGTACGGCAAGGCGGCGTCGGCGGGTCTGATCAAGATCATGACGATCCAGCCGACCGACACGCTGCATGTGCGCGCCAATACGCTGGCGACCACCGACAGCGAATTCGGCGGCAATTTCAGCATCACGGGGCCGATCAGCGAGACGCTCGGCTACGTGTTCTCGGCCGGTTACAACAATTGGGGCGGCAATGTCCGCAACCTCGCCGACGGCAAGAAGGCCAATGGCCGCGAGACCCTCAACACCCGCGCCAAGCTTCGCTGGAAGGCGACGCCCGACGTCACTTTCACGCTGTCGGGCAATTATTTGAACGGCAACACCACCGTCGGCCGCCCGTTCATCCGGATGGCGCCCAATGCGCTCCTGCGCAACCAGCCGGGTCTGACGCCCGCAGTGGCCTTCCCCGGCGTGACGATCGACGAGGACAATCAGAACATCAGCAACAATTCCCCGTCGCGCACCAAATATTGGGGCTGGGGCACGCTGCTGCGCAGCGAAGCCAATATCGGCAAGCTGAACGTCCTGTCGCTGACTTCGTACGATCGCTACCGCCTCGACGACTATCTGGATCATGACGATACGTCGGCGCCGGGCCCGTTCGGCAGCAATATCAACGTCGGCGCGTTCAAGTCGCGGCTGTTCACCCAGGAGCTTCGCCTGCTCTCGCCGGGGGACGAGGCATTCCGCTATGCCCTCGGCCTCTATTACGCGAATGTCGGTTTCGAGCGCCCGTTCAAGCGCGGCCCGGCCTTTTCGCCCGCCGACTGGGAAGCCAGCTCGGGATCGCGCCAGATCGCCGGCTTCGCCCAGATCGACTGGGAATTCCTGCCGCACCTGACCGCGACTGCGGGTGGCCGCGTCCAGAACGAAGCGATCAAATACACTTTCCGCGACAAGATCGCCGCGACCAACTTTGCCGGCGATGCGAGCGACAGCACCGCCACCTATCGCCTGGGCCTCAGCTATCAGGTGACGCCCGACGTCATGTTCTTCGGCAGCTATACGACCGGCTACAAGGGGCAGACCTATGATCTGACCTCCGGTTTCAATGCCGCGCGTGCGAACGCAGGACCGATCCGGCCCGAAACGTCGCGCGACAAGGAATTCGGTGTCCGCACCCAGTTCTTCGATCGGCGTGCGACGTTCAACGTCACGTATTTCGACACCGATTATACCGATCTGCAGGCGCAATCGATCGAGACGGTGAACGGCACGTCCAACTTCCGCCTCACCAATGTCGGCGGGCTCAACACCAAGGGTCTCGAATTCGAACTCGGTGCCCGGGTCACGCGCGACCTGAGCTTCAACGGCGCGGCGACCTATCTCGACGCGACCTACACTTCGTTCCCGGCCGCCCAATGCTATGTGCTGCAAACCGCTGCGCTGGGCTGCGTCGGCACGCCGCCCAGCCAGAACCTGACGGGCACGCGCGCCGTGCAATCGCCGAAGTGGAAGACCTCGGCGGGCGCGGAATACGCGCCGTCGCTCGGCCAGAATCTCAAGGGCGTTGCGCAGGTAAGCTGGCAGTACCAGTCGAGCCTCTATTACGTCGCCCGCGATCCGCAGGCCTTCCAGCCGGGGTTCAGCGTGTTCAATCTGGGTCTGGGCGTGCGCGAGCAGGATCGTCGCTGGGAAGTGACGGCGTTCGTCAACAATCTGTTCGACAAGCAGTATTTCCAGTCGCTGGTGAATTCGGCCGGCAATTACGGCAACCGGATCGGCACGCAGGCACTGCTGCCGCGCGATTTCCGCCGCTATGGCGGGGTGCGGGTCGGCGTGCACTTCTGACCTGAGAACGGGGGCGGGACTGGTTCCCGCCCCCAATCGCCATTGTTGATCGCGAATTACGCGACGGACAGAAAGGCGCGCAGGCATCGAAACCTTGACTTTCGGCACCGAATCCGCTTTGGGCGCGCCTTCCTGCGGAAACGCGTGGGGGTATTGGCAGCACCCTGAAGCTGCCTGGCCCGGGGTACCTCACACGGCCCCTTGACGAACGAAGGAAGAAATCATGCGCCATCGCGTAGGCGGCCGTAAGCTTCAGCGGACCTCGGCTCACCGTATTGCCCTGTTCCGCAACATGAGCGCCGCGCTCATCAAGCACGAGCAGATCACCACCACCGTCGCCAAGGCTAAGGAGCTTCGCCCGTACGTGGAGAAGCTGATCACGCTCGCCAAGAAGGGCGGCCTTTCGAACCGCCGTCTCGCGCATTCGCGCCTTCTCGACGACGCCCAGCTGGTCAAGCTGTTCGACGTGCTCGCCGCGCGCTACGCCGACCGCAACGGCGGTTACACTCGCGTGATCAAGGCCGGCATCCGCGCCTCGGACGCTTCGCCGATGGCGATCATCGAGTTCGTCGATCGCGACGTCTCGGCCAAGGGTCAGGATTCGGGCCCGGTGCTGACCGACGAGGATTTCGACGAAGCCGCCTGATCGCTGCGTCGATAGCAAAGACTTGAGAAGGAGGCCGGCCCTGCATAGGGTCCGGCCTCCTTTCCATTTCGGGGTATGCGATGCGCCGTATCATTCTCGCTCTTCCGCTTCTGTTCGCCAGCCCCGCTCTCGCCCAGACCCCCTCGGAGCCGCATACGACGATGACCAAGCCCGCTTATCCGCAGACCCGCCGCGTCGATGTCGTCGAGGAACAGTTCGGGGTGAAGGTCGCCGATCCGTATCGCTGGCTCGAGAACGATGTGCGGAACGACAAGGAAGTCGCCGATTGGGTCGCCGCGCAGAACAAGGTCACCGACGCCTATCTCGCGACCTTGCCTGGCCGTCAGCCCTTCGCCGATCGGATCAAGGCGCTGTTCAATTATGAGCGTTTCGGCGCGCCGGTGAAGAAGGGCGGGCGCTATTTCTATGCGCACAATGCCGGCTTGCAGAACCAGGCGGTACTCTGGGTCCGCGATACGCTGGAAGGCGAGGGCCGCGTATTGATCGACCCCAATGGTTGGTCGAAGGACGGGGCTACCGCGCTCGCCGAATGGCTGCCGTCCGAAGACGGCAAACTGCTCGCTTATTCGATCCAGGACGGCGGCACCGACTGGCGCACGATCAAGGTGATCGACACCGCGACGGGCAAGGAGACCGGCGACGAGATCAGCTGGGCCAAATATACCATGGGGCTTTCCTGGGCCAAGGATGGCTCGGGCTTCTTTTATTCACGCTATCCCGAGCCGCCCGCCGAGGCCAAGTTCCAGGCGCTCAACGAGAACCACAAAATCTATTTCCACAAGCTGGGCACGCCGCAATCGGCCGATCGGCTGGTCTATGAGACTCCGGCGAGCCCGAAGCTCAGCCATTATGCCGGAATCACCGACGACGGCCGCTACCTCGTCATCGGCACCACCGAGGGCACCGACAACCGCAACCTTGTCCATATCGTCGACCTGAACGACTCCAAATGGCAGGCGCGCACGATCATCGGCAAGCTCGAGAACGACTGGAGCGCGGTCGGCAACAAGGGCAGCGTCTTCTATTTCTCGACCAACGCCGGCGCCCCGCGCGACCGTATCGTCTCGATCGACATCGCCGATCCCGGACTGACACCGAAGGAGATCGTGCCCGAGCAGAAGGAGACGCTCGCAGGCGCCTCGATCGTCGGCGACCGGCTGATCCTGAACTATATGGTCGACGCCAGGACCGAGGTGCGTCGCTATACGCTGGACGGCAAGGCGGACGGTAAGGTCGCGCTTCCGGGCATCGGCACCGCCAGCGGCTTCGGCGGCGAATTGGGCGATCCCGAGACCTTCTTCGCCTTCACCAGCTTCAATTATCCGACGACGATCTTCCGCTACGACGTGACCACCGGCAAGTCGACGCCATGGGCCCAGCCCAAGGTCGCCTTCGATCCGTCGCAGTACAAGGTCGAGCAGCGTTTCTACGCCTCGAAGGACGGCACGCGGGTGCCGATGTTCGTCGTGCGCAAGGCCACGACCACCGGCCCCGCGCCGACCCTGCTCTGGGGCTATGGCGGGTTCAATGTGCCCTACACCCCGGCTTTTTCGGCAGCGCGCGTGGCATGGATGGAGCAGGGCGGGGTCTTCGTCCTCGCCAACATTCGCGGCGGCGGCGAATATGGCAAAGCGTGGCACGATGGCGGCCGCCTCGCCAACAAGCAGAACGTGTTCGACGATTTCATCGCGGCGGGCGAATATCTGATCGAGCAAGGCATCGCCGGCAAGGACCAGCTGGCGATCCAGGGTGGTTCGAACGGCGGGCTGCTGGTCGGCGCGGTGGTCAACCAGCGCCCCGATCTGTTCGCCGCGGCGCTGCCTGCCGTGGGGGTGATGGACATGCTGCGCTTCGATCGTTGGACCGCGGGGCGCTATTGGGTCGACGATTACGGCTATCCGTCGAAGGAAGCCGACTTCAAGCGCCTCTACGCCTATTCGCCGTATCACAACATCAAGGGCGGGCGGGCCTATCCGGCGATCCTGGTGACCACGGCGGATACCGATGATCGCGTCGTTCCCGGCCACAGCTTCAAATACACCGCCGCGCTGCAGGCCGCCGACATTGGCGACAAGCCGCACCTCGCCCGGATCGAGACCCGGGCCGGCCACGGCTCGGGCAAGCCGACCGACAAGATCATCGAGGAAGCGGCGGATCTGTACGCCTTCGCGGCCAAGTGGACGGGGCTGGAGGTCAAGCCGCGCTGAGCATGGTGCGTCGCGGGAACGCCAGGGGACGGGGCACGTTGCAATCGCATGCTCTGTCCCCGCCTTTGCGTCGCCTCGCTACTGTTGCTCGCAGCCTGTTCGACTGAGCCCGCGGGAGGCAATGCCGTCGTGGGGAATGGCGCGGAGGCGAGCGCGTCGACCACGAGCGCTAATGCAAGGTCCGAAGCTCCTGCTCCCGTCGCGCCGGCGCTGCCCCTGGCGGCTGGTAATGCAGCCGGTGACACGATCGGTGGCGATGGATCGCAGATCCGTCTGCTGCCGCTCCGACCAGAGGACGCAGACCGGGTCGAAGGCGAACTCGCCTGTAGTTTTCAGGCGGAGGGCGCGCCTGCGGCCCTACTGCTGGCCCGTGCCGATGTCGGCAAGACGGCGCGGGGGTTCGCAGTGGTACGAAATGGCGCCCCCGTGGAAATGCTTGCCGGCACGGCGGAAGGTGGCTTCGGCGCGATGGAGAAGGGCGCTGTCTTCGGTGGCAAGGGGCTGACGGTACGGATCACCCGTCTGGCGCGCCTTGATACAGGCAACGAAAGCACGGCGCACCGGGCGTCACTGGTTGCACAGCGCTCCGACGGCGCCGAACGGCGGTTCGAGGGCGTATGGAATTGCGGGCCGTGAGGATCGTCAACATCTCTTTCTCCTCCCTGCAAGCAGGGCAGGAAGGGCGCGCCGAATACCAATAACCGGGCTCTTCCCATGCCGGCCGCTTCTGCTATGCGCGCTGGGCATGGAACATCATGCCGATTCAATCCTGATCGTAGATTTCGGGAGCCAGGTGACCCAGCTGATCGCGCGCCGCGTGCGCGAGGCCGGGGTCTATAGCGAAATTGCCCCTTTCAATGCCGCCGCCGAGGCGTTCGAGCGGATGCAGCCCAAGGGGATCATCCTCTCGGGCTCGCCTGCCTCGGTGCTGCACGAGGAAAGCCCGCGGGTGCCGCAGGTCATTTTCGATTCGGGCTTGCCGATCCTCGGCATCTGTTACGGCCAGCAAGTCATGATGCACCAATTGGGCGGGCAGGTGCAGCTCGGCGATTCGGGCGAATTCGGGCTCGCCTTCATCGAGATCGAGGATAGCTGCGTGCTGTTCGACGGCCTGTGGGCCGAAGGCGAAAGCCATCAGGTGTGGATGAGCCACGGCGACAAGGTCACCGAACTCGCTCCCGGCTTCCGCCCCGTCGCAGTCAGCCCCGGCTCGCCCTTCGCGGTCGTCGCCGACGACGCGCGGCGCTATTACGCCACCCAGTTCCACATGGAGGTGGTCCACACCCCCGATGGCGCGCGGCTGCTCGCCAATTTCGTGCGCCACGTTTGCGGGCTGCAGGGCGACTGGACGATGGCCGAATTCCGCGCGGCCAAGATCGCCGAGATCCGCGCGCAGGTCGGCACCGGCCGGGTGATCTGCGGCCTCTCCGGCGGCGTCGATTCGGCGGTGGCGGCGGTGCTGATCCACGAGGCGATCGGCGAGCAGCTGACGTGCGTGTTCGTCGATCACGGGCTGATGCGGGCAGGGGAGGCCGATCAGGTCGTCAGCCTGTTCCGCAACCATTACAACATCCCGCTGGTCCATGTGAACGCCGAGACCTTGTTCCTCAACGGGCTCGCCGGGCTCACCGATCCCGAGGCCAAGCGCAAATTCATCGGCAAGACCTTCATCGAAGTGTTCGAGGAGGAGGCGAAGAAAATCGGCGGCGCCGATTTCCTCGCGCAGGGCACGCTCTATCCCGACGTGATCGAGAGCGTCAGCTTCACCGGCGGGCCGTCGGTGACGATCAAGAGCCACCACAATGTCGGCGGTCTGCCCGAGCGGATGAACATGAAGCTCGTCGAGCCGTTGCGCGAATTGTTCAAGGACGAGGTCCGCGCCCTGGGCCGCGAGCTCGGCCTGCCCGACATCTTCGTCGGCCGCCACCCGTTCCCCGGGCCGGGCCTCGCGATCCGCATCCCGGGCGAAGTCACCAAGGAACGCTGCGACATTCTCCGGAAAGCCGACGCCATCTATCTCGAGGAAATCCGCAACGCTGGGCTCTACGACGCGATCTGGCAGGCCTTTGCGGTGCTGTTGCCGGTGCGCACCGTCGGGGTGATGGGCGATCACCGCACCTATGATTATGTGCTGGCGCTGCGCGCGGTCACGTCGACCGACGGGATGACTGCAGTCGCCTTCCAGTTCCCCGGCGATTTCCTGCCGCGCGTCGCCACCAGGATCGTCAACGAGGTTCGCGGGATCAACCGCGTAACCTATGATTATACCTCGAAGCCGCCGGGCACGATCGAATGGGAATGATGCGCTATGGTCTGCTCCTCTTGCCCATGCTGCTTGCGGGTTGTGGCGGCCCCGAGCCGGAGCGCAACGCCACGCGATCGGTGGTCATCACCGGCAACGACAACGAACTGATCGTCCCCGTGCCGCGGGGCGCCGGGCAGAATTCCACCGAAGCCGGGGGGGCTGCGGTGGCCTTGGAGCCCGACGGTCTCGGCCTCGGCGCCACTCGCCGCGCGACCTTCGGTATGCCCCGCGCCGCAGTGACCGACATGCTCGCCAAGGCGCTCGGCAGCCCGATCGAGGAAGGTGACGATCAGGAATGCGGCACGGGCGCATTGTCCTTCGCCAGCTTCCGCGGTGGGCTCGGTCTCTATTTCGACGCCGGCAAGTTCGTCGGCTGGGACTTGGACGGGCGTGACGGCGGCCGCTTCGCCACTGCAACCGGCCTCGGCATCGGCACGACGCGCAAGCAGCTCGACGCCGCCGCCCCGGTCACCCTCGAGGATTCGACCCTCGGCATCGAATTCAGCATGGGCGGCCTGTCCGGGCTGCTCAGTTCGCGCGATCCGGACGGCGAGATCACCAATCTCTGGGCCGGTGCGACGTGCATCGCCCGCTGATCGAGCCGGCGACTTCGCAAGATGCCACCGCGGTGGTGGCGCTGTGGCGCGCCTGCGACCTCACGCGCCCGTGGAACGATCCCGACAGGGACTTCGCTCTCGCGCTCGGCGGCGCAAGCTCGGTCGTGCTGGTCGCGCGCGGCGCCGAAGGCCTTGAAGGCAGCGTCATGGCTGGTTTCGACGGCCATCGCGGCTGGGTCTATTATCTCGCCGTCTGCCCTGACTGCCGCGGTGCCGGCCTTGGCCGGGCGCTGATGGCCGCCGCCGAGGACTGGCTCCGTGCCCGCGGCGCACCCAAGCTCCAGCTCATGGTCCGTGCGGACAACCACGCCGCGCTCGGCTTCTACGAGAAGCTCGGGCTCGAATGGCAGCAGGTCGTCACGCTCGGCCGCTTTCTGGAGGATTCCGCATGACCGTCACCCTGTACGGCATCAAGAATTGCGACACGATCAGGAAGGCGCGCGACTGGCTCGCCGCCCAAGCGGTCGCCTATGATTTCCACGATTACAAGACCACCGGCGTGAACGCGGCGCGGCTCGCCCGCTGGATCGAACTGGAAGGGTGGGAAACCGTACTCAACCGCGCCGGCACCACGTTCCGCAAGCTCCCCGAGGCCGACAAGACGGATCTCGACGTCGACAAGGCAACTGCGTTGATGCTGGCCCAGCCCTCGATGATCAAACGCCCGGTGCTCGAGCATCCCGGCGGGCTGCTGATCGGTTTCAAACCGGAACGCTACGCCACCGCGCTGCTCTAGCGGGCCCGTTTGATTTCCGTTAGGCTCGCGTGCGGAAATTGCGGGCGTGGGAGGGATGCGTGGCGACCTGGATTCGGCATAAGCCCGCGGGCTGGTTCGTAGTGGTGGCAGTACTTTTGGTGCTGTGGGGACTGCTCGGCTGCGTCGCCTTCTACATGCATGTCAAATTCGGGCCCGCGATGGATCCGGCGGCCACCGATTGGGACCGTGCTTATTATGCCGCGCTGCCCGGCTGGTTCACGCCGGTCTATGCCGCGGCGGTGGGCGCCGGACTGCTCGGCGCGATCGCATTGCTGCTGCGCTCGAAGCTGGCCCAGCCGCTGTTCCTGATCTCGCTGATCGCAGTGATCGTCCAGTTCGGCTATGTGTTCCTCGCCACCGATCTGCTGGCGCACAAGGGCGCGGCTGCCACCGTGCCGTTTCCTTCGTTCATCGCGGCGGTGGCGGCGTTCCAGATCTGGCTCGCCAATCTGGCCCGCCACCGCGGCTGGATCAGATAGGCCGGCCGGGACGACGGATCATTGCTTCGCCAGCGCTATGACGCTGGCGAGCTTTTCGGCGGCGTTCTCCACGCCCTTGTGCTTGAAGGTCGCGACGCCGATGCTGCCGACGATGACGGTCTTGTCCAGCTTTGCCTGACCGGCATTGTGCCCGATCCGCGCATAGACCTGCTCGGTCGGGCTGAGCAGCGCATCGATTTCCTTCTCGCCGGTTTCGTAGAGGACCCGGACGCCCAGCTTTTCGCTCAGCACTGCGTTGGAGGGCTTCTTCTTCAGCCACGCGAACGCCTCGTCGGCTTCCGCGGGATCGGCATAGCTGCTCAGCGTGATCCGTACAAAATCGCCGTTGGCGAGATCATAGTGGCATGTGGACGCGACTTCCTTGCCGTGCTTGCGCTGGCCATCGAGCTCCTGCGTCACCAGTGTCGAGCCTAGCGCCTGCGCGACACGATCGCCTGCGATTGCCTTGCAGGTGTCCGCCGCGCGTGGCCCGGCCAACGCGGCGCAACCGCTGAGCATGGCGGGAACGACGATGTACGTCAGCAATCGTCGCATGGTGCTTCCTCGCCTCGAATGCCCCGCCTTGGTAGCGCCGACAGACTAAACAAAGGCTCAACGGGTCCATCCCTGCTTGCTGGCGTGCATCCTCCGGCCGGGCTAGAGGTGTGCCATGTCCACCTACACGCTCGACACCGGCACCAGCCGCGCCAATCCCACGCCGTCGCCGATGAAGCGGCTCACCATTCCCGCGATCCGCAACCGCAAGGGCAAGGATCCGGTGGTGATGCTCACCGCCTACACCACCCGGATGGCGCAGTTGCTCGATCCGCATTGCGATGTCCTGCTGGTCGGCGACAGCCTCGGGCAGGTGATCTACGGCCTGCCGTCGACCTTGCCGGTGACGCTGGACATGATGATCGCGCATGGCGCCGCGGTGGTGCGCGGCAGCTATCATTCGCTGGTGATCGTCGACATGCCCTTCGGCAGCTACGAAGCGAGTCCCGAGCGCGCCTTCGAATCGGCCGCGCGCGTGCTCGCCGAGACCGGCGCGGCGGGGGTGAAGCTCGAGGGCGGCACCGCGATCGCGCCGGTGGTCGAATTCCTCACCCGCCGGGGCATTCCGGTGATGGGTCATATCGGCCTCACCCCGCAATCGGTGAACGCGCTCGGCGGCTATGGCGCGCGCGGGCGCAGCAATGCCGAGCATGCCCAGATCCTCGACGATGCCCGGGCGATCGCCGATGCCGGGGCGTTCGGCATGGTCGCCGAAGGGGTGGTCGAGGGGCTTGCCAATGAGATCACCGCTGCGGTGCCGGTTCCCGTGATCGGCATCGGCGCCTCGGCGCAATGCGACGGGCAGGTGCTGGTGACCGAGGACATGCTGGGCCTGTTCGAGCGGACTCCGCGCTTCGTGAAGCGCTACGACGATCTCGCCGGCCGCATTTCCGCCGCGGTTGAGACCTATGCCGCCGAAGTCCGGGCGCGGGACTTCCCGGGCGCAGAACAGGTCTATCCGGCGCGCGGCTGAAGGGCTAGGCGGGCACGCTTCCTTTAGGCGGTGCCCGCGGCTAAGGTCCGCGCCCGAACCAACCCCATGGAGTCTCTCTTGGCGCTTCCTCCCGGTACCACTGACGAAGCCTTTCTGCGCGAAGTCGACGAGGAGTATCGCCGCGATCAGGCGATGCAGATCTTCCGGCGCTACGGCCGGCTGATCATCGGCGCCGTGGTGGTCGCGTTGCTCGCATTCGCGGGCTGGCTCTATTGGCAGCATCATAATCAGAGCCAGGCCGGCAAGCAGGGCGAGGAATATGACGCTGCGATGCGGCTGGTCGAGCAGAACCAGGCGGACAAGGCGCTGCCCGCGCTGAACAAGATCGCGACGAGCAGCGGCGAGGGCTATGCCGTCCTGGCGCGGTTGGCCCAGGGCAATCTGCTGCTCCAGAAGAACGATGCCAAGGGCGCCGCCGCGAAGTTCGCCGAAGTGGCGAACGACGCCAAGGTCGAGCAGCCCTATCGCGACCTCGCGCTGCTTCGCCAGACAGTCGCCGAATATGACAGCCTCAAGCCGCAGGTCGTGATCGACCGCCTGAAGGGGTTGGCCAATCCCAATTCGCCGTGGCTCGGCACCGCCGGCGAGCTCGTCGCCGCGGCATATCTCAAGGCGGGCAATCGCGCCGAGGCGGGCCGGCTCTACGGACAGATCGCACAGGGCGGCGAGAAGGTCCCCGAATCGATCCGTCAACGTGCGGTTCAGCTGGCCGGCGTACTCGGTGTCGACGCCATCGATCAGTCGAAGGAAACCAAGGCTAAATGAATAACAAGGTGAGGGTGGCTGCCGCTCTCGCGGCGCTCGCGATGGTGAGCGGCTGCGGGATCTTCAAAGGCGGCGGCAAGAAAACCCCCGTGCTCGGCGAGCGCGTGCCGATCCTCGTTTCGGAAAGCGATGTCGTCGCCGACAAGACGCTGGCCGGCGTCGAGGTGCTGTTGCCCGAGGCTGCGGCGAACGATGGCTGGCGCCAGCCCGGCGGCAATGCCGCCAAGTCGATGGGGCACCTCGCGCTCGGCGCAAGCCCGACGCGGATCTGGTCGAAGGACGTCGCCAAGCCCTCGAAGAAAGAGCGGCTCGCCGCGTCGCCGGTGGTTTCCGAAAACAAGCTGTATGTGATCGACACCGATGGCGTCGTCCACGCCATGGCGGCGGACACCGGCGCCGAATTGTGGCGCACTGCGACCACCGACGGGAAGGGCAATGAAAGCGCGCGCTTCGGCGGCGGCGTCAGCGTCGAGGGCGAACGCGCCTTTGCCAGCAACGGCCTCGGCGATGTCGTCGCGCTCAACGTCGCCGATGGCACGGTGGTCTGGCGCAAGCGCCCGGGCGGGCCGCTGCGCGGCGCGCCGACGCTCGCCAATGGCAATGCCTATGTCGTGACTCAGGACAATCAGCTGTTCGCGCTCTCGCAGGACACCGGCGAGATCAGCTGGACCGTCTCGGCGAGCCTCGAATCGCAGGGCGTGTTCGGCGTCGCCGCGCCCGCCTCGGCACAGGGCACCGTCATCGCTGGCTTCTCGTCGGGCGAACTCAATGCCTATCGCTACGAGAATGGCCGTTCGCTGTGGGACGTCGTCCTGTCGCGCACCTCGATGTCAACTTCGGTGTCTTCATTGTCCGACATCGACGCCGAGCCGGTGATCGATCAGGGCCGGGTCTATGCGATCGGGCAGGGCGGCCGCATGGTCGCGATGGACATCGCCAGCGGCAATCCTTTGTGGGAACAGACCATCGCCGGAATCTCGACGCCGTGGGCGGCGGGCGAATGGCTGTTCGTCGTCACCGACGATGCCCGGCTGCTCGCGATCGCGCGCGGCACCGGCAAGATCCGCTGGATCTCGCAGCTGCGCCACTATCGCAACGAGAAGAAGATGAAGAACCCGATCAGCTGGGTCGGCCCGGTGCTCGCCGGGGGCCGCCTCGTGCTCGGCAACAGCGAAGGCGAGATCGTCTTCGCCTCGCCGGCCGATGGCAGCGTGATCTCGACGATGGACGTCAAAGAAGCGATCACGCTCCCTATCACGGTGGCGAACAACACGCTCTACGTCCTCGACGACAAGGGCCGGCTGTCGGCGTATCGGTAACCTTGTCGCTTTGCCGTCATCCCGGCGAACGCCGGGATCTCAGGCAGAAGCGCAGGACACGAGCCGCACGAGATCCCGGCGTTCGCCGGGATGACGAAAGCGTTCAGAACGGGCGGGGTTCGATGCCCCGCCCGTTACTTTGTTTCTGCCGCTTGTGAGTCTATTAGGCGCGCAGACACGCGCACCCACCCCCAGCCCCTCCCTGCAAGCAGGAAGGGGAGTGAGTAAGAAAATGCCCCTTCCCACCGTCGCCATCATCGGACGCCCGAATGTCGGCAAGTCGACCTTGTTCAACCGGCTGGTCGGCAAGCGCATCGCTCTGGTCGACGATCAGCCCGGCGTGACTCGCGATCGCCGCGAAGGCGAGGCCAATTTGCTCGGGCTCGAATTCCGCGTGATGGACACCGCTGGCTATGAGGACGACGACGCCGCGACCTTGCCGGGCAGGATGCGCGCGCAGACCGAGGCAGCGGTGCGCGAGTCCGACGTGTCGTTGTTCATGATCGACGCCCGCGCCGGGATAACCCCGCTCGACGAGGAGATCGCCCGCTGGCTGCGCAGCACCGATCGTCCGGTCGTGCTGATGGCCAACAAGGCCGAGGGCAAAGCCGGCGAGACCGGTATCATCGAGGCGATGGCGCTCGGCCTCGGCGACCCGATCCCTTTCTCCGCCGAGCATGGCGAAGGCGTGGTCGATCTGTTCGAGGCGCTGCTCCCGCATGTCGAGCGCGACGAAGAGGAAGCGGCCGAGGATTCCGAAGCGCCCGATGCGCCGCTCAAGCTGGCGATCGTCGGCCGCCCCAATGCGGGCAAGTCTACTCTCGTCAACAAGCTGCTCCGCGAAGACCGCATGATCACCGGCCCCGAGGCCGGGATCACCCGCGATTCGATTTCGGTCGACTGGCAATGGCCCGATGCGGAAGGCAATCTCCGGGCGGTTCGCCTGATCGACACCGCCGGCATGCGCAAGCGCGCCAAGATCGAGGAGAAGCTCGAAAAGCTCTCGGTGATGGACGCGATGCGCGCAGTCGACTTCGCCGAGGTCGTTGTGTTGCTGCTCGATGCCACCCGGGGACTTGAGGTGCAGGACCTGAAGATCGCCGATCGCGTGCTCCAGGAAGGCCGCGCGCTGGTCATCGCGCTGAACAAATGGGACGTGGCGGAGAACGCCTCGAGCCTGTTCAACGGCGTCAAGGGTGCGCTCGACGAGGGGCTGGCGCAGGTCAAGGGTGTGCCCTTGCTCACCGTTTCGGCCGAGACCGGCAAGGGCCTCGACATGCTGATGCAGGTCGCGTTCGAGACCCGTGACGCCTGGTCGCGCCGCGTCTCGACCGGACAGCTCAACCGCTGGTTCGAGCGCGCGATCGAAACGAACCCGCCACCCGCGCCGGGCGGCAAGCGGATCAAGCCGCGCTACGTCACCCAGAACAAGTCGCGCCCGCCCAGCTTCGTGTTGTTCGGCACGCGCGTCGATCTGCTTCCGGTCAGCTATCAGCGCTATCTGATCAACGGCCTGCGCAAGGAATTCGATTTCGGCGCGGTGCCGGTCCGGCTTACCCTGCGCGCCTCGAAGAACCCGTTCGATCGCGACAAGCACACGTAATCGCATCAACGCCCTGTTTACGTTCCTGTACTATCATCGCCCCGTGCCGTTCCGGGGGGTATGCTTGAGGTATGGACGTGACGATCGGCAATGATCCGCTGGTGAACTGGCAAAGCTACCAGCAAGCGCGCTCCGAGCTCGGTGCCAATTTCGTGCGCATTCTTGGCTATTTTCGCGAGGACGGCATCAAATCGGTCGATCGCATCGAAGACGCGATGCGGTCGCACAATGCCACTGCGATGGTGATCCCGGCGCATACCCTCAAAGGCGAAGCGCGCCAGTTCGGCGCCGATCCGCTGGCCGATCTGGCCGAGACGATCGAAATGATCGCGCGCGGTTGCATCGAACGCCGCGAGACGCCGACCGAGGCGCTAGAACATGTCGTGAAGTTGCGCCCTTTGTTCGAGACCACACTCGACATGCTCGAACGCGAGGCAAACCCCCTCGTCGCGCGCAAACCCGCCGCAGCATTCGGCCGGCGTCCGGTTCTTTAAACGCGACTGTGCTCCGGCGAAGGCCGGAGCCTTGGCCGGCTCGCTTGCCGCCCGCGCTCCGGCCTTCGCCGGAGCACGGCGGTGCGGATCTCTAGCTCGCTTCTTCGGCCTTGCTGTTGAGCTGGATGTAGTTTTCCAGCCCCATCCGCGCGATCATCTCGAACTGGCGCTCGAGCGTGTCGACATGCTCTTCCTCGCTGGCGAGGATATAGGCGAACAGATCACGGCTGACGAAGTCGCGCACTGCCTCGCAATGCGGGATCGCTTCCTTGAGCACGGCGATCGCCTCGACCTCGACCGCGAGGTCGGCGCGGAGGATCTCCTCGACGGTCTCGCCGATGCGCAGCCGCCCGAGCAACTGGAAGTTGGGAAGCCCTTCGAGAAACAGGATGCGCTCCGCCAATTTGTCGGCGTGCTTCATCTCGTCGATCGATTCGTGGCGCTCGAGCTCGGCGAGCTTCTTGACGCCCCAATTGTCGAGCAGCCGATAGTGCAACCAATATTGGTTGATCGCGGTGAGCTCGTTCTTGAGCACCTCGTTGAGATATTCGAGGACTTTCGCGTCGCCCTTCATGGCCATATTCCCTATGCTTGCAGGGACGGCCATAGCGCGTAAATCGCGCGGCGAAAACCGCAGAAATCCGCGGTTTTTCTAGTTGCGAACGCTACGCAGCCGCGCGTTCCGAATTGATGATCTCACGCGCGAACGGCACGCATTGCCCGCATTTGGGGCTGCGTCCGAGCGCGCGATAGGCCTGGCAGGCGCTGGTCGCGCCACTGCGTGCCGCTTCGCGCACATCGTGTTCCCGGATTGCATTGCAAACGCAGACGACCATCGCACCCTCACGCTTCGATTGCAGGGATGTACGGCTAATGAGACCGATTCGCAAGGGTATTGCGAGGCATTCGCAGTTATACGGAGGCTGCACCGCGAAAGCTCTGCCATCGTCCCCGCGCGAGGCTGCGCCAAACCCATTCGAGCGGCCCGAATCGGAAGCGGGCGAGCCACGGCTTCGACCACAGCAATATCATCGCCCAGATCGCCAGCACCACCGGATAGAGCTGCCAGCGTGACAGATGCCCGAACCAGCCGAGGCCGTAGCCGTAGAACAAGCTGGTGCAGATCAGGCTGGTCGCGAGATAGTTGGTGAACGCCATCCGTCCCGCTGCCGCCAGCCGTTCGGTGAACGTGCCGCCGGGCCTGGCGAGCAACAGGATCAGGCAGGCCCAGCCGACGATCATCGGCGGGCGTAGCGGCACGGTGAGCACCCAGACCAGCACTACCGGAAGCAGGTTGAACTGCTCCCGCACGAGATAGAAAGCGAGGCCGACGAAAGCGGGCAGGGCGACGCCCCAGCAGATCAGCAGCCATCGCCGGTAGCGGTAGCGCGGCCATTCGCCGCGCAGCAACCCGCTCCTGAACGCCGCCATCCCGAACAGCATATAGGCCAATGTCTCCGGGCCATAGAACCAGAGCAGGATCAGCGGCGTACCCACATGCTCTCCGAGGCGCACCCCGACGATACTGCGATAGTCGCCGCGATATAGCGCCAGCTCGCGTGCCAGATCGGCTGCCGAAGGCACGCCCATGCTCCGCGCGAAGCCTTGCAGGTCGCGTGCATACTCCGCTGCCTGCGCCGGACCGGACGCACAGCATTGGAGGTGATGGACCATCAGCGGGATCGTGGCGAACAGCACCGTGCTGGCGGCGACGAGCATCACGCCCAGTACCAGCATCCGCCCGGTTGGCAGATTGCGCAGCGCAAAGGCGGCCATCCCCACCAAAGCATAATGGGTGAGGATGTCGCCGTGCCAGATCAGCCAGAGATGCGCGAGCCCGAAGGCGAGCAGCCACAGCATCCGCCGGTAATGGACCTTGGCCGCGTTTTCCCCACTCGCCTCCGCGCGCTCGATCACGAGCAGCATCGAGGCGCCGAACAGGAACGAGAACAGCCCGCGCATCTTGCCGTCGAAGAGCACGAAATTGACCAACCACGCCGCCAGATCGGCGCCGTGCCAGCCGCCATAAGCGCGCGGGTTGAGATAGGCGGCCTCGGGCAGGCCGAAGCTGACGATATTGAGCAGCAGGATGCCGAGCACTGCGACGCCGCGGACCACGTCCAGCGCGGGGAGGCGGCCCGGGCCGCGCGCATCGTGGGGGGGCGGGGCCGCATCCATGCGGCCAGCGCTACAGCCAGCTGGCGATCTGCTCCAGCGTCTTCTTGTCGAGCGCGTGTGCCGGAATGACGGCATCGGGCGCGGCATGGCCGGCGACGATCACCATCAGCGGCTTTTCATGATCGGGCCGGCGGCACACCCGGTTGAGGAAGCGCATCGGATTGGGCGTGTGGACGAGCGTGGCGATCCCCGCCTGGTGCAGCGTCGCCAGCAGCAGCCCGCAGGCGAGGCCGACGCTCTCGGTGACATAGTAATTCTGCTTGAGGTCGTCCAGATCGGGTCCGCCGCGGCGCTGGGCGAAGACGACGATCAGCCAAGGCGCGGTCTCGAGATACGGCTTGTCGGCGCCGGTGCCGAGCGGAACCAGCGCGTCGAGCCACTCGCTCCCGGCGCGGCCGTCGTAAAAGGCGCGCTCCTCTTCCTCGGCGGCGATGCGAATCGCGCATTTCGCTTCGGGAGAAGAGACCACGCAGAAGTGCCAGGGCTGGCGGTTGGCGCCGTTCGGGGCGGAGCCGGCCGTGGCCAGTGCCGCCTCGATTATTTCGCGTGGCACCGGCTCTTCGCTGAACGCGCGGCAGCTGCGGCGCGACTGCATCGAGGCGTTGAACGCCCGGGCGCGGGCAATGCGTTCGGCATCTGTCAGGTTGGGATATGGCTGCCAAGGCAGCACCTCACGGTCGAACATATTCCAGATCGTGCACAATCCCTTTTAGAAAAGCCAGTCAGCTGTTTTCCGGAGGGTCGCGTTTTTCCTTTCGTATCACGAGCTTGAGGGCCGACCATGTGTCGTCGACGGCGCACACCTTGGTGTCTACAAGCCCGGTCGGTAACGCTACGGCACGCACGACATCCTCGGTGATATCGGTCTCCACTTTCGCCGCCTTTTTTGGCCACGAAATCCAGATGAAGCCGTTCTGCGCCATCACCGGCCGCAATGCAGCGAGCTCGCGTTCCAGTCTGGCACGCTCGGTGACGAAAAGATGCGCGCATTGGAGCCCGTCCGACGCGGTCGTCTGCTCCTCGATTTCCGCGCCTTCGGGGTCGATCGTCGTGCGCACGCTCCCCGGCATGTTGTGGAACCAGCAACGCATGCCGCGCTTGAGCCCGAGCTTGTCGGCGAGCGACGTTTCGGAATAGCCAGCATTCATCAGGACGCCCTCCGGAAGGGGCACCTTAGCTGCAATTCTGTGCAGGGAAAGCCCCCCGCAATCGAGCGGCCTCAGGCGAGCGCCGCGTCGTCGCCCATCAGTGCCGGGAAGAAGCCTTCGTGCGCGGCCCGGAGATCGGCGAGCGATACCGTCCAGTCGCCTTCGTCGAGCTCGAAGATCACGCGTTCCTTGATCGTCCGGCCGAGATGGTCGGCGGGAACGTCGGCCTTGTGCGCGTCTACCATGAAGTCGGCGAGGCACGAATCGCACACGGTGACGAGGTAGAGTCCCTGGTCCTCGCCGAACAGCGATCCGGCGATGCCGAAGGGCTGTGGCTCGTTGACCAGCGCGCCGATCCCCGAGGCCAGCGCCATTTCGGCGACCGTCACGGCGAGCCCACCGTCGGAGACGTCGTGGCAGGCAGTGATCGCGCCCTTCTGGATCTGTTCGCGGATGAAGTCGCCGGTGCGGCGTTCGGCGGCGAGATCGATCGGGGGCGGGGGGCCGTCCTCGCGACCGTGGATTTCGCGCAGCCAGATCGACTGGCCGAGATCGCCGCCGCGTTCGCCGAC